>JAIOSJ010000023.1 GCA_021107705.1 Thermoanaerobaculales bacterium | reverse complement strand
GCTAAGATTGCTTAGACACAGGGAGAAGGAGCGTTGTAATGGCTGACTGGCAGAGGTATTTGGACGACAACCAGGGCCGCTTCCTCGACGAGCTGTTCGACTACTTGAGGATCCCGAGCGTGTCGAGCATGTCCGAGCACGTCGATGACGTGCAGCGGGCGGGCGATTGGGTGGCGAGTCGATTCGGCAAGGCGGGGATCGAGAATGTGGAGATCATGCCCACCGGCGGCCATCCGGTGGTCTACGGCGATTGGCTGCACGCACCCGGAAAACCCACTGTCTTGATTTACGGTCATTTCGACGTCCAACCGGCGGACCCCTTCGAACTCTGGACATCGCCGCCCTTCGAACCGGAGATCAGGAATGACCGGATCTACGCACGCGGCGCCAGCGACGACAAGGGGAACAGCCTGATCCCGATCCTCGCCGCCGAGGCTCTGATCGCAACCACCGGGCGACTGCCTCTCAACGTCAAGTTTCTTTTCGAGGGCCAAGAGGAGATCGGCAGCCCTCAGCTTCCACCCTTCATGGAGGAGCACCGCGACAAGCTCGGCAGCGATCTCGTGATCAGCGCCGACGGCAGCCAGTACGCCGAGGACCAGCCAGGTCTGTATATTGGTTTCAAGGGCCTGTGCGCTGTGGAGGTGGACGTCACAGGTCCCGATCGCGACCTCCACTCAGGGCTCTGTGGCGGCGCGGTACAGAACCCGATTCATGCACTGGCCGGGATTCTCGACTCGATGCACGGCGCCGACGGCAGAATTGCGGTGGACGGTTTTTACGACACGGTGGCGCCACTGTCCGAGGCCGATCGGCGCAAGATCGCCGCGGTTCCTCACGACGAGGAAGAGTACAAACGCTGGGTCGGCGTCGACGAACTCTTCGGCGAGGTCGGCTATTCCACCATCGAACGGGCCTGGGCGCGTCCCACACTCGAGGTCAACGGCATCTGGGGCGGCTTCCAAGGAGCGGGCGTCAAAACAGTAATTCCGAGCGAGGCCCACGCCAAGATCTCCTGCCGGCTGGTCCCCGACCAGGATCCGGATCTCATCGTGGAGGCCATTATTCGTCACGTGGTGAAAAACACGCCGCCGGGTGTACGGGTCGACGTAAGGTCCATCGAGGGCAATGCGCCGCCCTACCTGATGCCGGCGGACCATCCCGGCAACCTTATCGCCTCGGAGGTGCTTACCGAACTCTACGGAACAGCGCCGTACTCCATAAGATCGGGCGGAACCCTACCCATCTGCAGCTTCTTTCGCGACATCCTCGGGATCTATTCGCTCAACTTCGCCTTCGCACTGGAGGATGAGAACTTCCACTCGCCCAACGAGTTCTTCCGCCTCGCCAGCTTCAGGCGCGGACAACGGGCCTACGTGATGCTGATGGAGAAGCTGGCCGAGCGGGGCCTTTAGCGGCTGACAACTCAGCAATTTCGAAAGGCGAGACAAACAGAATTCACGAGAGCGCAAGTCGATCGCTGCAAAACGCCCTGATTGGCGATCGGCGAACCTGTGTTTGACAGCAATACTGGCGCAAATGATGCCGGAATATGATCCACTTGCCCCTCATATCAATCCGGTGATACCATCCGCCGGCTCTTTGGGGCACGGAACAGATCCCTGAGTCTGTTGGTTGTTCCTCGAGAACGCGCGGCCTCGGACCTTGCCCGACCACGCACCGGAAATCCATGAAGAAGCGACTGCGACCCTCGATGACCGCAACGGTTTGTATGCTGGCAGCAGTACTCGCCGTTGGCGGTACCGCCCAGTTCGGCATTGCCGTCGTCTGCGTCGGCTCAGACGGTCACATTGAAGTCGAGTCCGTTTTCGACGACTGCTGCAGCCCAGCAGCTTCGCATGATGAGGCAGGCGCCCGGTCCTGCGGCGACTGCGAGGACGTGCGGCTCAAGGTGCCACACTGGAGAACAAAGGAAACTCAGCTTTCCTCTCCCTCAATCGTTGCCGAGGTCCGCACCATTCTGAGTCACGACAGCGGATGTAGGAACCTCCCCTTTCGTGCCGACCACGTGGAACAAAACTCGAAGGCTCTCTCCCTCCTTGCCACCGTCGTCCTCCTGACCTAGATCTCCTCACAACTGAGTCGACGAACGGTCCGGACCCCAAGGTCCGGTCCTCCAACTCTTTATTCGATTCATGTTCGCGAGGAGAACCGAATGCATACTTCTTTCATTGTGCTCTTGACGGCTGTGGTCTTGGTTTCACCAGCACTTCTACAGTCGGCTGAGGCTCAAGGCTTGACCGACCAGGAACAGACCCGGGGCGAGCTCACCCTCGACCAGGCCATTACAAATGCCCTCAAATTCAGCCCGTCTCTGGCCGCCGGAGCGCATGCCGTCTCCGCCGCCGAGGCCCGGGTCACACAGGCCTCGAAATTTCTCAATCCCGAACTCGAGATGGAGGTCGAGAATTTCGGCGGCCGCGACGAATTGAACGGGTTTGACGGCGCCGACTCGACCGTCGCGATCGCACAGCCTTTCCTGCTTGGAGGCGATCGGGCGCGTCGCCGCGATGTCGCCGACGCCGAAGTCCTGCTCGCCGCAAGCGACCTCGATCTTCAACGCCGCGGTGTTCTGTACCGCACCCATACGGCCTTTTTTGAACTCCTCGCGGCCCAACAGGAATTCGTCCTGGCCGAAGAGCTGCTCGAGCTGGCGGAGGATTTCGCCCGCACCGTCAAGGCTCGTGTGGATGCGGGCAAGGTCTCACCGGTCGAATCGACCCGTGCACGTATCGAAACCGCCCACGCCGAGGTCGCACTTTCCAACGCGCTTCACAATGTAAATCGGTCCAGAGTCCACCTCGCAGCTGCATGGGGCAGTTCCAACCCGAACTTCGAGCGGGCCGTCGGGCACATTCCTGCACCAGAGGACCTTCCGCCATACCCCGACCTCGAGCGGCTCCTCCGGAACGCGCCCGAAGCTGAAATCATGCGCCGGAACCTCACCCTCCATGAGCGTTCGCTCAGACTCGAAAAGGCACTCGCCATTCCTGACCTTCGAGTGCACCTGGGCACACGTCACTTCCGGGAAAGCGGGCAATCGGCGTGGGTGGCCGGTCTTTCAATTCCCCTTCCAGTTTTTGACCGCAACCAGGGCGCTCGCCGCGCCGCAGAGTTCGAGCTGGACGCCGCCCGTCGTACAACTCAGGCGGCCAACGCAGAACAGCACGCCCGGCTCCGCAGCCTCGTCGAACGCCTGCTCGCGGCAAAGAAGGCGGTCAGGAGCATGACACAGGTTGTCGAGCCCACCGCGACCGAGGCATTTGCTGCAGTCACCATCGGCTACCGAGAAGGCAAGTTCGCCTTCATCGACCTCCTGCAAGCTCAACAGGCTCTCTTCGAAGCCCGAACGCTCGCCCTCGGGAGCCGTCTCGACTACGCCCTGGCCCTCTGTGATCTCGAACACCTGGTCGGACCGCTTTCGCAAACTCTCGTCAAGGAGCAATCATGAATATATTCAAACAACTCGAGGTGCTCGCCCTGCTCAGCCTCATGGTCGGTCTCGCCGCCTGCGGGCCAAACCCGGAAACGACCTCAGACCACGCACATGAACATGGGGAAGAGCTTCACACTGACGATCACGAGTCTGAGCTCCAAGAAGACGATGGCGAAGAAGTCGTAGTTCACCTCGACGCCTTGGGCCACGGTCTCGAGCTGTCAACCGCCGGCCCCGGGCAAATCCGCCTCACGACTGAGCTGCCCGGTGAGGTTCAGATCAACGGCGATCGCATGGCCCACGTCACGCCACGGGTCAGCGGCGTCGTCGTTGAAGTACGAAAGAGTCTCGGCGACTCAGTGCGAGCCGGAGAGATTCTGGCGGTGCTCGAAAGCCGCGAACTGGCGGATATCAAAGCTCAGTATCTCGGGGCCGTAGCTCGGCTCGAACTCGCCCAAGCCGCCTACGAGCGCGAGAGTCGTCTGCACGAGCAGCGGATATCCGCGGAGCAGGATTTCCTGGACGCCCGCAACGCTCGGGCCGAAGCCCGTATCGAACTGCGCTCGGCCCAGCAGAAATTGATTGCTCTGGGATTCTCCCTTGAAGATCTTCGAATATTGCCCCGAAAGCACGCTGGCAGCCTGACCCGCTATACGCTCACAGCACCCTTTGCCGGCATGGTCATCGACCGCCATCTGGTGCAGGGCGATTCGGTTGCGGCGGACGCGGCCGTATTCACCATCGCTGACCTCAGCTCGGTATGGATCGACCTCAAGGTCTACCGGAAGGACATCGGCATGGTGCGCGCTTCGCAAGAAGTTCAGCTCAGAACCGATCACGGGGACGAAGCCATCATCACCCTCGACTTCGTGCAGCCTCTCGTGGGCGAAGACACCCGCACTGCCCTGGCGCGTGCTGAGGTACCCAACCCCCTGGGCCGCTGGCACCCCGGGTGCTTCGTCACCGGTACGGTGACCTTGGAGACGATCAACGCTCCGGTGGCCGTGCCCTTGCAGGCTCTTGTGCAGATGGAGGATGGTGACACGGTGGTCTTCGTAACCGACCACGACGGCTACATACCAAGGCCGCTGGAACTCGGACGTCAGGATGGCGAGAGAGTCGAGGTGATCTCGGGCCTCAATGTCGGCGAAACCTACGTCTCCCGGGGCGCCTTCACCCTCAAAGCTGAGATGCTCAAGGGCTCGTTCGGCCACGGCCACGCCCACTAAGGAGGTCTTGATGCTCAATAAAATCATCCTCTGGTCAGTGGCCAACCGCGCGGCCGTCGTACTCCTTCTTGTGGCCCTTATTACCGCCGGCGCCGTGGCCTACACACGGCTTCCCACTGATGCGTTCCCCGACATCTCTCCGGTGATGGTGCCGGTCTTTGCCGAAGCCCACGGCATGGCGCCCGAAGAGGTGGAGCAGCTCATCAGCATTCCCATTGAATCGGTCATGAGCGGTCTCCCCGGCGTCAGAGAACTCAAGTCGACCTCGGCCTTCGGCATGGCGGTGATCTACATCTACTTTGAAGACGACATGGATATTTACTTCTGCCGTCAGATCGTGGCGGAACGATTGGCTGCCGCCTCTGCCGATCTGCCCTCAACCATCGATCCTCCTCGCCTCGGCCCGATCTCGACCGGCCTTGGAGAGGTCTTCATGTACTACCTCAGCATCGATCCTGAGATCGACACCGAAGGCAAAGATCCCGATATCTACCTACGCGAACTCAACGATTGGGTCGTCAAACTGCAGCTGCAGACAGTCTCAGGAGTCACCGACATCCTGTCGATGGGCGGCCATGTTCTGCAATATCAGGTACGGGTCGACCCCACCGCCCTCAACCGCTTCGACGTGGCCTTAAGCGACGTCGTCAACGCGATCACGAAAAACAACAGCAACGTCGGCGGGCAGTTTCTCGTTCTCGGTCAAGAAGAGTATCTCGTGCGTGGCGTCGGCCTGTTGCAAGGACTCGAAGATCTGCGGACGATTCAGGTCAAGGTTGTCGACGGAATCCCGATCAGACTTCGAGATCTGGCCGAAATCGACTACGGCGCGGAAGTGCGGCGCGGCGCCGTTGTCCTTGACGGAGAGCAGGAGATTGTCGCCGGAATCGTCCTCAAGCTCTTCGGCGAAAACAGCTCGGACGTCATCAACCGCATACGAAGCAAGATCCCGGAGATCCAGGCATCCTTACCCTCAGGCGTTGACCTCGTCTCCTACTACGACCAGAGCCGTCTGGTCGACAATGCGGTCAGCACCGTTCGCCAAGCCATGCTCCTTGGAGCGCTTCTCGTTCTGATAAGCCTCTTCGTTTTTCTCGGAAATTTTCGTTCGGCGATGATCGTGGCCCTCGCCCTACCTCTGTGCGCCTCCGTGGCCTTCCTGCTGATGGGTGCGAACGGAATGTCGGCCAATTTGATGTCCCTCGGCGGTATCGCGATCGCCATCGGCATGCTGGGCGACGGCGCCATCGTCATGGTGGAAAATATCCATCGCCGCCTCGCGTCGAAAAAGCCGGCTGAGAGCGATCGAAGCAAAACTGTAGTTGCTGCTGCCACTGAGGTGGCCCGACCCATCAGTTTCTCGGTGCTGATCATCATCATCGTATTTCTCCCCCTGCTCACTCTCGAGGGGATCGAAGGCGCGATGTTCTCCCCAATGGCGGCTACAATTTCCTTCGCCCTGCTCGGATCCCTGTTGGCGGCGTTGGTCATGACTCCCAGCCTCGGATCAATGCTGATCCGCAGCCGGCCGGAATCCGAAAGCTCTCTGCAAAACAGAATACGAAGGATCTACACGACTTTCCTGCGCCGGGCCCTGAATTTCCGTCGATTCATTGCGGTGACAGCCGTACTCACCCTGGGCCTCAGCCTCTTCGTGCTCAGCCGACTCGGAACCGAGTTCATCCCGGTGCTCGAAGAGGGTGTGGTACAGGTGGGCATCACAATGAGCCCATCGATCGCCCTCGAAGAAGCGACTGATGTCGTCGGTCAAATGCAACGGAAGGTGGGCCAGTTTCAGGAGGTCGAATCATCGGTTGCCCGCATCGGCCGGCCCGAGGCCGGCGCCCATCCACATCCGGTGAACTTCGGCATGATCCAGGCAGTCTTACGTCCATTTGACAGCTGGCAGAACCACCACAGCAAGGCTGAGCTTGTGGAATCGATTCATCACGCCTTGGCCGAGACGCCGGGAGTGCAACTCAACTTCACCCAGCCCATCCAGAATCTCTTCGACGAGTTGCTGTCCGGAGTTCGAACCCAACTCGCCATCAAGGTCTACGGCGACGACCTGAGCCAACTTCGGCGTGCGGCCGAAGAGATCCGCCAAGCCATCAACGACGTGCCGGGATTGGTCGATCTGGCGGTCGAGCAGAGCTTCGGCCAGCCACAGGTGCAGGTGATCGTCAACCGTCAAGCCTGCGCTCGTTACAACGTGGCAGCGGCAGACATTCTGGAGATTGTCGAGCTGGCGGTTGGCGGCGAAGTCATCGACGAGTTTTACCTCAACAGCCGCCGCTTCGGCATCCATGTCCGTTTTCAGGAAGCCTATCGTTCCGATCCCGAGGCCATCGGCAACCTTCTGGTACCGAGCGCCTCCGGCGCCCAGGTGCCCCTGTCCCAGCTGGCCGACGTGAAAAAAGTAATCGGTCCCATCCAGGTCAACCGTGAGCACAACCAACGACGCTGGATCATATCGGCCAACGTACGCGGCCGAGACATCGGCAGTGTCGTCGCCGATATTCGCGAAAAGGTCAACAAGGAAATCGAGCTGCCGACCGGTTATTACCTCGAATATGGCGGACAATTCGAAAACCAGCAGCGCGCCATGCGACGCCTTGCCCTCATCGTTCCCGCAGCCTTTGTCCTGATCTTCGTCATGCTCTATCTGGCCCTCGGTCGCTTCAGTCTTGCATTGCTGATCTTCGTCAATGTACCGATGGCTTTGGTCGGGGGAATCATTGGACTGTGGGTTGGTGGCGAGTACCTCTCAGTCCCGGCATCGGTCGGCTTCATCGCCCTCTTCGGCATTGCAGTGCAAAACGGGTTGGTGCTGGTCAGCCACATCGTCGAACTGATTCGCGCGGGCGCTCCGCCTCGCGAGGCCATCATCGAAGGCGCCGCGAACCGTCTGCGACCGGTCCTCATGACGGCCCTCACAACGATGTTGGGTCTGACTCCACTCTTGCTTTCGACAGGAATGGGCTCTGAGGTGCAACGCCCTCTGGCGCTCGTTGTCGTAGCCGGCCTGCTGTCATCGACCTTCTTGACCCTGATTTTGATCCCGGCCCTCTTTGAGTGGTTTTCGGTTTCCAAGGTCTTCCGGATGATTGACGTTGACCCAGGCCGGCGCGAGATTCGGCGGGATGGCGGGAGTGTGAATCTGGGGAAATTCGGCCAGGACACGAGGGGCCCGACAACCACGGGCCACCAGGCCTTCGAGTAGGTGTCCGGACTGGGGTTCGTAGACGGCAAGGAGTGGTTCTGGACGCCCCTCCGAATCCTTCGGCAGGACCACCCATCGCCCGGGGCCTCTCTCTCTTTCGAGCCATGCCAAAGCCTCGGGAGTCAATTTCGGCATGTCACAGGCAACCACCAGCCAACCCGCCCGAGGGGCCCAACGCAACGCCGTCACCAGGGCGGCGAGTGGCCCCGCTCCGGCATCGGGGGTGTCGGGCAATTGTTTCAACCCACTCAATACCGGCGGTACCTCGCCACTGCCCAAAAGGACCACCCGGTCTACCCCCGGCTCGAGCACACCAAACACCTTCTCGAGCATCGTCTTTCCTGCCAATTCGATGAGGTGTTTGGGAGAACCCATACGGCGGCTCAAGCCACCAATCAAAAGGCCGCCAAAGAGAGGTCTCTTGCGGCGGCTCTCCTCAAAACGGCGGTCCACTTCGGCCAACAACAATTCGCAACGCCTCCCGTCCCAGGGAAGAACGGCTCGTACCGCCACGAGGCCGTCCGGCGGCGCCGCGTTCAGCCGGTCGGAACACCAGACCTTGGGCAGGGGTGTCTCCTTGTGACCTTCAACAAGGACGAAATCATGGTTCTCAAGGAGCCTTCCGACAGCTCGGCTCAGGTCACGATGAGGAGATTCATGCATGCGCCAAATGAGTTCCCCGGGTCCCCGCAGGTGGACATCGGCGCCGGCGTTAAATAAGCGGTCCGAATCTTTTCCTTCCCGGTCGAAATCAAGCCCGTGCGCATCATGCTTGACGACCGCCACGCGCAGACCTCTTTCGGTCAGAGAACCGAGGGCCTGCTCAAGCAGCGTGGTCTTCCCCGACCCGCTCCATCCGCACACCGCCAAGACCGGCTCCTGTTCCCAGATCGAAGTCAAACCCACCTCCCGCATGGCTCATCCTACCGAATCTCAGCCTGGGGTTGCAGACTTTGCCAAAACCGCGTAGGCTTGCGTCTGTGAGTCAATGGTTCGAGGCGCGGCTAGGCCGTGCGCACCATGACTCAACCCGTCGATCCAGCAGAGGTTTTCGTTTTGTGCATCGTGCGCCGATCTGCTGGAGGGCTTCGACCTCTGGTCTGACCCACGAGGACACCATATGAGTGACAGTGAAAACCCAAAAACCGAAGATGCCAAGGCAGCGAATAACGCTCCCCAGCGCAACCCTCAGGAGCACTCCGGCGGCGGAAACTCCAATGAACAAAAGGGTGAACAAGGCCCCTCGCGACGACGACGACGACGACCCCGGCGACGACGCAAGAGTTCCGGTTCGGGCACAAATTCGGGCGGCCCACCGTTTTCGGTCCAGGGTTTTCTCTGGATCCGGGATAAGGGGCAGCCCCTGCTGGTTGACTCGAAGAACGCCTTCATGCCGGAGCGAGATGCTCCTATCGCTCCGAATGACTTGATCCGACCGCTCCACCTCGAGAGCGGCATCTTCATTGAAGGTCAGGCCGTGAACGCCGGCGATCGGCCCCGACTCGTGGAGATCACCACCATCGAGGGCCTCCCTCCTGAGGAATATCGGGAGAAGGCGATCCCGTTTCAGGAACTTGTCGTCATCGACCCAGAGGAGCGTTTCCAACTGGAAACCGAGCCCGAAATCATCGAACCGCGGATCGCCGAACTCATCGCACCGCTGGGCAAGGGCCAGAGATGCCTGATCGTTTCCCCGCCCAAGGCCGGAAAGACAACTCTGTTGCAGCAAATGGCTCATGCCATCGCGGTCAACCACGAGGACACCACGATCTTTGTCTTGCTGGTTGACGAACGACCCGAGGAGGTAACTGCTTGGCGAAGAAGCGTCGTTCGCGGCGAGGTTTTCGCCTCCTCCTCCGATCACTCGACGGAAAACCACGTTCAGGTCTCGGAGATGGTCATGGAGCGTGGCCGCCGTCTTGTGGAGATGGGCGAGGACGTCATCATATTCATGGATTCCCTCACCCGGATGTCCCGCGCCTACAACAACCTTCAACGGGGTTCCGGGCGCATTCTGTCGGGTGGTATCGACGCCCGCACCATGGAAAAACCGCGCCGGCACTTCGGCTCGGCCCGCAATGTCGAGCATGGCGGCAGTCTCACGATGGTCGCCACCTGCCTGATCGACACGGGCTCTCGAATGGACGAAGTTATCTTTCAGGAATTCAAGGGCACCGGAAATATGGAACTGGTTCTCGACCGGAAGCTTTTTGACAAGCGCATCTTCCCCTGCATCAATATTCCTCAGTCCGGAACCCGCAAGGAAGAAAAGCTCTATCCGAAAGAACAGGTCGAAAAGCTCTACCTCATGCGGCGCGCCCTTTCCACGCTTTCTCCGGCGCCGGCAATGGAGTTACTGTTGCAAAAGGTGCGCGAATTCAAGAGCAACGTTGATTTTCTTCAGTCTCTCCAGCTGAAATAGACAAGCTGAAGATGATCGGCGACGTCAAAGCCTTTCGCCTCAAGGATCCGCGTCTGGAGCCGGTTGCCGAGAGGATTCTGGCTGGTTTGCGCCTGGATCGAGAGGACGCCATTCTGATGGCCACGACCGACGATTTGTTGGGGGTCGGGCGCCTCGCCAACCATCGTCGTGAACTCCTTCACGGAAACAAGACCTACTTCAACATCAACCGCCACCTGAATCCAACCAATGTCTGTGCCGCTTCATGCGCTCTGTGCGCCTTCTACGTGCCCTGGAGCAAGAAGGACGAGGGCTGGACATGGACTGTTGAACAGGCGGTCGAAACCACCGCCCGCGATGTCGATGAGTCAGTCTCCGAACTTCACATCGTCAGCGGCCTGCACCCAAAGCTCAAGATCGACTACTACGAAGAGCTCTTTCGCGCGTTGAAGAAACGCTTCCCCTGGATTCATCTCAAGGCTCTGACCATGGTCGAACTCGATTTTCTCGCGTCTCTCTCACGATTGGATCTGGGCGAGGTGATCGACCGTCTGGTAGCGGCGGGGCTGGATTCCTGCCCCGGCGGCGGAGCGGAGATTTTTGCCCCGGAGATTCGTGCGCAGATCTGTGATCACAAGACCGATGGCGGCCGGTGGCTCGAGGTCACTCGCGAGGTTCATCGCCGCAACATTCGATCAAACTGCACCATGCTGTACGGCCATGTCGAAGCCGCCGAACATCGAGTTGACCACCTCATTGCCCTCCGCGAACTGCAGGATGAGACCGGCGGTTTCCAGTGTTTCATCCCTCTGGCCTTCCACCCGGAGAACACCGCCCTGGATCATCTTCCACCTACCGGTGGCCGACTGGACCTCCAGACCATCGCCACTTCACGACTGGTCCTGGACAATATTCCCCACCTGAAAGCCTACTGGATCATGTTGGGAGAGAAAATCGCGCAGGTCGCCCTTCAGTTCGGTGCGGATGATCTCGACGGAACCATCGTCGATGAACGCATCACCAAAGCCGCAGGCGGTTCCGCCGGCGTCGGCATGGGCCGAACCCACCTCGAGAACCTCATTCGCGAAGCCGGAAGAGACCCTGTTTTGCGCGACACCCTTTATCGGGCGATTGCCCCGAAAACCAATTCGGCGAGGTCTACAAGGTAGGGAAAGAGGAAGCTATCCCGACACAGGGCCGCCCACTCCGGCGAAACCCCCAGGGAAAGAACTAACAGGAGGCCCAGAAGGACTCCGCCCACTACCCCGGCCAAGGCAGCCCCGAGAAAACGGTTCAGAAACCCCAGATGCATCGCCTTCAGCGTGCGTTCGATTCCCCATCCGGCGAGGGTGAAAAGCAGGAGCGCCGCAAGAACGGGCGCCAATCGGCCCGCCGCGGCCGCAAGCCAGGCCGGTGAGAGGCTTTCCGAAAAAATTATTGCAAGGTCTCCACCCACCGCCAATGCCAACCACAAGCCAACGACCACGCCCCCGATGCCGAAAACAATTCTCACCGCGCCCTTCCAAAAGCCGCTCAGGGCGATGCCTCCCCACAGAACCACCAGAACCCAATCGAGAACCGTCACGGGAGGAGCCTCACCGTCAAGTGAAGAAAATCCGCCTCGGTGAGCAGGCCCACCAATTCGCCCTTTTCGTCAACGACGGGGAGACATCCGAACTTGTTCTTCAACAAGATTTTGGCCGCCTCCGTCACGGATGCCTCAGGACCGATGGAAGCCACGTCTCGGTGCATGATGTCCTTCACCGGGATAGAGATGAAGATGCGCCTCTGCTCCTTTGGATCGACCTCCGCGAGAAAGGAGAAGGAGGCCGAAAGAATGTCGCGGTGGGTCACGAGGCCCACCAACATCCTCTCCCGCACAACCGGCAGATGGCGGATTCGACCTCGTTCCATGCAGCGCTTGGCGTGGGCAAGCGTTTCATCCTCGGTGAGCGTCACCAAATCCGTTGCCATCAACTCTTCGGCCTTCATGTGGCGGGGCATCATGGACCTCCTGCAAACAGTGTAGCCCTTTTTCAATCTCCGAAACTCCTCCGACACCAACCGACAAAGATTGAAGACGCCAGGTACTATGGAATATGGGGGAGGTGAGCCGTGGAACTTAACGACAGGACGCTGTTGAAAACGCAGGCTTTCATCGCCGGTCAATGGGTGGATGCCGACAACGGCGACAGCCTCGATGTGATCAACCCGGCCACCGGGACGGTCATTGCCAAGATTGCCAAGTGCGCCGGCGCCGAAACTCGCCGGGCCATCGAAGCCGCCGAGAAGGCGCAGCTTGACTGGCGAAAGAGGCCGGCCAAGGAGCGGGCGAATCTTCTTCGCACATGGTTCAACCTGATGATGGAGAACCAGGAGGACCTGGCCCGGATCCTGACCGCCGAACAGGGCAAAACACTGAGCGAGGCGCGGGGCGAAATCACCTACGGCGCCAACTTCATCGAATGGTTCGCCGAGGAGGCCAAGCGCCTCTATGGCGACGTGATCCCGCCGCCGGCCGATGATCGTCGAATCGTCTGTGTCAAACAGCCCGTGGGAGTGGTGGCCTGCATCACACCATGGAACTTTCCCAACGCGATGTTGACCCGCAAACTCGGCGCCGCCCTCGCACCCGGATGCACTACAGTCTGTAAACCGGCCAGCGCAACACCGCTGTCCGCCTTCGCCATCGCCGAACTCGCGAGGCGTGCCGCAATCCCCGCCGGGGTCATCAATATCGTTGCGGGTCATACCGGCGCTATCGGCGAAGAACTCACCAGCAACCCCATCGTTCGCAAACTGACCTTCACCGGCTCCACCAAGGTCGGCAAGAAGCTGATCGCCCAGTGTGCCGAAACCGTCAAGCGCACCTCAATGGAACTCGGGGGCAACGCGCCCTTTATCGTTTTCGACGACGCCGACCTAAAGGGGGCTGTTCAGGCAACCATCAATTCCAAATACCGCAACGCGGGGCAGACTTGCGTCTGCGCCAACCGGATTCTCGTCCAGGACGGCGTCCACGACGAATACGCTCGGTTGCTGGCCGAAGCCGTAAGCGAATTCAGGCTGGGTAACGGCGTTGAAGAGGGTGTGACCATGGGTCCCCTCATCGATGAAAGTGCGGCGGACAACGTCTGCAGTCTCATCGATGAGGCGGTGGGAAGAGGCGCCAGGGTCGTCCTCGGCGGAGGCCGCTCAGAACTCGGCGGCACTTTTGTCGAGCCGACCATTCTCTCGGGCGTTACCGACAAAATGCGGGTGTTCCGAGAAGAGATCTTCGGTCCGGTTTCACCCTTGGTTCGCTTTCACACCGAGGAAGAGGCTATCGCCCTAGCCAATGACACCGAGTTCGGCCTTGCGGCCTACTTCTGCGCACGGGACATCGGACGTGTCTGGCGCGTCGCCGAGGGTCTCGAATACGGCATCATCGGCATCAATGAGGGCGTTATCTCAAACGAGATGGCCCCCTTCGGCGGGATGAAACAATCGGGCAACGGCCGCGAAGGATCCAAGTACGGCCTCGATGAGTACGTCGAGATTAAATACCTGTGTATCGGCGGAATCGACAGGTAAGCCGCCTGCGATTGTCGCCGTCGTGGCGGCGGGGCTGTGGAAAACCTTGGCCGCCAGAGGAAGAAACAGTCTGGTTCCAGGCCCGAACAGTCTTTCAGGGGAATGAATATGCAGGAATAATGCAGTGTCCCT
>JAIOSJ010000081.1 GCA_021107705.1 Thermoanaerobaculales bacterium | reverse complement strand
ATTAGCCATTCACTCTCGAACTGCTTCGAAGGTCGAACTACCGGGCCCAGGCGTCGGGTCTCAGGTCTCAGGATTCAGGCTTCAGGTTTCAGGCTTCAAATTGTAAAATGTGACCTGCAACCTGCAACCTGTAACCTGGGACTTCTACCCAGCGGGCCGGCCAGTCGCATTTTGGTTCCGGCTCAGCCGGGTTAGGCCCCTGGGAGGAATGTCGAGCTGGTCTTCATTCACGCTACACAATATCGCCCCCTGGAAATGAGCTATCATACCGCCGAGATCACATCGTTTCCGAAGATCCGCATCATGCGCATACGTGGAACCTCTCCGACCTCGGTCACCGGATCGGCTGGGCGATCAAAAATCACGGAAGGCGCCTCCATCGGGAGTGCCTGTTCAGTCATTGTGCCGGATAAGCGAAACGCGAATCTCTCGCCTTCCGCGCAATGACCTGGCCTGGCTCTCCACGGGAAGCGCTCTCCGACCCCGGTTCTCCCGGCGACGAGGTAGGCCGCCGCTCGCGTGTGAAGCGAAGCCGCAGTCCCTTCAATTGGCTTTCTCGTGGCTTCGCTTCATAGCGACGCTGGGGCGGCGAAAGCCACACCAGAAGGCCGGGGCTGAAACTCCGGTCCGTCGCAACGTGCCGGTTCCCCAAGGGTTCACGGTGGCGGTCTGGGGCGTTCGGTCCTTGATCGTCGGCGGGGACCGTCCCGTGAAGGTCAACTATCGTCGTCGTTTTCCCCCTAAGGGTCGTCAACGGTGGAAGGATGGGATGGGTGAAGAATAGGAAATCACTATCCCTAGGTCAGTGACCGATTCTGGGATACCGTCCGACAATCGGAGACAACGTCAGACTTTTCGTTCTCCGGGGACCGGCTCCTGATCAGGGATGGTATGCTTAGGCGAGAGCTTTGCCATGGTTGACAATCCCTTCATTCCTGGTGATGACGACGAGTCGGATTTCGGCCGCGAAACGACGGGGGACGAGATCGACGAGGAGATCCAGCGTCTGGCTGGGCGCCTCGAGCGAACCTCAACGCCTGCTCCATCGACCCTCACGACCACGGCCAAGCAGCGCAACTCATGGCGGGACTCGTGGGCGCTCACCGGCGTCTTGGCAGCGGTCGCCATAATCCTCACCGCTGCCAATCTGAGTGGCATAGGGCCGTTCTCGCGCACCACTGAGGTCACGCCGGAGGAGGCGCGGATCCGCGCCCGGCAAACGCTGGTGTTCGGAGTGGAAGAGATCGAGGACTACCGAGCCCAGCATGGCGCCCCTCCCACCAACCTCGAGATGATCGGTCTGAGCCCAAAGGGAGACTTCGAGTACGAGTTCCTCGGTGAAGGCGAGTACCGACTCACCGCACAGGTGTCCGGCGAACGAGAAAGCTATGAATCGACGTCCGACAGCCTCGCGATGTTCGACGACCTGCCCTCGCGAGGCAAGGACTGAGCGTCAGCCGAACGGAGGCCAGCATGAACGGTGAGAACGTCTCGGCATCCAGAGGATTCACACTGGTGGAACTCTTGATCGTGATCGCCATCCTCGGCATCCTCGCAAACATCGTGATCCCGGTTGTGATGGGTCAGGTTCGGCGTGCTCAGGCGGCATCGATCATCGAGGACTTCTTGATCTTCCGGACAGCTCTCTTCGAGTACTATCGGGACTACAGCGAGTTCCCCAGAGACTACTATCCCGGCCGCGAACCCAAGGATCTGCGCGACTACCTCGACGGGAGGATTCGCTGGTCGCAGCCGCAGTGGCAACTGAATATCAAGTATGATTGGGACAACTGGAAGCGAAAGGATGGCAGGCCCAAACACAAGAGAACAGGTGTATTGTATGGCTTCTCCGTCACGACCGAGAACGAGGAGCTGATCGAGGCGATCAAGAAAACCTATTCCGGCCCGTTCTGGTACACCCTGGGCAACAACTATACTTTCGTTATCGAACCGATCTCCCCTTGAGGTCACGGTGAGAGTCACGGCCTGGCTCGTCGCCTGCCGAGGATCCTGACTACGGACTCTTCGGCAGACATCCTCTTGACCTACCTCCAGGTGAACGCGGCTGCCGGTCCGACTCACACAGTTAGACAGGACCAGCGCTCACCACTCTCTTCGCGCCTCCACGAACATGTGGCCCATCTCATGGGCTGGTTTTGTGGGTTCTTTTTTGGATTTCGCTACAGTACGTTGGGCCGGCGTCGGCCAGTTGTCTGCTTGACTCTCACCTCGATCCGGGCCACCCTGTTGTGATCCCTCCACGCTGCGACTCAGGAAGGAGCTTCCCCTGGTCGCAGAATGTGCCGTTGGCTTCTATCGTGCTCGCAAGCCGCAAGAAACACCCCTGTACCGCCTGGTCGAGGCACTCTACGACCACAGAGGTCAAGGGCGTCTGAGAGGAGCGCTTCGAGCAGCGCTACGGCTTCTGGCGGACCTTCGTCGACGATGTCGTCAACACCTACTTGGACTGCGGCAGATTCGAGTCGGGCTTTGCCCGTGTCAGATGTTCGGACTGTGGCGCCGAATTTCTCGTGGCGACCAGCTGTCAGAAGAGGGGTTTCTACCCGAGTTGTGGGGCCAAGCGGGCAGCCGCCTTCGCGGCTTTCCTGACCGACGAGGTGCTCGAAGAGGTCGGGCACGCAATGTGTACCTTTTCTCTGCCGGCGGGTTCTCGGTCGACGACAGCGTCCGGTTTGAGCCTGAGGATCGGAAGTCGATGGAAAAGGTGGCGCGGTACATCCTCAGGCCGCCCTTGAGCCTCGAGAGACTGAGTGAGATGCGGATTGTCAGCGTCATTCTTGAGCACCGGGCCATCACAAGGATCCTCGGCTATCTTGCCCGGAAAGGGATCGAGCCGGGCCGGGGACCGCCCGAAGGTTCAAGGTATCCGCTGCCGAGAACGGCTTGAGAGTGGGTCTGAGGCTTTCACGGGGGGCTCGGGTTTGGGTTTCGAGGGGGATCGATGCCTCATCATCGACCGTCGTCGTTTAAGAACCACCCCGAGGGGGCCGGCATCGCCTGGTTTGCCCTCGGAAGCGCATCGCCGGTGGTAGGATAGGTCGGAGGAGGAAAAGGAAATCACTATCCTTGCTTCATTTATGGGGATAAAATTTAGTTTGATAAGATTGATTGTTTCTATACCGTTAGTAATTCTAAGTTCTATATGGTTGGGGAATTATCTTGAAAAGAGGAATTACAGAATAATGGAAGGGAAATAGAAAGTGTATAACAAATCACTGCACTGGATTTTTACTCCGCTGCGCTCCGTAAAAACCAGTGAGTTCGGTCGTTAGGCTACCAGAAACCCAGCCATGAAAATTCACCGAATGCCCCTGGCGCCGATGACTTTGGAGTTTTTGCGATGAAGAAGACCATCTTCATAGTCCCATTGGTGGTCCTTGCTGTCCTGGCGTTTGAGTATCTTAAGTCCCCCAAGGTAGAGATCGACGGTTCCGTTCGGCCGTACTTGGAGAAATGCCTTGACTTGATTATCAAAAAGGACCACAAAACCGTCTACGAGACGTACCTACGTGAGTGCAGCGTGACTTTTGATGAATTCGACACGCGAATGAATTACTTCTCGAATATCTTTGGAGCCGCGCCAGAATCATTTTCATACCTGCGTTCATATGTTGGTGGCGTGGGATATTTTATTCAATACAATCTTGTTTTAGCAGATGGCCAATTTCATTCCTGCACTTTTTCATTTCCAACCGAAGATGGACGCGCCATTGCCATCGAAGATCTGGAATCCATGTCGGTTTCCGCAGACTTTGGTGAGAAACAATATTCAGTGGAATTTGAGTCGGGAAAAATCCTTGCGTGCAAAGCTCCTGAGGGTTGCTACGGCGAGAACTGAACGGATCCGGACGACAAAGCCGGCCTTTACCGAGCAAACAACAAAATTCTAGTTAAATCAAAAATTCAAAAGCACTTACCGCTTTGGTTTAAGTTTGCATCGGTGTCAGGAGAAACAAAGTTAACAAAGTTGCGTTAGGTTGCGGATGGAGGTGTTGAACTCGGTGCCAGGTCTAACCTTCCCGACTTTGTTGCTGCGAGCAGGTCAGCGGCCCTTCAATGAACCCCGGCCTTCCGGCTCGTTTTGCGATCCGCTTCGGCGGCCTCCTTCGTTGACGCAGCCTCCAGTGCGCAACGACCTGGGAATTTCGCAAGCGCCCAGACGTTCGACCTTAGGTGATACAATGACGCGATGTCTGTGAGTTGTGCCAAAACCTCCGTTTTCTCTTCGATCGCCGGATGAGTGATCCCAGCACAATGAGTGACGATAACCCACCAAATTTCCGTTTGACGCCGTTGACCTCGGGCTTTTGCCGGTTAGCACGATGAGCGTACGTCAGTTGACCGTTGGCTCCGCCAACGTAGAGACCCTGTTTGGGACGCGGGACGAGCATCTGCGTTATCTCGAAAAGCGGCTCGGCTTGACCGTTCGAGCACGCGGTTCCGAGGTTTCCCTGGAAGGGGAGGAGAAAGCGGTAGAGATTTCGGCTCGACTGCTGGATACTTTCGATCGGTTGTTGTCGGCAGGTGGTGGCGTAGGAAAGCAGGAGTTCCGTACCGGTGTCCGGGTGCTTGAGGAGGATTCCTCAATTGACCTTGTGGACTTTTTCCTGGATGCCAGTATTCCGGCCGGTCTCAAGCGCTATCTGGTGCCTCGCAACTTGAACCAGCGGTTGTTCATTCGCTCGGTTTACAGCTACGATATGGTGTTTGCGACCGGACCGGCGGGTACGGGCAAGACCTACCTGGCAGTTGCCCTTGCGGCGGCCGCGCTGATGGAAAAGGAAGTGCGACGCATCGTTCTGGTGCGTCCGGCGGTTGAGGCCGGCGAACGCCTGGGTTTTCTGCCAGGTGATCTCGAGGAGAAGATCAACCCATATCTCAGGCCGGTATACGATGCTCTTTACGATATTCTCGGGTACGAGAAGGTCTCAACTTTGATCGAACGCCAGGTGATCGAAATTGCGCCTCTGGCCTTCATGCGTGGGCGGACACTCAATGACGCCTTTATTATTCTGGACGAAGCTCAGAACACCACCCATGAGCAGATGAAGATGTTTCTCACCCGGACGGGTTTCCATTCGAAGGTGGTGATCACCGGTGATATTACCCAGATCGATCTTGCACGGGGGCAGGCGTCAGGACTTGTTGAAGTGCTCGAGATCCTGGGTGATACAAAAGGCATCGCTTTTGTCGAATTCACCCATCGGGACGTTGTTCGACACCGGCTCGTACAGGAGATTGTGGATCGGTATGCTCAGTGGGAGGCGGCCCGGAAGCCAATAACGGGCGAAACAACATGAAGAAGGATCTGACGAAAAGAGACAGCCGAGTTACTGGGCGCATTCAGCGCGGGCTTGCCGAGCGCAGCAACTGGTGGGACCGTGTCCTCGATCAGCCGCTTGCATGGGCCGTCGTCGCTGTCCTGGGGTGTACGGTCATTCTGCTGCCGCGGGCCGGGAGGATGTTGCCTGAGTGGGGGCCGGGCGAGGTTGCGACCTTCGACGTGCTGATGCCGGTCGATGTGACGGTGCCGGATCCGGCCGCCACCGAGGCGATACGGGTCGAGGCCCGCGAGAGCGTCCTTCCCGTGTACGACTTTGAGCCTCGCCAGGAGATCGAAGTCATCGGTTATATCGAGGACCTCTTCACCCTCTGTCGTTCATCGGATTCAGATACCGAGATCATCGAAGTCGATCTCATGGAGGGATCCCGACTGCTCCTGGAAACTCCGATGGCCGCTGCGATCATCAAATCAGAGTGTTCGATCGAGTTTGAAAGCGCCTTGATCGATGTTGCGGCGCAGCTTTATCGTACCCGGATCGTGGATGATCGCAGGGCTCTCGAACGTCGGGCGGCCGATGGACTGGTTCTTCGCAACCTTTCGACCGGGATCGAACGCCAGGTCTGGCCTGTCGATGTGGCCGGAGTGGTGGACTCACGTCTCGACCTGAATGATGCGATCAGGGTACGGTTGCTCGAACAGGCCGCGGTGCCGAGATCATGGCTGCGTACGGCGGTTCATTTCCTGCAATCCAATTTGCCGGCAAATCTGGTCTTCAGTCGGGCGGAGACCGCGGATCGTGTCCGCGCTGCTGAGGAGGGCGTGACCCCAAGGTCCCAGGTCTTCAGCCGAGGCCAGATCCTGATTCGCCGCGGTGATCGGGTCTCCTTCGCAGTGGCCCGAACTCTTCAGTACTTGAGCAACCAGCAGAGGGCCGTTGCGACGTACACCAATCAGATCGGTATCGGGGCATTGATGTTGCTGGTTGTGGTGGGTTTGTGGCGATTACTTGGTCGTAGTTCAACGACGATGGAAGGTCGGAGTCGCCTGTCGATCATCTTTATTCTGATGGTGGTCTTTGTCGGCATCAATCGACTTGGCCTGTTTCTCGCGACCGCGGTCGCTCGCAGCGCGGTTGGTCCGATGATGTCGGATGTCGATCTGTACCTGTGGGGGATACCCTTTGCGGCGGGGGCAGTCACGGTCAGCATGTTGCTGGGAATTGAGTTGGCGGTCCTATTTGCGCTGTGCGTGTCCCTGACCGCCGCGATGATGATGGGCGGAGATTTCTCTATCCTGGTCTTTGCTTTGATCTCGGGTCTGGTCGGAGCCCTGGCCGCCCAGCATTTCAGGGAACGAACCGCTTTCAGCCGGGTTGGTGGCATGGTTGGACTTGCCAATGCCGTTGCGGTCTTGGCCCTGGCGCTATGGGGAGGTTGGCCCGATTCCATCGAGCGAGTGGCCGTCAACGTGCTTGTCGGATTTCTTGGGGGACTGTTCTCGGTCGGAGTGGCTAATCTGTTTTTGCCGCTCATGGAGAGTGTGTTTGGAATTACCACCGATATCCGCTTACTTGAACTCTCCAATCAGAATCTCCCACTGCTCAAGAAGCTTTCTCTCAAAGCCCCAGGCACATATCAGCATTCGCTTGCGGTTGGGAATCTGGCGGAGGCCGGAGCTGACGCGATTGGTGCGAATTCGCTTCTGCTGCGCGTGTGTTCCTACTATCATGATGTTGGAAAGTTGGTGAAACCGGAGTATTTCGTTGAGAACCAGAGAGGGGCAAACCCGCACGATTCACTTTCGCCTTCAATGTCGGCCCTGGTTATTCAGAGTCACGTGAAGGAGGGTTTGGAGATGGCCCGCGAGGCCAAGCTGCCCCTGCCGATTCGTCAGGGAATCGCGACCCATCATGGAACCAAGTTGATTCGCTATTTCTACAGTAAGGCCAAAGAGCAGTGCGACCCGGAACTGGGCGAGGTGAGAGAGAGTGATTACCGCTACCCCGGACCAAAGCCTCACACCAAGGAACTCGGCGTGTTGCTGCTCGCTGACGCGGTCGAGGCGGCCGCGAGAACGATCGACAGTCCCAGCCCGGGTAAAATTCAGGGTCTTGTGACACGAATATTCTCAGACGCTCTCATCGACGGGCAGCTGGAAGACAGTGAACTCACTTTTTCTGAGATGGAAAAAGTCGGGTCGGCCTTCACCTGGGTGCTGACGAATATGTATCATCATCGTATCGATTACCCGGGGTTCGATTTCAATCGTCGGGGGACATAATTACTCAATGACTCGCATGCTCTTCAGCTGGGACAGACGACCGGCGGTCGGCGTCGCAGGCCCTCTTCGGGAACTTGCCGACAAGGTATTTGAACGGTTGGATGTGGATCGTGCCGAGGTTCACGTATTGATTACGGACGATGCCCGTATTCGTGCGTTGAACAGGCAGTTCCGTGACCGGGACGAGGCCACGGATGTGCTGTCCTTTCCTGACGGAACTGACCTTCCGTCAGGCACACGTCTCATGGGCCAGATCGTGATTTCTCTCGACACCGCACGGATCCAGGCGAAAAGCATGGGTCACTCGGAGTTGCGCGAATTACAGGAGTTGACGTTGCACGGGTTGATTCATCTTTGTGGTTACGACCACACTGCAGACGACGGCGATATGGATGTTTTGGAGTTGAACTTGAGACGGGAGATTCTTCAATGACCGCAGATCTCGCGGGTTGGCTTGTTCATCCGGTGACTCTGAGCCTGGCTGGGTTGATGTTCGGCGTGCTTGTGCTCTTGACGGAGATCTTGCTGCGTCGGCTTTCCTATCTCGGAAACGTGCGCTTTCAAGGGGTCGTTGATGATCACGAACCGCTGCTCGCCCTGGGAGAGGAAGAGCAGGTTGATCTTTCCAACGTGGTTACTGCTTTGCGTTGGACTCAGATCGTCTTCCTGGCCTTTTTGTGGCTCCTGCTTTTCGTTTTCAGCGATCTCCCCTTTGTGACGGCTGCAGCGATTGCGGTCGCTGTACCGATCGTGGCTGCAATCGTGGCCCAATGGCCTCTGGGAACGGTCGGCGAGGACGGTGTCGCGCGCCTGCTGCGCGTTCTCAAACCAGTGATTGTCCCCTTTGCAAGCCTGAGTCGATTGGGAGCAAGTCAACTCAGTGAAGCCGCGGACGACGATGAGGAGGATGCCTCTGATCGGGAGATAAGAGCCTTCCTGGACGTCGGGGAGGCTGCGGGGATCATTGAAGGTGAAGAGGGCGAGATCCTGGAGAGTCTGGTCGATTTCTTCGATACAACCGTCCGTGAGGTCATGACGCCGCGGACCGAAATGGTCGTGGTTTCGGAGACCTCTTCGTGGGAGGAATTGCTCGAGACCTTTGCGAAAACGCACAAGAGCCGTGTGCCGGTCTTCCGGGAGACGATCGACGACATTATCGGCGTCGTCAACGTGAAAAATCTGGTGAAGGACCTGACGGGTGGTGGTAGACCTCCGGTTCGTGATCTTTTTTTGGAGTGTATCGTCGTTCCTGAGTCGAAGGAATTGGGGCCGTTGCTCAAGGAATTCCAGGAGAAGCATCAGCAGATGGCCATTGTGGTGGATGAATACGGTGGGACCGCCGGTCTCGTGACACTGGAGGATATTTTGGAGGAGATCGTGGGTGAGATCCAGGACGAAATGGACCCAGCCCAACCGCCGGAATTGGAAGAAGTCGAACCGGGAGTTTTCCGGCTGCAAGGTCGGGCGCCAGTTGAGGTTCTTGAAGAACTCTTCGATCTCGAGCTTGACGAGGAAGATGTTGACACCGTTGGAGGTCTGGTCTTTTCTCGCTTCGGCACGGTGCCCGAGGCGGGTTCAGAGGTCCTGGCGAAGCAGGAGGAACTCCACTTTGTCGTTGATGAAATGGACGGTCGAAGGATTGTCAGCGTCATGGTTCGGCGGACGAGAGAAGTTGGGTCGGAATGAGTAAGTCGATCAATTCTCAGTCGGAAGGCATGGGAAAGAGCAGGCACAAATCCGGCTATGTTGCTCTCGTGGGCCGGCCGAACGCGGGCAAGAGCACACTGCTGAACGCGTTTATGGGAGAAAAAGTCGCCATCGTCTCGGACAAGCCCCAGACAACCCGCAACCGTATTGTCGGAATCTTGACCGAAGACCGGGGGCAGGCGGTGTTCTTCGATCTGCCGGGAGTCCACAGACCTCTGCACAAGATGAACGCGCGAATGATGCAGGAAGTGCGGTCTGCTCTTCAGGAGGTGGATGTCGTTCTTCACCTGTTGGATTCTTCAGAGCACTGGGGGGGAGGGGAGAACTTCCTCTTCGAACTCCTGGAGCCGGTCACGGCCCCGGTGATCGGTGTGCTGACCAAGATCGACTTGGTGCCGGACAGGACCGAATTGCTGCCGCGAATTGAGGAATACGGACAAAGGCGTCCGGGGGCGCCGATCGTCCCGATCTGTGCGCCCAAGGATCATGGTCTCGATGCGCTCCGCGGAGAGATCTTCAACGTCCTGCCCGAGGGAGAAGCCTTCTTCGGCCACGATCTGACGACGACGCAGACCGAACGCTTCTTTATCGCTGAAGTCGTGCGAGAAAAACTGTTGGCTCGGACCCGCAACGAACTTCCCTACACGACCGGAGTGATCATCGACTATCTTGAGGAAAACGGAAATGTGCTTCGGATCGATGCGGTGATCTACGTCGAACGGGCGAGCCAGAAGGGAATCGTCATCGGCCGAGGTGGGCGAGTGCTCAAGGGGGTGGGCCAGGCGGCGCGGTTGGAACTCGAGAAGGTACTCGGTACCAAGATCTTCCTTTCCCTTCACGTCAAGGTTCACCCCAGGTGGCGGGATGATCCGCGTGTCCTGATGCAGATGGAACCGGGAATGGCGGATCTCGACCTTGATCTGGGATCCTTCAAGAAGTCGTGAGCGCCCTCGAGACCCTCCTTGTTTTCACCCATCCGTGCTGTCCCCACAGCCAGGCCCTGGTGGCCGATTATCGCCGGAGAGGGGTCGTCTTTCGTGAAATCCCTCTGGGTGCCGACCCAGCGGCAATGGACCGGCTGCGTTTCCTTTGTTGGGAACACAAGCTTCCCGTGGTGATCGACCACGAGCGGATCTCGGTGGGTTTCGGGGGCAAGAGTTCGACCTTTGGTGAGTTGGGTTTGGATTAGGCTGATCGTGACCCCGACCTGGGTCGGGGAACGTTTCTTCGAGTTGTTCTCGTGAGTGGGCCGAGTCGTAACATCGGCCTTCTGGTGCACCTGGCGGTGCACCAGCGTCGCATTGCCTGCGGGGCCGGAATGGCAGGATGATACAAACAGAAAACCGGCCCCGCAGACAAAGCGAGCGACGGCCTGCCTCGTCGCCGGGAGGACGATTTTTGAACGACCGCCCCGAGGGTTGCCAAGTTCGACCTTTTGCGCCCACTCAATAGAAACGACCCGCAGCAAAAGTTCGATACATGGCACGCCCCGGCCGAGAGGCCGTTTCGTGTTGTTGAGGTCCCACAACCTCGATCACCGGATTGGTGGCGCGTTCGCAGACTCGCGGACGGCCTGCCTCGTCGGGGCGTGCCATGTGTGGCATTGTGTCGGTTCGCGCTTCGCCATACTGTCGCCGTCCTCACAATGCCGACACTTGGCAACCCTCGGGCAGGTCGTTTCGATCTTGGTTCTTCCGCCTGGAGGGGCCTGCCAGGGCGTAGCTCTCGAACCCTCGCGCTTGCCGGAAG
>JAIOSJ010000105.1 GCA_021107705.1 Thermoanaerobaculales bacterium | reverse complement strand
GCACGGCCATGGCGGCAGAGAGACAGTTGTTGACATCGACCAGCGGGTGGATGGCCGGCAGTTCGGCGCCCTTGACGAGGCGACGCAGCAGAGCCTCGGAGGCCGGGCGGTAGCGCGTGGGGTCGCAGCCGGCGGCGCGAAAGAGCCGGCGCATACCCTGCACCGGGGGCGCTTGGGCGATGTCGGCGCTGGAGGAGAAACGCTCGCGGGCTGCAGCGGCGACGCGAGTCCGCAGCGCCGGAAGGCCGGGGGCGTCCTCGTCAATGACCTCGAGAAAGGCCCAGAAGAGCTCCCAGCCGTCGAGCTCGAAACAGACGTCGAATGGCAGGTGCGTCATGGGCAATCCACGGGTAGAACGGCGAAGGAATCGGCATCGCTGGAGCGCCAGGCCGCCGCTCGTTCGAGCAGCGTGGTCGCAGTCGCCACTACCACTTCCCTTCGTGACCGCGCTGCTCGGGCGACACTGGGCCGCAAGGCGGACCAGAAGGCCGAGGATGAAAACACGCCATGCCCCGTCAAAGGCAGTTCACTGACCCAACGACAACTCAAAGGTCACCGGGCAGTGGTCCGACACGTCCCAAAAGGTTCCGTCCTCGTTCCCTGCAATCGACACGAGGTCTTGACATTCCATCCGGCTGCAGTGGAGCCATGAGATCGGCGCTGACGGCGCCCTGTCATCGAGGCCACCGACATACACCAGGTCGAGCAGCGACGGAACCTGGACGCCATCCCTTCCGCCCGGGCCTTCCCAATACTCGGTACATCCGGAGGCATTGCGCAAGCGCCTCAGGCCGACTCGGCTGAAGATGGAGTCGAGCTTGTGGAGTTCCTGTTCCGTGGTTCCTCCCTCCCAGCCGGTGGTATTGAAATCACCCTGCACAATGACGTCAGGATCACCCGTCGTTGCAACATGCTGCTCGACCCACTCGGCAAGGGCCCGAAATTGTCGTCGTCGTGATGAGGCGCCCTTGGGGGTGGCCGCCAGGTGGACCTGGACGATGGTGAAATCCAATGTCGGGTCAATTAACGAGCGAAAATGGCCGGCCAGCCCTGGACGGAGTCTGGAGTTCACCGCAACCGAGCTGATGTCGATTGGTTCGCCTACAAGCTCGACTCGATCACGATCCCAGATCAGTCCCACACTCTGCCCATGGCCACCGCCATGAGAGGAGAATTCCATTTCATACCGGCGATCATCCCCCGCCCGCTGCACGGTCAACGGGAACTCTCTGGTATCTGTGATCTCCTCGACCCCGAGGACATCTGCATCCAGACCCCGCAGAACATCCTCAAGATCACAGATGTTGGTTCGCCGGGAAAACCCGAGATCTTTTTCCTGTGGCCTCCTGTCAAGCGGGAAGTTCCGGATATTCCAATTTCCGATGCGCATCTCGCCCGGTCTGACCGGAGGCGGCAACTCTTCGGACGAGACTCCCGGCCCTGAAAATCCTCCACACCTGGCCTGATTACGCAGCAGTACGAGCGCAACCGTCAGGACCACTACCAAAACCCCGACACCGGCCACCAACCTTCGGGAAAATCTCACAATCAGCACCTCTCCAATCGAGAGTGTCTCCTGCCTAACTGCTGACTGCAAGACTCAGTTGTTTCTAACCAGCAAATTTTGGAGAATTTCGGCTCCCGGCCTCTACAGGTCAATCAATCACGAGAGCCGGGATGTAGATCGGATCTCCAGATCGGTTGTCAATCACCGAGGCGTAGGCGACGAAGGAACCACCCGGGTCCGAGGTCTTCAGAACGACGAATCCATTGCTGATTTCATCCACGGTCGCCTGGTGGAAAATGCGGCTGATCTGGTCGTGTTCGTAGGGTTGGAGCCGGGTGGTGACGGTGTCCAGAAAAGTCCCGTTACCTCGATAGAGTTCACAGTTTACGTCGATGGCCGAAGATCCCATGTTGACAAATCCGACATTGGTTCGGAAACCTTCGGTATCCGTCGGATCCTGAGCCAGTTGAACGATCCGCGCTTCCTGTCCAAAGGAGATTGCTTCGTCGATGGGATTGCCGGCCAGAAATTGGCCGTAAGTACCTTTCTTTATGGTATTAAAGGTCCGACTTGTCACCATGATCTCTTCTGAAGCCACAGAAACCCGGAGGGCGCCGCTACCTTCAAAAGAAAACACCTCGGCCACAACATCGATGAAACGTCGGCTGAGACCCGCGCCGAGAGGATATGTCTCAGACCGTGGAGTGGAGTTCGCCTGTCCGCTTTCGAGGAATTCAATGGTGCAATCCACCTCTTCCCCACCAGGATTATGCAGCTCGAGATCTGTGCTCCATTTCGTGTCGGCGATCCCTCCGACGTGGGCTGCCGCTGCAACCAGCAGTTCCGCCGCCCCGACTGCCGGCTGAACCAAGACGCCATCACCCGTGCGATTGTCGACCACTGAGGCGTACGTGAAATACTGGGCGTCGGAAGTCGTGGAACTCACGATCGCCATGGCCTCGTCAACATCCGCCCCGAAGATATCGGTCTTTTGAAAATATCCGTACGGCGAAATGGTGTAAGACCTTGTGCCGAGAGCGGCACCATTACTTGCCACCAACTCTACTCCGACAGTTAGAGACTTCCCGGTGGCATTGGCGAAACCGATGTTGGTCCGAAAATCATCACTACGAGTCAATTGGATCAATCGAACGGCCTCTCCTTGCTCAACCCCCTGATCCAGTTCGAGCCCGGGAATGAACTGACCAAAAGTTCCGGAAGAGGCATCATTGAAGGTGCGGGAGGTCACCAGAAGCGGTTGATTGGATCCAATGAGAATCGCCCCGGCAGCATCGTCCTCTCCGAAGATCGACAAAACGACGTCGGTGATCATGAGTGACGCACCCGACGCCACGGTCTGTCTGACGCCCACTGTCGACATATTGTTCTGGCCCGCCTTCATGAAATAGAGAAACATTCCCGCCGTTTCGTCTCCGAGGTTGTGCATCACGGAATCGGTGATCCAGTTCGTATCCTCCTGGCCGGCAACGTGGGCCGCCGCGGGAATCACGTAGGTGTAGGCGCCAGGGCTGGTGATCGGCGGTACCTCCCCCGTCCAATCGGTGATCCCAATCGTCTTGCTGATCGAATCGCTTCCGAACGAGCCGTTGACCGTCAACGTCACGATGTAATCCCCAGCCACACTCCAGATGTGCATCGGGTTGCGTAGAGTACTGACGAAGCCGTCCCCGAAATCCCATGACCACGAGTCGACCGTGCCCACCGTCGTGTCCGAGAACTGGACGAATCCACCTGTTTCCGGCATTGTCGGCGTCCAATTGAAGTCTGCCGTCGGCGCTTCGGAGAAACACTCCAGGAGATCGAAGATCTCGATGCCCCCTTCTCTCCGCGCAACGACGACAAGGGCCCCGTCTCCGTCGATACCGGCCTCGGCTGTCCCAATAAATGGGGAGACCGCCACTTGAGTGGGATTGCTCAAATCCGACACGTCGATCACGTGGAATCCATCATAAATGTCGGCGATGGCGAGAAGCTCACCGGCCGGATAAATTCCGAAGGGGTAAAAGGTATACGGATACCGTCCCAGTTCAACCGGAGAAAAGGGATTCGATGCGTCGAAAATCCAGACTCCGTTGCTGGCCTCTCCAATGAACGCAACCTCGCCCTGAGCCACCATCTCCATCGGTTTCTCGACATTGAGGAGGGCAACTTCCAGAGGTGCGGACGGCAGAGTAACGTCGATGATGTGGATGCCGACATTGTATTCCCCAATGTAGACGGTGCCATTCACGTAGGTAGCGTTCTCTACATACAAACCTTCCAAAGCGCCGACAATATCCGGCGCTTCAGGGTCGGAGACATCGACCACCCGAAGACCATCAGATCCGCACCCGACATAGGCCATGTTCCCGACGACATCGACAGAAAGGGCATTGGGGACCTCTGCCGTACCGACGAGAATCGGATCCTGCGGGTCACCGATGTCCAGGACATGGAGACCCCCGGACCCTCCGGCCACGAACGCGAAATCATCTACAATCTCAGCCTCCCTCGAATATCCGGGGAGGTCAAGTGTTGCGACTTCACGCGGCCGGGCAGGATTTGCGATGTCGAGAAACTTCAGCCACCCCCCACCGGGAATCAGAGCCAGGTTCCCCTTGATCGCCACATCATTGGATTCAGTTTTTCCCTGGATGAACCCAATTTCCTCCGCCTCTTCCGGCACCGAGATATCTACGACCCGGAGTCCTCCGCTATAGTTCGCCAATACCGCAAGGTTGCCTAAAATATCAATACGCTGGGTCTCGCCCTCTCGATCTACCGAGGCCACTTCCACAGGCGCAGCCGGATCAGAAATGTCGAAAATGCTAAGGCCGTTCACCCTATTGGCAAGATAGACATACCCGCCCGCAACCCTGACATCAAGGGCATAGTTATAAACATCGATGAACTCAACAGCCTCCGGATTTTCGGAATCGCTGATATCGACCACCCACATCCCTTCATACCAATCGGCGATGTAGGCGAAGTCTCCTGAAACGTCCACCCCACTCACCGTGCCGACCTCATCCAACGTCGCCACAAGCTCCGGATGTTCCAAATCCGAGATATCAACGATCTGCAACCCTTCATTGAAGTTTCCGACAAAAGCGAGATCACCGGCGACGGCAACGTCCCAGACCTTGCCTTCGGTTTCGAAACGCGACATCTCGACGAGGTTCGCCGGGTCCGTCGCATCAAAGATAACCAGTCCGTCACGGCGCCCTGCGACAAAGAGCGTCGATCCCGACACCGTGACGTCGATAACCCAATCCGGATCCTCCTCAAGGGCCATGAGAACGGGATCTGCGGGAACAGAGATATCCACCACAGCCAATCCCCCCTCAGACGTCCCGACGAAGACAACTTCCTCCATAGCCGCCATCCCGAGGACGACGCCCGCCATCTGCAGTTCCCCAATGACTCGAGGCACGGATGGATTGGATATGTCGGCGACCTGAAGAACCGTACCGCTGCCGAAGACCGCCAGCTCCCCGGCGATAACAACCCCCTGAGTCGGACCATAACCCCAGTGGCCGACACGATCTGCGCAGTCGGCGCCGACTTGAGCAGCACCGGACAACATCACACCGAAAACTGTAATGATGACAAAAATACCTCGCATGGCATCCCCCTTCTTTGCGTTACTTAACAAATCTGGCACACCTGACCATCAAAAACCACACACAAACGCGACAATCTCATACACATCTGCGACACTTCCCAGTCAGGCGGTTCGTCTACCGTCCTATTTGAATGATGACGAAACTCACCACCACCCCTCCCTTGACCTTGCGCCGGACTTTTCGATTCTGGCTGCCCTTGGCCATGACCTGGCTGATGATGGCTGCCGAAGGCCCAACCCTGACCGCCGTCATCGCCCGACTGAGCGAGCCAAAACTCAATCTCGCCGCCTTCGGGATCGCTTTCGCCTTCGCTCTCATCGTTGAAGCGCCGGTCATCATGATGATGGCGGCTTCGACTGCCCTTGTTCATGACCGCGCCACTTACCTGAAGCTGAGAAACTTCACGCAGGCCCTCAATATCACGATCACTTTGAGCATGGTGATCGGTCTGCTGCCCCCATTCCACAGGTGGCTCACCCAGTCTCTCCTCGGCCTTGACCCCTCGGTGGCGGAAAGAACATGGCTCCCGCTTCTGCTACTGCTCCCCTGGCCCGCCACCATCGGTATAAGGCGTTTCTACCAGGGCATTCTCATTCGCAACGGACTCACGCGGAGAGTCGCCTATGGAACGATCTTTCGTCTCGTAACCATGGCTTTGGCCACCGCCGTACTGGCATTGGCCACCGATCTCGAAGGCGCCGCGGTCGGCGCCGCTGCCCTTTCTCTCGGGGTCACGGCCGAAGCGATCGTAAGCCGGCTCCTGGTGGGAGAAACCGTGCGGCGATTGCTGGATGGCCGCCTCAGAGAAGAAGTCCTCGACACGACGGGCCTTCACTACCGGTCGATCGTGCATTTCTACACCCCACTCGCTCTCACCTCCGTCCTCAGCCTCGGTATTCAACCCATCGTCACCTTCTTCGTCGTACACGGTCGCTATCCTC
>JAIOSJ010000355.1 GCA_021107705.1 Thermoanaerobaculales bacterium | reverse complement strand
GCGACCGCGTCCGTGGACCGCAGCGTGGTCGGTGGTGAGCCGCGTACATGATTTTCTCCGTGTTGTTCATTTGGTGAGGGTGGATAGCTGGTGGGCCAACCGTGGTCAAGGGCAGGCCGGCCATGGGCCGGTCGCTCCGCGACCCCTGACAACGGTTGTCTCCACCAGCTTTTGGGGGTACATGAACAACACGAAGAAAATCATGTCTCACGCGCTCACCAGCAACACTCTCGACGTCCACTCGGTCGCTCTCGAAGCAGCCGGACTCTCAATCGCACTGGTGATTAGGGTCCCGGCGCCCCTCAAGAGTCTTGCGGATCAGGTCATTCGGTCGGCGTCATCGGTGCCGGCAAATTTGGCTGAGGGCCATGGCAGGACCGGCCGAGACCGGATGTACCATTGGCGAATTGCTTACGGCTCAGCCAAAGAGGTCGATAGCCACTTGAGGCTTCTCATCCATGCCGGTGCGATCGACAAGACCCGAACACATACGGCGCTCGAACTCTTTGACCGCGTTAGAGCCATGACCTGGCGGTTGCTCAATCCGAAAGGATGATCATGACCCATCGTGCCGGAGTGGCCGGCGTCTGCCGCTGACGCGGCGTCCGAAGGCGGTCGCTGTCGTGGACTCGGGGACTCGGGCACGGCACGCCATCCCCTACGTTCCCCTGGCCGCTTGTTCACGGCCGCTGCCCACTGTCGCGGTCGCTGTCTGCTGTCGCCGTCCCTGTCACGATCAACGACCCATGCTAAGCTCGCCCCCATAGAGAGGACCTGGTCAAAACCCACAAGAACAGACCAAGGGCCCCTGCAAATCCGGAGAGGTGAGGACACGACCATGGAACAAAAGACCATCAGAGATTCTTCCTTCAACCGCTGGGGGGTTCTCGTTCTCGTCAGCTGCGTCATGTTCATGAACTACTACTTCTACGACGCCCTGTCGCCGCTGAAGGACCTGATGCAGTCGGAGTTGGGCTTCACCTCGGCGGACTATGGTTTTTTCACCTCTGCCTACTCAATCCCCAACGTTTTCCTTTTGATGGCGGTCATCGGTGGGATCATCTGCGACCGGATCGGGATTCGAATTACGGGATTCGTCTTCTGCCTGCTAATGGCTTTAGGCGGCGCAGTCACGGCTTACGGCGCCAGCCCGACATTCCTGGAAGGGGGTTTCGGGTTTGATTTCATGTCCTCGTTCTTACCGCGATTCTCACCAGCCCTGAAGATGACCTCCCTGGGGTTCTTCATCTTCGGTCTTGGCGCAGAAACCAGCGTTGTGGTGATTTCCAAGATCATCGTGAAGTGGTTCAAGGGCTATCAGTTAGCCTTGGCCCTGGGGCTCAATCTCGCATTCGGGCGATTGGGAGCGGCACTGGCCCTGATCCTCTCGCCCCGGCTGCTTCAACCGCATTGGACGACGGCGATCTGGTTCGGCGTTCTATTACTCGTCGTTGGTCTCCTGGGGTTCGTTTTCTATATGTTCTTCGACTCAAAACTCGACCGACAACTCGAAAACGAAAGGTCGGACGATGAGGAGGAAGAGTTCAGCTGGGCTGACCTCAAATTCCTCGTGACCGACCGGACGTTTCTTTTAATCACAGCTCTGTGCGTGACCTTCTACTCGGCGGTGTTTCCTTTCATCAAATATGCACCGGACCTTCTGATGAATAAATTCGGCATGGCCCGGCAGGCTGCAGGAGAGGTCACCTCGATCCTAATGTTCGGCACCATCGTGCTCACACCGCTGTTCGGTTGGATTGCCGACAACAAGGGCAAGAGCGCCACCCTGATGTACCTCGGTTCAGGACTCCTTTTTGTGTCCCACTTGATGTTTGCCTTGACGACGATCACCCCCTACATCCCGATCTTCTTGCTGGGTGTTGCCTTTTCCCTGGTTCCGGCGGCCATGTGGCCGGCTGTGACCAAGATCGTTGGGGAGAACAAGATCGGCACCGCCTACGGTTTCATGTTCTCGGTACAGAATCTCGGTCTCTGGGCCTTTCCGATGCTGATCGGCTGGGTTCTCGAGATCTCAAATCCGGGGGTTGCCGATGCCATCATCGCCGGACGAGAAGGCACCTACGACTACACCAATCCGATGCTGATGTTGGCCGCCCTCGGAGTGGCCGGCTTTGTTTTCGCCTTCCTCCTCAAGCGTGAGGATTCGCGGAGTGGTTACGGTTTGGAGTTGCCGAATAATTTGGTCTGACCCAAGCCCAGAAATACCGTCCGGCTTCGTGCGACGGCTGCGGGGCCGCAATCGAATTTTCGCTCATGGTCACTCCTTCATCCATTATGGGACCCGTATTGTAGCCGGTGTGACAATCGGAATAAACTCGAAGCTGCTATAGTTCACCAACTGTTGGGATCTCTTGGTCGCGACTGTCTGAGTTGAATACCATGCTCAAAACGAAAAAATCCCAACGCTTACGGCAGGTTCCGCTCCGTTTTACCGGCTCCCTGGGAAGGGACCGCCTGCGCAGTCTTCGAACGCACAATCTTCCGGCTGTGCGGAGAACTTCGTTTGTGCTGCCTCAACTCCCCACGGCATGGGACGGGCTGACGATACTTCAGATCTCAGATGTTCACGCCGGTCCATTTTCTCCCGTACAACGCGCACGACGGATCCGTCATCTTGCGGCGGGCCTCACGGCTGATCTCATCGTTTTCACCGGCGATCAACTCGATCGCCGCCCAACGGATGCAGACAGCTTCGTCGACGGCTTTGCCGGTCTTGAGGCGCCACTGGGAGTG
>JAIOSJ010000151.1 GCA_021107705.1 Thermoanaerobaculales bacterium | reverse complement strand
TCAAGCACCAGCGGCTCAACCCGCGGAATGCTTGGATCCGTCTTCAGCCCCGACGGTACGGGCGTATCGGGCCACAACTACGCCTCCACCGGTGTAGCCATTGGGGTCCAGGGCGACACAGCAAGCTCTGGGGGCATCGGCGTCAAGGGACTTGCATCGAAATACTCCGGAACAACCTACGGCATGCTGGGTTATGCCAACAGCTCAGCCGGCATCGGAGTCCGGGGCGAGGCGCCGTACACCGGCACGCAGGGGGTGGCAACTGCGACATCCGGACTCACCCACGGTCTATGGGGCTGGGCCGACTCCGCCGACGGCTACGGAGTCTTCGGCTTCAACAACAAGGGGCACGGTGTTTATGGCAATACTCTCGGTGACTGGAACTGGAAATCCGGGGTCTTCGGTGAGGCTTCCAACGACCATGCAAATGGCGTCGCCGGCTGGAACACCGGCGGCGGCGTCGGCGTCTACGCCTGGAGCCAGAACGGAATCGGCCTGATCGTCAAGGGCTCGGGCACGGGAAACCTGGCCGAGATCCACAACCACACGGTCGGCCTGCGATGGAAGGTCACCCACAACGGTAACGTCTATGCCGACGGGACCTTCAATCCAGGCGGCGCCGACTTCGCGGAAATGGTGCCCGTTCGCCAGCGGGACCTGGAGCCCGGCGACGTCGTCGTCATGACCGCCGACGGCCGCCTGGCACGGAGTTTTGAGGCCCATCAGGCATCGGTCGTCGGCGTTGTCTCCACTCAGCCCGGCGTCCTCGGTGATCTCTATCGAGACGTGGCCAGACAGGAGAAGGTCCCACTGGCCGTCATCGGCATCGTCCCGGTCAAGGCGACAACCGCCGGCGGGCCGATCCGGCCCGGCGACATGCTGACGCCGTCTGCTATTCCCGGCATGGCGATGCGATCCCGTAGAATCATCCCAGGAACGGTCATCGGCAAAGCGATGGAAGGCCTGGAATCGGGAGAAGGCACGATCCGGATGCTGGTGATGCTCAGGTAGGCCGGAGCGGTCTTGGAGGTCGGCGTGTTCCAGGGAGACAAATTGAGCGAGACCTCGGCGAGCGCGTTCTGCCTATATTCACGGCTGCCGGTCCGGAGTCGGCCGGAGTGGACGGATATTCCTCTCGGCGGCGACCATCGCCTCACTCTGAGGCTGATCGGTGAACAGATTCTCTTCACCCAACCCACTGGGTTCATCGAGGAGGCAACAACCCAGGCAAGCGTCATCAGAATTGAAGAGATCGTCAGAGCCCATTTGCCTGCCGACCTGCCGTTCATCTGGATCTCAGACTACTCGGGCCTTTCGAGAACCACGATGGCAACCCGCAAACTCTTCGCCTCGACGATCTCGGGGTGGCCACGAATTCGAGGTCTGGTCCTGTTCGGGCTGTCACCCTTATTCTCGGTAGCGGTTCGACTGGCCATAAGGCTCAAACTCGTTCCATTTCCCCTTCGCATCGTTCAGTCCTATCGGCAGGCGATCGAGGTGGCGACCTCGATCCTCCAGTCCCTACCGTCCGAAGAGCGACCCGCGCCGATCCCTCCGGCCATCCTCACCGACGAAAGGTGGAAGCTGGAATTGGACGGCTATTCGATCAGATTCGAGGTTATCGACGGATCGGTAGTGCACTCCGTTCAGGAGGGACGGATCGGAGAGGAACACCTGGACCCGGTCTTCGAATTGAGGGACGAGGTCATGCGGACGGCCGGCCTGAAGGGCAAACCCTATTCAATTCTCGCCGGGATGGAAAATTTGGAAAGTTCCAGCCACGCAGGGCGCCTGGGATACGTCCGCCGAATGGTACGGTGGTATCAGGAAAATCCCTTTGACCTCGAGGTCTTCTATGGCTTGAATCCTCTGATGCGCACGGTGATACAGGTTTCGTCCGCCCTGACCCCATTCAAGGTCCACGTGTCGAAGACCTATGAGGAGGGCCTGGACTACATCGCTGACTTCGTCTCAGCCAAGCGGAACGGAACCTCCAGTGCCGATCTCCCACCGCCGACGGCGAGCCGGCACGCCGGTGGGATAGCCCAAGAAAAGATCGATGGACTCCTGAGAGTGCTCGGGGCGATCAGTTGGGACACGGACGACGACTTGAATCTGGCGGATGTCGACCCGTCCGATCCCCTGGCGCTGGTGTACGAGGCCCTCAGTCTCGTCAAGACCGAGATCAGTGATCTACTCACTCAACAGGAACGCGACGCCGTTGAGCGCCGCTGCCTTCAAGAACGGCTGATCAGGTCGGAGAAGATGGAAGCGCTGGGTCTATTGGCGGGCGGTGTGGCCCACGACCTCAATAACGTGCTTTCCGGCATCGTCAGCTATCCCGACCTGCTGTTGATGGATGAGACCTTGAGCCCCGAAACGCGTCGTGCGATCAAAACCATCAAGAAGAGCGGTGATCAGGCGGCGGCTATCGTCAAGGACCTGATGACGATTTCCCGAGGAGTTGCCACCGAGACTCAGCCTGTTTCTCTCAGCGTTATCGTCAAGGAGCACCTGAGTTCTCCGGATTTTGTCGTGATGGCATCCAGTCATCCCGGTATCAACATCGACAGCCGGTTTGACGAAGGATCGGCCCTGGTTTCCGGGTCACCGGTGCATCTTCGAAAGGTCGTCGCAAACCTGGTGTCGAATGCCTTCGAGAGTTTCGGACGGGAGTCCATAGGCGGACGAGTCGATGTCGAGACCTCCCTGCGGCAGGTCGATGCAGGCCGGTCCGTCGGTCCCGGCTCGGCGCCGAACGGTGCTTATGTGGTTTTGCGGATTGTGGACAACGGTCCGGGAATCGATGCAGAGCACCGGCAGCGAATCTTCGAACCGTTCTTCACCAAGAAGATCATGGGCAGGAGTGGGACCGGCCTGGGCCTGACCGTCGTCTGGAACACCGTTCAGAACCACGGCGGATTCATCGACCTCAGGTCCGGCGACGAGGGCACATCATTTGACCTCTATTTCCCCGTCACCGGAGATAACCCTCCGGAGAGGCCCGAGGAGGTTCCTCTGGAGGAGTTCTACGGCACGGGACAGCGGATCCTGGTCGTGGACGATGTCGCTGAACAGAGGGAGATTGCAGCGGCATTGCTGGTGCGCCTCGGCTATCGAGTCGAATCGGTTCCAAGTGGAGAAGCCGCGATCGAGAGACTCCGGCACGAGGAATTCGACCTCCTCCTCTTGGATATGCTGATGGAACCCGGCCTCACCGGTCGAGAGACCTACCGGGAAATTCTCGAGTTCCGTCCGGATCAAAAGGCCGTACTCGTGAGCGGCTACTCCAGAGACGAGGAGGTCCAGCACGCGCTGGCTCTCGGCGCCGGCGCCTTCATCGCCAAGCCCTACTCTCTTGAGGAAATCGGAGTAGCCGTTCGGGATAGCTTGAAGGGGTCAGGCTGAGTTCGGGTGGCCTATTTCCGGGAGAGCCCCTAAGATCAAGGTGATGATCGAATGCTACCGTGAGACTTCTTTTGCTCCGGGAGAGCCCGGGGGGCACCCTACGATGACCTTTGGAACGATTGTTCAATGCCTGCTGGGCCTTGTTTTGCTGCTATTGGCAGCAGGTGGTTGCAGTACGACTCATTTGCCGGATTCCACTCTCCCACTGGCGATCTATCCCGGTGGGGAAATCACGCTAGCGGAGTACCGGGACTGGCAGCTCGCAAAAAGGAAGGCCGGCGATCCTCTTCGCGAGGACCTCGAGAGATTGGCCGTAACGAATATTCTGGCGAGCGCCGCTCAGGAAGAGAATCTCCTTTCGGACCCGGTAACGAACTTCATGGTACGGCGAGCCGAAGAGGCTGTTCTCGCTCGTGCTCTTCAAGAGATTCAGGGCGAAAGCATGAGCTTCACCGAGGACGAACTCCGCGCGGCCTTCGAGGGCAGGCCCGAGAATCTCTTCAAGCCCCGGAAGTACCGGCTTCACGAGATCTTCCTCAGGTCTGCTCTCGATGTCTCTCCAGAGACGGAGGCGAAGTACCGTCGCAAGGCGGAGGCTCTCCGGATCCAGCTTGAAGAGGGCGCCGACATCGCCGCCATGGCCCGGGAATTCTCGGACTCCCAGACCCGGTTCCGGGGCGGCTACGTCGGGGTTGTCGATCCGGCAAAGCTGGCGCCCTCGATTGCCGAAGCCGTGGTGAAACTCGAAGAGGGAGAGTTGACGCCGGTTCTTCGAACTCCCGACGGCTTTCTCATTCTCTTCTGTGATTTCATCGTCCCCGAACGGCGAAACACGTTCGACGAGAACCGTGAGAAGGTGCGCTCCATCCTGGTGCGGCGTGAGACCCGGCGCAAATGGGAGAGACTCCAGCAGAAGCTGCTCGAAGAAGCCGGGCCGCACTACGCTTTTCGTGCGCTACAAGATCCGGAGACGCCCGAAGAGACGATCGTCCTTCGGCACGCCGGCGGGGAACTCACCTATCGCCAGGCGGCCACCCTCCTCCGATCCAGCGCCCGCTCGGGGACGAACTTCTCCCAATGGCCGGAGTCCCGTCTAAAGGCCGCCCTCGACGCCTCGATCGTCCAGAGTATGGCCGCCCGCAGAGCCCGGGATCTGGGACTCGATCAGGGGCCGGAGATCCAGGCACGCCTGAGGTGGAGGCGGAAGGAGACCCTCTCCATGCAGGAGTTGGCCCGGATGGTTTCCCAACGCATCACGGCCCCAAGCCCCGAGGAAATCCGGAAGGAGATCGAAAACAATCCTTTGCGCTACCGGCTTCCGGCGGAGTCCCTGCTCTCGGGTATTCGCCTCGATGGAACGGCGGAGGACCTTCGTTCACGATACGAGGAAGCAACCGGGCTGGTCGAAGGCATTAGGGCCGGGGAACTTGATTTTGCCAAGGCCGCCGGCAGGCGCTCGGACCACCCTTCGGCCGCCAAGGATGGTGATCTGGGCCGGCATACCCAGGCACAACTGGCGTCGCTGGGCTCATCCGTCGCCGCGAATGTGCAGGAGATGGAACTCGACGAGATCCGTGGCCCGATTCAGGAGAAGGCCGCGCTCTGGATTCTCCAGCTTCGGGACCGAAGCGATCCCCGCCCCATGGACTTCGCAGAGGCCCGGCCCCTGGCCGAAGAGCGACTCGGCAACCGACACGCCAGAGCCCTTCAGCTCGAAATCGAGGCCGAGATCCTCGAGGGTTTTCGGCTGATGGAACAACAAACGCGGCCCGAAGGCCGCGTCAACTGACAGCTGAGAGCCAAGAGCTGATAGCTGAGAATTGATAGCTCCCTGCAAGCCGGTCCTCACTCCACGGTGAACCCCATCAACTCCACTGGGACGGTGATGATGTTCCCGGTAGGCCGCATGATGACGTTGGCGCCCGGAAGTGCCGCATAACCGGTTCCTGTCGTGGTCCACCAGGCCATGGAATAACCGTGGTGCCCCTGTCCCCCGAGAGTAGCGGTGTCCATAATGGCGGCCACGCCGTTGGGTGTCATTGGATTGTTGTTGTAATCCAACATGCCTATCAAGAACGACGAGCCTGTATAATTCCAGCCAAACAACGGCGCGTTGAGGAGCAGCGGTCCAGTGTGGGGACCACCCGTGAGGCTATAACCATTAGAGCTGACCACATTTGCCGTCCCGGCGCCGGTATTGAGCTGGTCGTAGAGGGTGATCCACATGGGACCCCATGTGTTTGCGCCGATGACGCTCATAACTCCCCATGTGACATGGGTCACCGAGCCACTGAGCTGCACAGGGGCAACGGCCGTGCCTGCAGTGTTCAGCGCGAAATCGAAGCGGTTTCCAAAGGATCTTCCCGGAACGGCCGAAAAAGCAACGACCATCCCAGTGTCGTACACAATCGACCCTGTGGCTCGTGGAGCCTTGCCCTCGAGCTTGACGGGCTGTTCGAGTTTGGTGAAGGTCCCATTTCCCGGCGTCCCCTGATGAGCTACCTTGGTGGCGCGGGCCGCCTCCAGATCCTTGCCCTCAAGCCGGACGAGACCCGCGGTCCCATCAGCCGCCACCGCATACATGGCCCAGCCGGCCACAAGAACGATCACGCCAAAGGTCAAAATCCCTTTCCAGTTCTTCATCCGTTCCTCCTTCGCAGGACTCCCAAAAATCATCTTATTGGAAACTTTCACCTCTATAGAATAACTCTACTTGAAACGATGTCAATCTTATTGTAGACCCGCATCCAAGAGTCGCTCTTCAAAGAGCTTGAAATGGACCTGATTGAGGGCCCATCGGCTGAATTCGCCCTGAAGATCGGGCCCCTGCTCCTGGAGCATGCTTGCTGCCACGATTTCCCGAACCTCATCGAAGGGCCGGTCCGTTGGTTCCCGCCTCTCCAAGACTCCGTACACCACCAGACCGACCTCGTCGCGGCGAGGCGGTGTCAAAGCACTTTCCGCGAGCGAAACGACGGCGAGCACCCCCGGATCACGACTGATGAGCTGAGAGAGAGGTCCCGTCCCCAGATCCTCCACCTTTCCGTCCATCTCAACCGCGATGGACCTGACGTTTCCGACGCCCACCTCAGGGTCCGCGCATTTTTCTTCGAGTTCCTTCATCCGCCCAACTGGATCTGAGCCCAAGGGGACCGTCATTTTCAGAACGTGGAACATGAGGGGCGTCCTGAATCTCGATCTTTCCGACTCGAAATAGCGCCTCAGGCGATCCTCTTCTCCGAGAATCCACTTCCCCATTTCGAGATTGGCATACCGGGTCAGACGTTCCTGCTCCAGTTCCGGCGCCACCAGAGGGTTGATCTCCTCCTCCGAAAGCAGTTCTTGCTCCTCGATCATCTGCCGCAGGGCCTGGGTCCGTGCCAGCTCACGGAGAAATTCCTCCGACCCGCCGGTCCCTATTCCTTGCTCTCGTTGAAGAAGGAAATGGAACTCTCCGTACGTGAGCGTCCAGTCCCCCAGGGTCATCACCTCGGACTCGGCTTTCCCGAATTGAAACAGCGTTTGCAGCACCTCCGACGGAGGCAGGAGGGGTTCTGAAACGCCAAGTTTCGCAAGGGCCTGGTCGATCGTCTCCGCTCTCCTTTCCGCCGCGCTCCGCGAAAGGCTGACAGGTCTTAACTCGGCTTCTTTGAGATCTCGGCCCTCGATGATGGTCTTGACCCAGAAGAGGTGAACGCCATCCTTTGTGGTGATCGGATCACTGATTTCTCCTTCATCCAAAGTGGAGATGATCCTCTCGAGTTGAGGCGCCACCTGCCCGGGGGAAATCCAGCCGAGCAGACCCTGATTATGCCGGGTCTCACTCTCGGACTCTCGCTCCGCCACCTGGGCAAAGACCTCTCCCCGCATAACCCGGAGCTTCACATTCTCCACGGCCTGCCGTGTTTCTTCCCGGGATTTCCCGGGGGTGAAGCCCTTGAAGAAGGTGTAGACCAAACGCCTCGGCGGCTGGTATCTGAATATCGGATGTTGATCCAGCCAGGCACTGAATTCCTCCGGAGAGATCGGCTTCTGAGGGAAGTGGGCGTGAAGGTAGAGCCCAACGGTGATTCTCCGCCGAAGGGCGTCCTCAATAATGCGAATGTACTCGTTCTCTGCGAGACCGTCCTCAAGGAGCCTGTTCTTCATCAGTTGTTTGAAGGCCAGACGGCGGACGATGGTTTCAATGCGGTCCGGAGACTGCAGCTGAATCTGCCGTTCCCCGGGGGGAAGTGCCAGAATGGCTCGATCCAGATCCAGGGCCCGCACTTCACCACCGTCGAAGACGGCGAGAATAGAGCTGTCTTCCGGTTGCGACTGCCGACATCCAATAGCCGATACCACTGCCACAAAGGCCAGGACAACGAACAAACATCGCCGGGTTAACATGGCTGGATTCATGAGTAGTCCTCCATGAGCTGTTGCGCCTGGAGAGTCTCCGGGCTCTCGGGCGCGAAGTATTCCAGAACCTTCATGGCCTTTTGGGCCTCCTCCCCTTCTTCGAGATCGAGGAGAATCGCGATGACGGCGTAGCGGGCCTTGATATAGAAGGGGTCCAACTCGACCGCCCGGCGGAAGTGGACGAGGGCCGCCTCCAGACCACTCCCACCAAGGGCGACAACCCCGAGGTTGTAATGCGCCGGCGCGAAGAAGGGTCGTTCGCCGATGATGGCCTCAAGGATCTCTCGAGCCTTGCCTTCGTCACCTGCCTGCCCCAGTTTCGCCGCCAGGACGGCCCGTGACGGTACATAGGCGGGATCCAGTTCGAGACTCCGCAGCAGCGCCTCGTCCGCATCGTCCGTTCTTCCTATCTGGAGGAGGAGAGCGCGCTTGAGGTAGAGGACCATGGCGCTCGGGTGGAGGCGTTCACACTCCTCCGCCATATCGAGAGCCTCGGTGATTCGTCCCGTGCTTGCCAAAGCCGAAGCCGCCATCATCAGGGTCTGAGACTTCGGATGAATTGTTCCACCGAGATCGACCTGGGGGATGAGATCCAGCTGACGGAGGGCCTCGTCAATTTCTCCCAGCTTGAGAAGAGCCGTCACCAGGGCATCCCGATAGACCGGATTCTCAGGGTTCCGTCGCAGGAGGGAAGAGACGGCCTCCTTGGCGTCGGAGGGCTTCTCCTGCGCCAGGGCATCCTTGGTCCGGGTCCAGAGATTGACGTCCTGCACCCGGTCTTGAGGGGCGATCCCTCCCTCCCGCAGGACCTCAAGGATCTCCGACGTATCTCCGCCGATATCGACATACCCCAGGGCTTCGAGGCGGGCTCGCGTGTCCTCGTCCATCGTCACCCGGGTTTCGGCATGGTCGGCCACGTGCCGGGTCATGAACTCCTGGAGGCTGGACTTCATCTCATCAACCCGGTCAGGCATCTCTCCACTGAGATCGTGGACCTCTCCGGGATCGGCTTCCAGGTCGAAGAGTTCCGGCCGGGGGCCATGGATGTACTTGAATTTCCCCTCATAAAGGGTCCGTAGTTCTCCCCAATCATGGCTGAGGCGGGGGGAGAGCGTCTCGGCATAGTAGAGAGAAGGCGCCCCTGAGGAAAATCTTCCTTCCATCACCGGCCGAAGGCTCTGACCCTGGATCCCCTCAATATCCGAGATCCCCAGGAAATCCAGAATGGTCGGCACGATGTCGACGGTCCCGACCCGCCGGGATATGACGACTCCTGCTGGCCCTCCCGGCACTCGAATGATCAGGGGAACGTGAAGCGTCGACTGATAATTCAGCAGGGAATGCGTGTCCTCGTTGTGGTCCCCACGCCCTTCCCCATGATCCGAGGTCATGACGATGATCGTCCGATCATCGACGCCCAGTTCTTTGAGATGTTCCAGGAACTGCCCGAAACAGGAATCCGCATAGGAGATCTCTCCGAGATAGGGAACATCGGCAAAGAGTTGATCAAAGGGTGGCGGCGGCGCCAGAGGATGATGTGGATCGTAGTAATGGAGCCACAGAAAAAAGGGCTCGTCGGCATGTTGGTCCAGCCAGGGGATGAGGGCTTCGTTGACGCGTCCTGCCCTCCGGGCGTCGAAGTAGATCTTGGCGGCCGCCTTACGCAATCGACCGAGATCGTCCTCGGTATTTGGCGAGACATCGTCGTCAAAGAACTCGAAACCCTGGTTGAGGCCGAAGCGCGAAATGACGGGAAAGGCACCGACTGAAGCCCCTGTACGATATCCACGGGCCGCGAGTATTTCGGCAAGAGTGGTCTCCTCATGCGGAACGACAAAAAGACCGTTGTCCCTGACTCCATGGGCCATGGGATAGCGCCCCGTCAGAATGGTCGCGTGGGAGGGAAGGGTGATGGGCAAGGGCGTATCGGCCTGAGCAAAACGCACACCCTCCGCTGCCAGGGCATCAATGGCCGGCGTGCCGACACGCTCGTTTCCATAACATCCTATGGCGTCGGCCCGCACCGTGTCGAAGGTGAAAATGACGACGTTGTAGGGTCTTTCAGCCTTCCCGCACCCGCCGGCCATAACCAGGATCACCAAAGCCAGGAGGCCCATTTGTTGCCGTTTGAGAATACGGTGATCGGATCCAAACATGTACTGTCCCCTTCGATTGAAATGCGCATTAACGCCGGACCAGCCCATCTCCAGGAGCAGTTTACTGCTTCCGAAGCCGGGCCGGCGGCCATGGTTGTGCCCAACTGTAAAATGGTGCTAAGCACATCTTTTGGAAATCCTAGAGACCCGGCCTTCGGGACCTCCTCATGGTACGCCCGCCGGAGGCGTATGAAAGGTAACTTCTCGAAAAATCAAAGGTGCGCCGTGCTAAACTGCCGAGCGCCGTACGAGTATGGTGAAAGAATAATTTGGAGGCTGGCATGAAACATATTTTCTGGTCCGTTTTAGTAATCGCGATGGTGTCTTTCTGCATAACCGCCGGAGCCGGCGACCGGCTGCCGTTCCAGGGCGAGGAGTTCGTGGTCAACAACACGACCAACGGCAACCAAACGATTCCGTCCGGGATCGACTTGGCTAAATTCACCTCCGACGAACCGGCCGGGCCGGCGATCGATACCGACGACGCCGGCAACTATGTGGTCGTCTGGGCGGACGAGAACGACGGCGATGGCAACGGTATCTTCGCGTGCGGTTTCAACGCCGATGGCAGCCAGCTGTTCGCGGAGATGCCGATTAACGTAGGAACGACCGGCGTTCAGGAGAACCCCCACGTCGCGGTCGATGCCGACGGCGACTTCGTGGTCACCTGGGAGAGCGACCCGACCGGCAGCAATCTGGACATCTTCGCGAGCGGATTCACGGCCGGCGGCACCCCACGCTTCGCTGAGTTCCAGGTCAACACCATCACAACCGACAGGGACGAACACCCACGATTGGACATGATGGACAACGGCGACTTCATCATCGCTTGGGACTCCGGCATCGACGACCAGACCCCCGGCACGAAAGAAGTACGCTTTCGGCGCTTTTCGGCCGACAGCACACCGGTGGACGGCGCCGACGTCACCGCCAACTGGTGGAGTCGCGGCAACCAGCGCTTCCCGGATCCGGCCTTCGACGGAAGTGGCAACTTCGTCATCACCTGGCAGTCCGGCGCCGGTGGTACCGGTGAGTTCCAGGACGGTGATGTTTCGGGCATTTTCGCGCGGATCTTCGATTCTTCGGGCACGCCGATCGATGTCACCAACCTCACCGGCCAGTGTTTCGACGTTTGCGCCACTGCGGACCCGGTGTGCACCACCGACGAGCTGAATTACCCGACCAAGGAGATCTGCGTCAACGACTACAAGATTGAAAGCCAGGACCTGCCGCGGGTGGCGCGCAACGATGCCGGTGACTTCGTCATCACCTGGCACTCCAACGGCAGCGCCGGTGCGGCGCCTCCCGGCGCCTCCAGAACCACCGACGACTCGGCCAACTCGGTCCACGCCAAGCGCTTCGACAGCGCCGGCGACGCCAACGGCGACGGCTGGCAGGTCAACAGCTTCACCACCTCGGATCAAGTCTTCCCGGACGTGGCCATCGCTCCCGGCGGCTGCTTCGTCATCAGCTGGTCGAGCTTTTTCCAGGAGGTCGATTCGGGGGATTTGGATAATTGCGCCGACCTCGACATCCTCACGATCCTCTCCGGTGCATGCGACAAACTGTCCGAGGTCTACTCCGAGGAGTACAACGCCGACGGTACTGTGCGCAACGCCGAGTTCCGCGTCAACACCGGTTTCGTCAACCCGTCGCCGATGACCGCACTCGACGGAATCCAGGTCTATCCGGCAGTCGATGTGGCCGACACCGGCGTCAGCGTGACCGCGTGGGCTTCCGGACCGCCGCCGAGCCCGTTCCCGGGCTCGGGAACCGACGCTCAGGACGGCGACGGTTGGGGCGCCTTGGCCCGTCATACCGGGCCGCTTGACGACGCGATCTTCGCCGATGGCTTCGAGAGCGGTACCACCAACGCCTGGTCGGCCGCAATGCCCTAGAGGCCCCTGAGGAGATCAATTTGATCGGGATTCCACGGACGGAAACGTTTATTGACCATGCCTAATAATACTCGAAACCAGAGTTTAATTACGACCTAACTTTAAGAACTTAAACGACTTCTGCCTTTACCTGTGCCCGGGATGCGCGCAGCGCATCTAATAGGAGCCTGTTGGGCATAGGCATCCAACATGCCACACTTCTCGATGGCGCTACTGGCCTATGTCCTACAGGCTCCTAGCTCAGGCACGCTCCATAAAGACTCTTTGGGCTGAGCGACCGGATTTATTCTTGCCGGTGGGCCGTCGGCGGGTGTAGGTCCCGTCGGAAGCCATATCCCAGCACGATTCGTCGTCGGTGGCGTAGACTCCGAAGAACTCGTCAAGCTCACGGCGGAGGGCGGCGTCCCTTACGGGTGAGATGGTTTCAACCCGGCGGTCGAGGTTGCGTTTCATCCAATCGGCGGACCCGATGAAGAACTCGGGGTCGCCGTCGTTTTCGAAACGATAGACCCGCGCATGTTCCAGAAAACGCCCGAGGGTTGAAAAGACCCTGATGTTTTCGGACAGTCCCTCAACGCCCGGCCGCAGACTGCAAAGACCACGAATGTTCAGATCGACGGGAACGCCGGCCTGCGATGCTCGGTAGAGGTGACGGATGATGGCCGGGTCCTGCAATTGGTTCATTTTGGCCTGGATACCGCTCCTGCGATCGGCCTCGGCGTGCTCGATCTCCCGTTGAATGAGATCGTGGAAGCGGTCCCGCATGGTGTGGGGCGCCACCAACATCTTGCGGTAGTGTTCGCACGGTGTGCCCGAGGTCAGCTCGTTGAAGACTGCGGCAACGTCGGCCGCGAGATCGGGGTCGCAGCTGAGCATTCCCAGGTCGGTGTAGAGCCGTGCGGTCCCACCGTGATAATTCCCGGTCCCGACGTGAACGTAACGGCGGACTCCGTGGTCCTCTTCCCGAACCACCAGTGCGGCCTTGACGTGGGTTTTGAGCTTCTCGACACCGTAGGCGACGTGCACCCCTTCGTTTTCGAGATATCGTCCCCATTTGATGTTCGGAGCTTCGTCGAAGCGGGCCGTGATCTCGACCAGTACCGCGACCTCCTTACCCCTTCGAGCCGCTTCAGCCAGGGCAAGCACGATCGGCGAATCCGACGAGGTGCGATAGATGGTGAGTTTGATTGCGAGAACGGAGTCGTCGTATGCCGCCGACTCCAGGAAGCGGAGGACCGACGTTTCGAAACTCTGATAGGGATGATGAAGAAGAATATCGCCACGTTGGATTTCTCTGAAGATCGCTGCCGGCTGCTTCGCCGGCAGGCCCGCGAGACGTGGATGTGTCACCGGCTTGTATTTCGGGTCGTAGAGGTCGGGACGACCCACGGGCCTGAAGGCCAATAAATCCGCCGGACCCGCCAAACCCTCGAGAAGGTAGACCTCGTCAGGCTCGACATGGATCTGCTCCCGCAGCCATTCCCGAAGAGCTTTCGGCATGTTCGAAGCGACTTCCAACCGCACTTCACCGGCAAATTTCCGTGCCTTCAGTTCGTCGGTGACCTGAGAAATGATGCTCCCAGGCGTTGTCGGCCCGCCAGGGTTTTCAAAGACGTCAACGCCCTTGTCGGACTCCCCCTCGGCGCCGCGGGTCACGCGGAACAAGGAAACCTCCACCGTCTTGGCGTCGGGGAAAAGATGATCCAGGTTGGCGGCGATAACCTGTTCGAGGGGCACATAGGCCCCACCTCCCGGAAGAGGGACCCAGCGATCCCGATTGGCAGGGACCTTGAGACAGACGAAACGCTCCTTCTTGCCGGTATTCAGGGTGACGGCCAGCATCAAACCCTGGCTCGCAATGAAGGGGAAGGGGTGTTCGGCATCGACGGCGAGAGGAGTCAAGATGGGCAGGACCGAAGACTCGAAGTAGTTCCGCATTTCTTTCTTCTGCGACTCGTCAAGATCAGACCAATCGAGAATCGGCACCCCCTGCTCAGCCAAAGCGGGCCGCAAGACATTGCCGACAACGTGGTCCAGAACTTCCGTTTGCACCAGGACTTCGGCCCGGCATGCGGCATGCTCCTCCCTCGGGGTCCGACCGTCGATGGAGAGCTTTTCCTCACCCCTCGTAATCTGCCGCTTCAGGCCGGACATGCGCTTCATGAAAAATTCGTCGTGCAACATACCGACAATGCCGACGAATTTCACCCTTTCAAGCAGAGGTACCGCCGGATCCTCCGCCATTTCGAGGACCCGCCGGGCAAATTGAAGCCAGCTCAATTCCCGGTTCACGAACGCCTCGTAAGACTTAGTGCTCAATTTCTCGGCTGCCATCAACCCTCCGTGCAATACCGTGCTCACCAGCATACCGGTTCCCGTGCCGGGGTGCTCCCAACAACGTGATATATATCTGAACCGTGAAGCTGGAAAATCACTCCCACATACCCGCATACCCGCTCGACTCCGATGAGCCGGCAGACGCCGCTCTACGGCGGATTCTGCATCACCTTCTCGAAAGGATCGAAAGCAATGTGCAGGGCGTGCTCGATGACTCCGATCCTGAGTTTCTCCACGACCTGAGGGTCACGACTCGGCGCACCCGCTCCGCCCTCGACCAACTGCGCTCGATTCTTCCGAAGAAGAGCACGGCCGATTTTCGCCGGGACTTTCGTTGGCTGGGGGATCTTACCGGGCCGCTCCGTGATTTCGACGTGTGGCTCGAAGCCCTGAGGAAAGAGCCCTATCTCTCTCTTAAAGAACCAGTTATCCCATTGAAAAACCTGATCTGCGAACACCGGGCATCAGCCATGTCACAGGTAAAGACCGCCCTTCATTCAGCCCGCTTTCGCTCTCTCCTGGCACAATGGCGGCTCTACCTCGACTCTCCCAACACGACCGAAGAATCTCCCAAGAACGCCGCTAGACCCATTGGACCAATCGCGTCCCTTCGGATCCACAAGGCATACGAACGAATTCTGAAACGTCACCGAAGAATGGGACCGGAACCGACGCCAAGTGAACTCCACAAACTCAGAATTTCCGCAAAAAAGCTGCGATATTTACTCGAGTTCTTTGCCGGTCTTTACCCTCCCGAGCGAATCCAACCGATCATCGAACAGCTCAAGCGACTGCAGGACATCCTCGGCGCAGCCAACGATCTCCAGATCCAACAAAGTTGGTTGCTGAAGTTTGCCGCCTATCCCCCTGCCGGCGCGCAGAGTCGGGATCCGGCACCGGCGGTCTTTCGCCTGGTGGAGGCCGCACTCGTCCGACGCCTCGAAGACGAACACGCTGCATTTCTTCCCTGTATGCGGGACTTCACCAGCGAAGAAACGCAAGGCGAGATTCATAATCTCTTTGCCGTCCAAGAGCTGCGAGTTTCACCCACGACGGGTATGATAGTCCCGAGATGAACACACCAACCCAGGTCGGTCGCTATAAAATCCTGGAGGAAATCGGGCGAGGAGGCATGGGCTGCGTCTATCGTGCCCACGACCCCTCCCTTGATCGCCAGGTGGCCGTGAAGGTCATTGCCCCCCACGTGGAGGGCGAACTGGACACGGCAAACCTCAAGGCACGCTTCCTCCGCGAGGCCCGCCTTGCGGCTCGTCTCGACCACCCCGGAATTGTCCGAGTCTTCGATGCCGGCGCCGATGCTGGTGTCCTTTGGCTGGTGATGGAACTGGTGGAGGGGGAGAGTCTGTCGCAGAGGCTCGGCAGCGGTGAAATCCCGAGCCGGGCTGAGGCTCTGGAATTGTTGGTTCAAGTGGCCGAGGCTCTAGCTGCCGCCCATGCCGCCGGCGTAATCCACCGGGACATCAAGCCCGCCAACATTCTCCTCTTGCCCAACGGAAAACCGAAGGTGACCGACTTCGGCGTTGCCCGGGCGATCGGTGACCAGACGGCTCTGACGCGAACCGGAACCACTGTCGGATCACCGGCCTACATGGCGCCGGAGCAAGTTCGTGGGGAACCGGCTGACGCCCGTGCCGATCTTTTTTCTCTCGGCGTCGTGGCCTATCAGTTGCTTCTGCAGCGGAGGCCGTTTCCCGCCGATACGATTACGACGCTGGTCTATCAGATCCTCAATCACGATCCTCTTGCCGACGAGATGATCCTCGGCGCCCTGGGCGATGATGCGACGGCCTTCCTCAGCCACGCTCTCGCCAAAGACCGTGAAGAGCGCTTTTCCGATGCCACCCAATTTGCGGCAGCGGCTCGAGCCCTCGCCGGCGTGGCGCCGATTCCCCCGCCCACGCTCGAAACCGACCCGACAATCATCCAGCGGACTGAGCCTCCCCCACTGGCTCAAAGATCTCAGGCCAACCTGTGGCTGGGCTTGACCGTTGGGGTTCTCGGCGCCGCTCTCATTGCCGTCCTCGCGACCCTCATGTATCGCTTCGTCCTCTTTCCTTCCCAATCCGGCTCAATTGATGTCATTCAGGCCCACGAAGCTTCAACAACTTCCCCGCCGGAACCGGGAACGGCGAGGTCGCTTCCCCCTCAGACCATGCCTCCCGTCGAATCTCAGACGCCGGTGGACGGCGATGAGAGCCAAACCGCCGCCGTCTCTGCACCTGAACCCGTGGCGCCGACTGCTGTCGCTACGCCGAAGGCGGACCGGGGCAATACCGAGCCGAGGAACTCCTCACCCCCGGCGGCCCAATGGACGCCGAAGAAGCCGCCCACTCCGACTGCGCCGCCCTGGAGGCCGACACAGACCCCCGCCCCGGCACCCACAGCCGTACCGACGCTACTGCCGACGCCTCTGCCGACGACTCCACCTACGCCGACCCCGACTCCACCCCCAATCGAAGAGATGTTTGCATGCAGCCGCGGCGCCGAGTTTCACGTCGATCCCGAAGAAACGATGGTCACGATCAACGGGGAAGACATCGGGATCGCGGATGACTGGGATGGAAGAGGTGGCGGGAAGGTCTATTTCTTCCCGGGTCCAGGGCGATACCTGGTGAAGCTCTCCTGTGCCGGCCGGCGCACGACCTGGATCCGCATCGCCGTCACCGAATACGCCGACGACGAAATCGTGGACATCGACACGGAACTCGAAAAACAGCGGTGAGGCTGTTCCGGAAATCAGCTATTGGTGGCTATTGTCCGGTAGCGAAAACAGCTGACGAGATGATCGTTCACCATACCGGTTGCCTGCATGTGAGCGTAGACGATCGTCGGGCCGACAAAACGGAAGCCCCTCGTTTTGAGATCCTTGCTGATCTTTTCCGACAGTGGCGTCGTCGCCGGCAGATCCCCGAGTTCGCACCAAGAATTCTGAATCGGCGAACCCTCGACAAAGGCCCAGATGTAGGTATCAAACGACCCGGATTCCTCCAGCACTGCAAGAAATGCCTGGGCGTTGCCGATCGCTGCGCGGATCTTCGCTCGGTTGCGAATGATCGAGGCATCCTGGACAAGGCGATCGAAATCGTCATCGTCGAACAGGGCGACTCTCTCGGCGTCAAAATCGGCAAAAGCCTGCCGATACCCCTCCCGACGGCGGAGAATCGTGAGCCAGGAGAGCCCCGCCTGCGCCCCTTCGAGGATCAAGAACTCGAACAGTTTTCGGTCATCATGAACGGGCACTCCCCACTCGTCATCGTGATAACGAACATAGAGAGGATCGTCACCACACCACGGACACCGGCTGATCGTGGTCATCTCAGTTCCACCAGTCCCTTTCTCGAAGGTGTTCACTCGCCGTTTCCAATTCGGGGGATATTCTAGCCCGGATTTCTCGCCGGGTTCCGTAGCGAGGACGCAGAGATACCGTGCAGCGTTGGTTATTGAGCGATGAGACGACGAGGCGTACTTGACAGTACGTCGCAGGAGGCGAATCACGAAAAGACCGGCGCTGTGCGGTATATCCGTGGCCGCAGCAGAAAGCTGGCGAGATGTACAAGGCGAGACTTGGCCGTTGGACAGATGTGGCGTACACTCTCCACGTTCGATCGACCCGAAGGGGCCTGAACAAGACCCGCGACAGCCCACATCAGGGCGAATCTACCGCAGGGAGAATAAGAAGTATGATCAAACCCCATGGCTCCGAAGTACTGAATCCTCTGTATGTTGCCGACGATGAGCTGCGCACCAAGCTCCAGGGCGAAGCCGAAAATCTTCCCTCAATCGTCATTAGTTCAGCTGCTGCAGCCAACGCAGTCATGCTCGGATCGGGCTATTTCAACCCCCTGACGGGCTTCATGGGTCTACAGGATGCCCTCAGCATCGCCGAGAATCTCCACACGACCGACGACCTCTTCTGGCCGGTTCCGATCCTCAACGTCGTTGAGGACGGATCTGCCATCCAGCCCGGCACGCGGATCGCCCTCAAGGATCCAAACGTGGAGGGGAATCCCATCATCGCCGTCCAGACCGTGGAAAAGGTTGAACTGGCGACTCCCGAGCAGATGGAGCTGATGACCACGAAGATCTTCGGCACCACCGATGAGGCACATCCCGGAGTCACAGCCTTCAACTCTGTCGGAAACGTCCTCATTTCCGGACCCATCGAGGTGCTCAACTTCTCATACTTCGCGACCGATTTCCCCGCCACCTTCCGCACCGCAGTCGATATCAGAGCTTCAATCGCAAACAACGGCTGGTCCAAGGTCGTCGCCTTCCAGACCCGAAATCCGATGCACCGGGCGCACGAAGAACTCGTTCGTATCGCGATGGAACGTGAAGGTGCGGATGGCGCCGTTATCCACATGCTGTTGGGCAAATTGAAAGCCGGAGACATTCCGGCCGATGTCCGAGACGCCTCGATTCGCAAGATGGTCGAACTCTATTTCCCCAATAAGACCGTCGAAATCACCGGCTACGGCTTTGACATGCTCTATGCGGGCCCACGTGAGGCCGTGCTCCACGCGATCTTCCGCCAGAACATGGGTGCGACCCACCTGATCGTCGGTCGCGACCACGCGGGTGTTGGGGACTATTACGGTTCCTTTGACGCCCAGGCGATCTTCCATAATGAAGTGCCCGATGACGCCCTCGAGATCAAGATCTTCGAGGCCGACCACACCGCCTTTTCCACCAAGCTGGGCAAGGTCATCATGATGCGTGAGGCCCCTGAAGGTCACGAACCGAAAGACTTCGTCTTTCTCTCCGGAACCAAGGTGCGCGAGATGCTCACGGCAGGTGAGGCTCTCCCTGAGGAATTTGCCCGCCCCGAAGTCGCGAAAATCCTCATGGACCACTATCAGAGCGCCGACTGACCCGACCTAGAGGCCCGGCCGGAAACCAGGGGTGGAGTCGTCGGTTTTGAAGGAGAAACGCGGAGGGATGGGCGATATCCGGAAGAAATTTACGCAGAGACGCAGGGACGCAGAGATTTCTCTTTTAGCGGCATCTGGCGTCCGCCAGAGCCCTTCGGGCGCGCCGTCAGGTCGGCGAACAGCTCGAAAAGCAAGCATTCCTCCCTGCTCACCTCTCTCCCGACCGCGGGCTGCGCCTACGCGGGGCGGACCGGGTTATCGCGGTCCCAATTTTCACCGTGGCGCGTAACCACGATTGATTGTTCTCCCAACTGGAGCCCCAACAGCGGTCAAACCCGTGGAGCCTCCAGAAGAGAGCCCGGCAGCACGCGTAAAGTGCCGAGGCAGAAGAAAACGAGAGACAAGAGCTCGCTCTTGGAAAGAGTTTCTCTTCTTGCCTCAAGCGGACGCAGTCCGCGGTGGACGGGTTCGACCGGAATACTCTTCGACTCAAGATCTTTGCGCCTCTGCGTCTCTGCGTTGTAACTGTGTTCTTCGACCCTCCGCCGACGCGGGCACTCATAGGCGCAGAGAATCTCTTCAACCGAAAACCACGCGTTCCCCTTGGGTTGCGGGTATTGCCCTTTGTGGCTCTTTCTTGGAGTACTGCAAAAGGCTAAGCTGAGAACCGACAGCTGAGAGACAAAATTCCCGTGGTACCCTCAAGGAAAGAAATGGGAGTCTCGTTCATGCGCCGTTTTGTCGTTCTTGCCGCTTTCATCCTCTGTCTTGCCGCAACCAATCCCGCCGCTGCTCTCGGTTTTGATCTTGGGATTGCCGCCGG
>JAIOSJ010000188.1 GCA_021107705.1 Thermoanaerobaculales bacterium | reverse complement strand
GTGGTAAACCTGAACGTCATCTCGTTGCTCGAAAGTAATGCCCCAGAGTTTTCCGGCCACGTCGAAGGCAGCCTGGCGAACGTTTTCCAGTTGCAGGTAGGGTTTTACGTCCTCTTCGTCAAAATCGTATTTGACCGCCCGCAACTTTTCGGCGTAATACCACCAATCCCACATTGCGATCTGCAGGTCGTCCCCCAGAGTGTCGGCGAGACCCTGCAGCTCAGCCCTCTCGACCTTGGCCTTCGCGAGAGCCGGAATCCAGAGCTTGTCCAACAGCTCATACACTCTTTCGGGCGTCTCGGCCATGTTCTCTTCCAGGACGTACGATGCGTGGGAATCGTATCCGAGTAACTGAGCCCTTTGAGCCCTCAAGGCGGCGATGTGCGCCGCAATGCCGGAATTCTCCGTCTCTCCCCCGTTGTGGCCAAGCCGTGTATAGGCGGTGTAGAGCTTCTCTCGCAGGTCGCGCCGTTCGGACAACTGCAGGAATGGTGTCCAACTCGTGCGCTGCAGATTGAAGGCCCATGCCCCCTCGTGCCCCTGTGCCGAGGCCAATGCCGAAGCTGAATCTCTGACCGCCTGAGGCAGTCCGATCAGCTCGGCCTCATCTTCAACGAGAAGGGCCACGGTGTTCATGTCCTTGAGCAGGTTTTCGCCAAACTGCGTCGATAACTTTGCCAGTTCGGCATTGAGTTCGCGCAGTCGATCCTTTTCTTCGGCATCGAGATTGGCGCCACCGCGAACGAACGCCCGATACTTCTTGTCCAGAAGCCGATTCTGCTCGGTGGTCAGGTCGAGGCTGTCTTTCTGTTCAAAGACTGCCTTGACTCGCCCGAAGAGAGTCGAGTTCAACAGGATGTCGTCGCGGTGTCCTGTGAGCCTTGGGTTGATCTCCTTGGCCAGGACCTGCAAGCCCTCGCTGGTATCGGCTGCATTCAGATTGAGGAACACCAGTCGAACCCGTTCCAACAATTCGCCCGATAGATCCAACCCTTCGATCGTATTTTCGAAGGTCGGTGCTTCGGCATTCTCGGTGATCGACGCCACCTCTTCGAGGTGCAGGCGCATGGCCTCTTCAAAGGCCGGGTTGAAGTGCTTCTCCTCTATCAAGTCGAAAGGCGGGGACTGGAATGGGGTGGACCACCCGCCCAACAGAGGGTTCTCACTCAGTAAATCTCCGGATTGATTGGGATTGTCAATGGCACAGGCGCCCAGGACCAGGAGTGCCGCCGTAGATAGGACCAGAAAAAGGTTATTCATTCTGATAGCTCCTCAGTGTTTTTCTCAGATCAGTCTCCGAATAATCACGGGACCGTCAGGCATTCTAACCCGTATTTCAACGTCGAAGAAACCGGAGTGGCGGACTGAGGTATCATCCCAACTCAATGAACCCGATGATTGAACGCTCTCTCGCGGTTGCATTCGGCGGCGCCCTCGGCGCAGTGAGCCGTTATTGGATCTCCGGTTGGGTCAGTCGGTTGAACCAGGAGCACCCTTTCCCTTTTTCTACTTGACGGAGGATGAATGATCAAAATTGAGGGCCTGCAGAAAAGCTATGGAGAGATCAAGGCGGTCGACGGCATCGATCTTGAAGTCCATGACGGTGAGATTTTTGGCCTCCTGGGTCCCAACGGCGCCGGCAAGACCACGACCATCTCAATGATCTCCGGAGTGCTCAAACCGGATGCCGGTCGAGTAACCATTGACGATGCAGACATCTGGCTTGAGCCCAAGAAGGTCAAACGGAGCCTCGGCGTCGTACCCCAGGAAATCGCCGTGTATGAAGACCTGACGGCGCGCGACAACCTGAGTTTCTGGGGTTCCCTCCACGCTCTTCGTGGGAAGAACCTGCGGGGCAGGATCGATGACGCCCTCGGCAGGGTCGGGCTTGCGGATCGGGCAGATTCATTGGTCAAGACTTTTTCCGGAGGAATGAAGCGTCGGCTCAACCTCTGCATGGGCTTGCTCCACCGGCCCAAGTTCCTGCTTTTGGACGAACCGACGGTGGGCATCGACCCTCAAGCACGACTCTCAATTCTCGAAATTGTTCGCGAGGTCGCAGGGGCAGGAACCACGGTGCTCTACACAACCCACTATATGGAGGAGGCACAGGAGCTGTGCGACCGTATCGCGATCATCGATCATGGAAAGATCCTCACGATCGGCACTTTGGACGAACTCACCCGTCAGTCAGGGGAAGGCGAGGTTCTCAAGCTCATTGGTTCTTTCGACGAAATGACGGCGACGCGCTTCTTGTCGGGAGTACCGGGGGTTAAACTCTTGCGAGTCATGGAGGACACGGCCATGGTCTCCGTCAGGACAGATGGCCCCGGATTACTTGCAGTCCTCCCATCGATTCTGGAATCAGATCTCACGATCGACGACGTTTCCATCCAGAAACCCAGTCTTCAAAGCGTGTTTATCTCGCTGACCGGGCGGGAGCTCCGAGATTGATGGCCGCGCTCAGGATTGTCTTGAGGGACCTGAAGCGACTCATTCGAAACCCCGTCAGGACAGCGCTGCTCTTCGCGCTCCCCTTGATGTTGGCGGGCATCTTCACTCTGGTGTTCGGGGGAGATGGAGGGGATGGGATTTCGATCAGGGTCCTCGTGTATGACGAGGACGACGGCATCGTCTCGCGCTTGCTTCAGGGAGTGGGATCAGCGCCGGAGATGGATCAGAAGCTGGAACTGGTGCCGGTCGGGGTTGAGGGATTCGAAATGATGGAACGTGGGGAAGCCTCAGCCCTGGTCCACCTACCGGCCGGATTCTCAAAGACGTTTCTGGACGGCGAACCGACGACGATTCAGCTTCTGAAAAATCCGGCGGAACGATTTCTCCCCCAAGTGGTCGAAGAAGGCGTCGGTATCGGTGCGGAGATTCTGTCTGAGGGTTCGCGAATTTTCAGGCCCGAACTCGAGACGATCGGAAAACTGTTGGACTCCAAGGTTTTTCCGGCGGATCTCGCCGTCGCCGGCATCGCATCCGGAGTCAACGCCAAACTTCGCGGCCTCGATAAATGGCTCTTTCCGCCGGTCATTGACCTCGAGACCATCACCATAACCAGCCCCGACACCGATGCCGCAAATGGTGGAGGTATCCTGGCCTTCTTCCTTCCGGGCCTCGCGATGATGGGCGTCCTCTTCCTCGCCCAGAATGCGACCCGCGACATTCTCCAGGACCGTGAAAGCGGATTGCTGCGTCACCTCTTGACCGCTCCGGTGAGTCCCGGCGACTACCTCATGGGCAAATGTCTGTCGGTCCTGGTGGTCACCGTCCTGGGTTTTGTATTTCTCATTGGGATCGGCAGCCTGGCCGGGGTTGACTGGGGATCCCCCCTGAATACCGCGGCTCTCATCCTGGCGGCCTCTCTCGGAGCCACCGGCACCCTGCTCCTGATCATGAGCCTCGTGGGAACTGAACGGCAGGGCGACGCCCTCTCCACTATTGTGATCATGGTGTGGTGCCTCGTCGGCGGCGCCTTCTTCCCCCTGTCCCAAATGCCGTCGTTTCTGGAGTCGGTCTCGAAGAGCACGTTGGTCTATTGGGCCGTCGACGGTTTTCAGAAGACTCTACAGACCGGAGCCGGATTGGCGGAGATACTCCCGAACCTGTTGATCCTCACTGGTTTCGGAATGGGATTCTTGCTGATCGGGGCCTTCGTCCTTCGACGGCGGATGGCTCAGGGGGTGTTGTGATGCGCTCAGTCTTCATCATTGCCCTGCATGACCTCCGCGTGACCCTCCGAGATCGATCGGCCGTAATGTGGATGTTTCTCTTGCCCTTGGTCTTCGCCACATTTTTCGGTCTGGTGATGGGCGGATCGGCCGGAGCGCCCACGGATGCGACTGCCCACCTCACCGTCGTTGATTTGGACGGTGGGCCCATGTCCCGAGCCCTGCTCGCCGAGCTTCAGGACGAACGCTTGGAGGTGGTTGAACTGGACCCGGATGAGGCTGCAGCCTCCAAGGAAAAGATCCGCACTCTGATCATTCCCGAAGCCTTCGGTCACGCGGTCCTCTCCGGTACCCAGTCCATACTTCGCCTGGAGAAGGAACCCAATACCTCGGCGGAGGCGGCCTTGGTCGTCCAGGCACGAATCGTTCGGGCAGCAACTCGCCTCATCGGTCGGATGATTTCTGCCGAAAGCAACGGGATCGATCTCCAGATATCGGGGCTTCCTGAAAGATCCGAGGCGCCTTCAATGGTCACGGTGGAGACGTCCTTCGCCGGCCGACGAAACACTGCACCCTCGGGATTTTCACAGTCGGTGCCGGGACACGCCACCATGTTCGTGCTCCTGATTGCTCTGACCTACGGCGCTTCCGGTCTCGCCTCGGAACGGCGCGCCGGAATCCTTCGCCGGCTGGTCACCTCTCCAGTCAGTCGTGAGCAGATCATCGCCGGAAAGATTCTCGGACGGCTGGTCGTCGCGGGTCTTCAGGTCACGGTTCTGATGGGGGTTGCCGCCGTTGCTCAGAAATTTACCAACCTCGATTTCGGGACCGGGGTCTTCCAGATGTGGGTTGTCTTGATGGTTTATGCAGCCAGTATCGCCCCGCTTGGAGTTGCCCTTGGGGGATGGTTTAACGAACCCGAGAGAGCGGCCAACGTGGGGTTGTTGATTACTATGGCAATGGCGGCCTTCGGTGGTTGTTGGTGGCCGCTGGAGTTCGTCTCAAGACCTTTGCAAATCCTCGCATTGGCTCTGCCGACCGGGTGGACGATGCGCTCCCTGCACGGTCTAACCTCTTTCGGACACACTCTTGGCGAAATTACACCCTCTCTTGGGATCTTGGTCCTCTTTGGCTTTCTCTTCACAGTCCTGGCAATCCGTTCGCTGCGAGTAGAATAGAACCAAGGTGAGATTCACAGATTGCTTTCTTGGGCGATTATTCGCCGCAGCGTTGGTTGTCGGGGCTGCGACCACAGCACTCGCATCCGACCAGGGGGAGATCCTTGAGGTCTCCACGACATTACTTGATGACGGTCTGACTGTGGTCACGATACACACGGATTCTGTCGTCGAAACAAGCCACTGGACGAGCACCCGCCTGTCAGACCCGGCCCGAGCCATCTTCCGACTGAAGGCCTTCGGGCCGGCATTGCCGGCGATGAAAATCGAGGTCGGTGATGGAGTTATCCATCGCTTGCGTTTGGGCTTTCACCCCGAGTTCAACCCTCCGGAGGTCCATCTGGTCATGGATCTCGAAAGCAAAGACGTTGAAATCGCCCGAATTCGTGCGAGTGGGAAGAATCTGCTGATCTATGTCGTGCGGCCGGAAAGGCCGAAAGACACCGAAGCTGAGGTTGTGCTTATGCCCACGCCGACCCCACCACCCGTACAGAGTCCTCCACCGGCAGAGGACTGGCCGCCTCCCAAGCCCCCGGTCCCCACCTCCCCTGCCCCTCAGCCCCAGGCGGCGTTCTTCCAAGCGAAACTCTTGGAGATCGTGACAACGCCCAGAGGGGACGAGACGACCTCAATCCGGATCACAACCGATCGCCCTTTGTCTTCGGGGACTTTCGGCTCCTACCGAGTCGGAGAAGAGCCCCCCCGGCACGTCGTCTCACTCATCGGAGTGGATGGCAACAATCTGCAGCCAGTGATTCCGAAGGAAGATCCCAACATCGCCGGTATTCGCATGGAGCTCAAAGAGGGCGCTGCGGGCGGCCAAATTCACCTCATACTCGATCTAAAGCAATCAAGCGTCGAGGTGACTCGTCTGGTGCAAAACGGCGCCCACCTCGTGCTCCTGTTGGAAAAGGTTATATAATCCTCCGGCCGAGGGCTCGAGCCAGCATTCTCAATCGATCTCCCCACGGTAACCGGAAGAAATTGGTCTTGACCACGCCTTTCGCAAAATAGGTCTTTCGGCTCGTGTCAAGCACGACCTCCACGACTGCCGGAGTGCGATTTCGAACAACTTCGAGGGCAGCCGGCAAAACCGTATCCAGTTCGCTTTCGTGCACGACTCTGAAGGTCCTGGCTCCAACCGAATTTGCCAGATCCGAGACCGAGTAATCCGGCAGCACGCTACAGGTTTCACGATTGAGGGGAATTTTCTGAAACTGGGCAATCTGCCCGAGTTTGAAATCCCGCAACACACACACCAGAGGGGCACAGCGATAGGCTGCGGCGGTGAGCAACTCGAGGCCCGTCATCAGAAAGGCGCCGTCACCCGGAAGCGCGACAACGTCCCGCCCCGGACAAGCCAACGCAGCACCGATGGCGGCGGGCACCGCGTACCCCATACAGGAAAAATCGACCGGTGCCAGAAAACGCCGCGGACCTGTGAGCCGCAAATGTTCGGCTGCGAGAAAGGTGCCGTTACCACTATCGGTGGTATAGATCGCGTCCTTGCGGCAGTGCCGCTGGAGGGCCTTGAGGAGATCGTGGGGCGCCACTTTCCCCACACTGGCGGATTGATTCTCCCACCGATTTTCCACCTCGCTCCGCCCGGCGGCGATAGCATCGGCCATTGCGCCCCAGGGGCGGGCTCCCTCCAAGACTTCCAGCAGACCCTCAAGAAAGATTCGCGCGTCACACGCGACGACCAGGTCCGCCGGATAATTCCGCCCGAGGACCTCCGATTCGACATCGACGTGAATCAAGTGTTGTGGCGGTGTGATGCCGTAACTGCCGGTCGCAACCTCCGAGAAGCGACACCCCAGGGCCAACATCACATCACAACCGGCCATGATTCTACCCACGAAAGGAGGCGCTTGGGCCCCAAAACCGGTCCACAGCCACAACGGGTGATCCTCGGGGAAAACCCCCTTCCCCTGAAAGGTCGTCGCCACCGGTGCACCCAGAACCTCGGCCAAGCGAACGACCAGGTCCGAAGCTCCCTCTGCCCCCCTACCGATGTAAAGAGCCGGTTGGCGAGCCTCAGTCAGAAGACGGGCTGTCTGCTCGATGATGCCCCGGTCCGCGGATTGATTCTCCTCCACCTCACCGACCCATCTCGGTTTTTCGACCTTCTGGGTCAGCATGTAGAGATTCGCCGCAATCTCAACCGCGACGGGTCCTTGTGGGGCCTTCCGGGCCTCGGCAATAGCCCGCCTCAAGGTGGGGTAGATGTCGTCGGCTTGATCGACGCGCCACACTTCCTTCGTAACGGGTTGGAGGACCGCCAACTGGTCAATGGCGTGAAGTTGGTAGGCCGCCCCCGTGTCCCTGCGGATGCCACACGCCAGAACCACCATTGGAACGTTGTCCATCAACGCTTCGGCCACACCCGAGAGGGCATGAGTCACCCCGGCGCCGGGCACGACCGCCAACACACCGACCTCAGATGAGGCACGTGCCATGCCGTCGGCCATAAATGCGGCGCCACACTCATGCGTCACGAGAACGGGCTGGATCGTTTTCGACTCTTCCAGGGCGTCCCAGAGTTCGATATTGTGGGTGCCCGGGATCCCGAATACCCTCTTGACACCCTCATCTTCAAGGGCTCGTACAACGAGGTTTGAACCACGAGTCTTCATGGCGCGAGGAGGTCCGGAGCCTCGGAGCGAATCCGTTCTGAAACTCGATCGGCAAGGGCCAGGGCTTGGTCGAGAATATCTTGAAACTCCAGCCGAGCCCCCTGATCAAGGTCTGCGAACCCGGGGACGATGATCGTCGCAACTGTTTCCAATGTGTGAACTGCTGTGCGGTCGAGGCTATGCATCCCTCGATTGTATCCTGACCAATGGAACCAGAGACCATAGACGGGCATAATTGGCCTTCCGGCCTCGGCGCGGTTCATTGCCGAGGAGGGTGGAGGACGATGGCGCTTTGATGCTCGATCATATCGAACTCAACACTTGAGCGAAATAAACCGTACACCCAATGAAACGAGCGAACACACTCGTTTCACCTCCTCCTTCCTCCGGCCGCCGCTGCCACCGGCGGCCACCTTTTTCTTATCGGATTGGTATGATGCCGAAATCAAATAGTTCGGAGGTGGGAGATGGGTCAAGACAGTTTCACTGAGGTTTCTGGGCAGGGCTGGTTCAGCCGTATCGGGAGTTCGATCAAAGGTATCTTTTTCGGATTGCTCTTGGTTCTCGTCTCTTTTCTCGTACTCTTTTGGAATGAAGGCCGCGCCGTCAAACGATACAAGACTCTCAAAGAAGGCGGCGGCACCGTTATTTCGATCAATTCCGGCACCGTAAACCTGAACAACAACGGGCGCCTTATTCATCTTTCGGGCCGAGCCGACACCTCAGAAACACTTATGGACAATAATTTCGGTGTCAGCCGCCAGGCGCTCAAATTGAAGCGAACGGTTCTGATGTTTCAATGGCAGGAAAGCACTTCGAGCGAAACGAAAAAGAAAATCGGAGGCGGTACCGAGACCACTACGACCTACAACTACAACAAAGAATGGTCGGAAAGGCCGATCGACTCGAGTCGTTTCAAACATCCCGAAGACCACCGGAACCCCGGCTCGATGCCGTATCAAACAACCGAATATGTGGCAGGGACGGTCTCTCTCGGGAGCTTCAGATTGTCACCCTACCTGGTGGGCAGAATAGACAACTACTCGAAACTGACTCTCGACCAGAGCTATGTCTTGCCCGAGAATCTCCAGGCGGAGGCACACTCCGACGCGGGGGGCCTTTACATTGGACGAACCTCGGCCGGTCCCGAGATCGGTGACATGAAGGTCTCCTTTGCGGTTGTTCTTCCAGCCGATGTCAGTATTGTGGCCCAGCAGGTCGAGAACACCTTTGAGCCGTATCGAACCAAGGTCGGCGGTACCATAGAACTCCTGCAACTCGGGACCATTTCCGCCGACGCCATGTTCCATCAGGCTCAGCAGAGCAACAAGATGATGACCTGGATTCTGCGCGGCCTCGGCCTGTTGATGATGTTCATCGGTTTGAGGATGATCCTCACTCCCCTATCAGTGATCGCCGACGTTCTTCCAATTGCGGGGACGATCGTCGGCGCCGGAATCGGCATCGTGAGCTTCTTGACCGCCCTCGCATTTTCTTTCCTGACGATTGCCTTTGCCTGGATCTTTTTCCGACCTCTGATCGGCGTGACCATGCTCGTTGTGTTCGGAGTCCTCGTGTTCCTGATTGTCAAGAAACTGAGGAAGGTCGATCTGCCTCCGCTACCGGTAACGTAACGAAATTACAGCGACCGTTTCACAGACGCGATCCAGTCGGAAATCGCCGTCGGGTTCGTCAACCCATTCGACACCATCAGCGTCGGATTTGGGTGGAATTACGACTTTGTGAGGGGTATCACCACCAACACGGATTTCGGTCCACGAAGTCGTCCGGCGTGATAAAATTTCCTCAAGAACGGTTAACGCGTTAACGCCTTGACTGCCAACAGCGGAGTACCAAAATGCGAAATGCTCTCCCCGTCGGTCTCATCCTGATCGTAGCCCTCACAGCAGGAACCCTGTCGGCATTTGAGTGGTGGGACGCTATTGCCGACGGGAGCTTTGAGCTGGGAACCCCGAATCCGGTCTGGCTGGAGCACTCCGATAACTCCGGCGTCGTTATTAAGGACGAGCCGGATCCAGCCCTGACCGGAACCTGGTTCGCCCGCCTGGGAACCGCCGATCCAGTGCCGGAGTATGCCTGGATTGAACAGGAGTTCATAATCGGAACCATTGAAGCCAACCTGAAATTTTGGTGGATGCGCCCGGTTGAGGCTCAGAACGAGGCGGACTACTTCCAGGTCTTGATTGATGGTTCGATTATCTTTGAAGACAAACCATATCTAGGAATCGGTCCTTTGCCTTGGTATATTCAGGAAGTTATCGACATCTCGCCCTGGGCGGATGGCGATGAACACACCGTTCGATTTGAGGTCGGAAACACCGGCAGCACTGTCACCGGTTACGGAAGCTTGTGGCTGGTCGATGATGTTGAGGTTCTGACCCGCGATGATGTTCCCCTTGAGGCCGACTTCTCGTGGACGCCCGAGAATGTTCAAGCCGGAGAACATATCTACTTCTTGGACGAATCGTCGGGCGGACCGGACTCGTGGGAATGGGATTTCGGCGACGGCTACTCCGCCGTCGACAAGGACCCGATTCACCTCTATTCTGAGCCCGGCGAGTACCTCGTCACACTCAGTATCTTCAGGTCCTTCGACGAGACTTCAGACACGACGGAAGATATCGTCCCTATCGGCGGCCCCGTTATCGCCTCATTTTCATGGAGTCCCAACTCTCCGCTCGCAGGTGATTCTGTGAGTTTCTTGAACGAAACCGAAGGCGCCGACACCTGGCAATGGGATTTCGGAGATGGAGCATTCGACGAGGAGAAACATCCAGACCACACTTTCGCCGAGCCCGGCGAATACATCGTAACGCTCAGTGCCACCCGCACCTCGGACGACTCCACCGACGTCGTTCAACAGATGCTCGTGGTCAGGATCCCAATCCAAGCCGACTTCACCTGGGAACCATCCAACCCCGCTGCCGGCCAAACTGTTTACTTCCAGGATTCATCCATCGGAAATCCTTCCGCCTGGCTCTGGGACATGCCTGACGGAACAAGCACCATCGGACCCACCGCGGAAATGACCTTCAACGCCCCGGACCTCTATGATGTGAGCCTCACGGTCTCCAGGGAGTTCGGGGGCGATTCCGAGTCGGATACCGTCACCCACAGCATCGCTGTCGGCGACATTCCGCTTCAGCCGTTTTTCTCTTGGGATCCGCTAACACCGGAGGCCGGGGACGAAGTGCAATTCACCGATCTCACCATTGGTGGACCGAGTTCCTGGTTCTGGGACTTCGGGGACGGAGCAACAAACGAAGGTCCGAACCCGACACATATTTTCGAAGAGCCCGGCGCCTACACCGTGACCCTGGTAGTCGAGCGGGAAAGCGATGAAAGCCAGGAAAGTCACTCCGAAATCATCACTGTGCTGGAAACAGGATCCGAATACCACGCCGACTTTGGCTGGGAACCCTTGGAGCCCATGGTCGGTCAGGCCGTCGAGTTCATCGATCTCTCCGTGGGTGAGGCGGAGGAATGGCATTGGGACTTCGGTGACGGCCACTTCAGTGACCAGCAATTCCCCATCCACCACTTCGCGGCGCCCGGAATCTATGATGTGACTCTGACGGTCACGTTCGACCAGGATGATAAGACAGTTCTATCGGTCACCAAGTCGATCGTCATTTCGGAATTACCTCTCGAAGCGGAGTTCTACTGGATCCCATTCATTCCCAAGGTAGGGGAAAGAACCGAATTCAATGACGTTTCTCGCGGCCGGCCGGACAGTTGGTTCTGGGATTTCGGGGACGGAAACAACTCCGAAGAAAGAGATCCATCTTATGTCTTTGCCGCCTCAGGTCAGTATTTTGTCACGCTCAGGGTCGGGCGGAGCCTTGATGAAACCACCGATACCGCCACTCTCATCGTTCAGGTGGCAGACCCGGTGGAAATCGATTTCACCTGGGAACCTGAAATGCCCGAAGCCCACCACCCGGTTCAGTTCACCGAAATAGTTATGACGGATGTCGCCGGCCGCTTATGGGCATTCGGCGATGGGACCACATCCTTCGAAACCAATCCGGTGCATATTTTTGACCAGCCCGGCATTTTCAGGGTCCAGTTGTGGGTGAAGGATTCGCAGAACAACGTCTTGGCCGCTGTTGATCATGCGGTTCAGGTCGAACCCGCAGACCTGGATATTGGTCTCGAGATCGAACCACGCCGACCGGAGATCGGTCAGGAGGTCCACTACACCATCACCGGAGTTGATGAGGTCAGTGAAGTCCAGTGGCATTTTGGAGGCATCGGATGTGACGGCACATTCGGCCCGGTTGCCTGCACACCGAACACCATCGATGACTGTTTGGCGGCTACATTCACCTATTCAACCGAGGGTTTCAAACCGGTCCGGCTGTATCTCCGAACAAACGGAATCATCTATGGTCCGGTGCCGAGTTCGGTTGAGGTACAGCCCAGCGGTGTGTGCATTGGTTCACCACGGGCGAACTTCAAATGGTGGCCCGACAATCCAATGGTGGGCCAAAGAGTTCGCTGCGTCGATCTCTCCTCGGGACCACCGGATGAGTGGTCGTGGACCTTTGACAACGGCGCCGTGTCAGACGAACAACATGCGACCCACATCTTTGATTCACCGGGATCCCACATGGTCGAGCTTAGCGTAAAGAACATTAATGGAACGGACACTTTCTCCACGCCGATCGATGTCGTAGCGGTCGACCCGGTCTGTGGAAATGAGGTCTGTGAACCCGGTGAAACAACGTGGTCATGTCGAATCGACTGCGGACCAGGAGAAGAAGAGACGGGACGCAGCGGGCGGCAGCACACGGCGTTGGTCGTCCCGGCTGCAGCTGGAGGCGTCCTCGGCCAGAATGGAACCTACTGGCTCACTGACGCAACAATCGTCAATCCCGGCGTTCTGGATGCGAAGGTGGTTGTGGAGTTCGTCCCTGATCATGACCCGACAATTGTGCGGGTCGCCGGACCTGCCACAATCCCGCCCCACACGGCCATCCATTTCGACAATGTCGTGGAAGAGCTTTTCCACACACACGAACTGGGCAGTCTCTGGATCGACGCAAATAGACCGGTCATCGTCAATACACGAACATTCAACCGGACCGAGGTTGCAACTTTTGGACAGGGCATCGGCGGCATCACCCGTAATGACCTTCTTGGAGATGGTGACGGCGAGGTTTATCTCGTCGGCCTTCGGCAGAATGAGGATTTCCGAACCAACCTTCTCATCCAAGAGGTCAATGGTTCACCGATGAACGCCAGAATCAAGGTCTTTGACGGAAACGGCAATCTCGTCACAACAAGATGGATTTCTGTCGATTCACGCAGCAGATGGCAAAAGCAGATCACCAGTTTGGGAGTCGACGACCTGGAGACTGGTTACGCAACAGTTTCGGTCTATGGTCGCGGGAAATGCGCCGTATTCGCTTCAGTAATCGACGCCATAACCGGGGATGCAACATCGGTTGACGCGGTCCACCTCAACCAGGTTCTGTTTCCGACAGTGGACAAAAAGTCGGAGGAAGACCGTTCGCACTTCCTGGTAGCCGTGGTCGCTCGAACACCGGGCGCCAACGATACGGTATGGAGATCAGAGGTTTCCGTACTGAACCCAGTCGACGAGGAGCAACAACTGGAAATTCGATACGTTCCGACATCCGGAGAGATTCAATCGGCTACGATCGAACTGCCTGCAGCTGCCGTCTTATCCAGCCTTAATGTTATTCAGGATGTCTTCCCGGAGGCTCAGGACGGTGCGGGCGCCCTCCACATCTATGGCGACTCTGGTCTGATTGTGAATTCCCGGACCTACAACCTTCTGCCGGACGATGCCACTGTTGGGCAGTCCATTCCCGGTCTTGCTACGGGCGACATGGCCCGACCTGGAGAGGTCTGGCTTGTCGACAGCCTGAAACAGACCGAGGATTTCCGCTGCAACATGGGTTTCGCCGAGTTTGAGGGGAGTGACGCTGAAGTCACCGTCGTACTGTTTGACATCAACGCAGCGACGCTGAGATATTTGGCATCCAAGACCTACACCGTTCCGGCCTTCGGCCAATTTCAGGTGAATCGAATCTTCTCCGATATGGAGCTGGAAGGCGAGTATCCGAATGCTCTCGCCTATGTCTCGGTCGCAACCGACACGGGCGCCCTCTACCTTTATGCATCGGTGGTGGACAACGGCGGAGGCGACGGAACCACGGTCCTCGGCAAACGGCAGTAACTAGGACAGGTACAATGCTCGGGAGCAACGGAACCCGGTGAGATTTGCGGGTCACTGCCGAGGACATCCTGGTGAATCACCAATTACGCGCGGTTGAAGGCAAGTATGAGATCTTGGAAAAGATCTCCGAAGGCGGCATGGGCGCCGTATACAAGGTCCGGCACCGCCTTCTCGAACGAATCCGTGTTATCAAGGTCATGCGACCCCATTTGGTGGCGGATGCGGAAATGCGAACTCGGTTTGTTCGCGAGGCTCGGCTTGCAGGGAACCTCAGGCATCCCAACATCGCTCAGGTGTTCGATTTCGCCATGGAAAAGGATGGCGAGGCCTTCCTGGTCATGGAGTACGTGAACGGCGTCACCCTGCAACAGGTCCTGAAGAGCACCGGCCCGCCATCCG
>JAIOSJ010000364.1 GCA_021107705.1 Thermoanaerobaculales bacterium | reverse complement strand
GCAATACCTGCGGGGGCACGACGGGGTGTTCGTAAGACGGTACTCACCGGATTGGTAATACGGGTGAGTACAGCACGCTCACCCGTTTTGCGTGAGATGAATCACTTTGCGCCCGGGGGCGACGGGGGGCCTCGTTGAACTCGAAGGCGCCCATGGTATTTTGCTTGGGCGTCTTATGAGAGTGAGATTGTTTTTCTTGCTGTTGTTCCCGTTGGCGGTGTTCGCCGGCGCGGGTGAATTGCCCCTGGTGGTTGCCGTGGATACCAGTCGGTCGCTGCGGGTTACCGATATGGCCTCGATCCATGAGGCCCTTTCGGTAGGGTTTGAGTCGTTGCCGGACGGAGTTCCGATCGGGCTGATCGCCTTTGACGATCGCGCTCGTTGGCTCAGTTTGCCCACGACAAATTGGGCCCGGGTGCTGGATGCCATGGTGGTTGTGGAGCCCGCTGGGTCCTACACGGTTTTCTACGATGCTCTCTATCTGGCGGCGCAGGAACTCGGTGACGGCGGCGTCGTGCTCGCGATCACCGATGGGCGGGACGAGAATTCTGCCGTTCGAGTCGAGGATATCGAGAGTTTGTGTGCCCGCAATGGCGTCCGTTTGCTCACAGCCGGCGTGGGACGAAGGGTGGATGAGCGCGGGCTGCGGCGTCTCGCCCTGTTGACCCGCGGGCGATATATCGGCAGTTTTCCTGAGATGACGCCGAGGAAACTCGCCGCCGCGGTGCAGGACTATTACGCAGAAATTCGAGATCTTGATCGGCCGGCAGTCCCACAAGAACACCCGGCGACTGACCAAGAACCGACCCCGGCGCCGTTCATACCTGAAGGCGACGGCAGCGGGGTCGTCGAAGAACCAAGTACGGGAAGTGGCTTTGGTCTGTGGCCACTGGTCGTCGTTCCGGCCGTGGCGGTCGTCTTCCTGGCGGTGTTCGGCCTGTTGTGGCTCTTTCTTCGCTCCCGGTCTCGACAATGCGAGGTCTGTGGGGCGGGGATTCCCAAGGGAGAGGCAAGTTGCCCCTCATGCGAGATCGAGGCGGTGCGTCGCGCGGCGGCCGAAAACATGGTGGCGGACGAAAGCTCCACGCGAATGCCGGACCTCGAAGACGAAAGCCTCGCCCGGGAGACCATCCCAGGCGGACTCGACCAGACCATGGTCCTGGCCGAACTCGGAATCCTGGCCGTGCGTGAAGAGGGGCAGGCTGAGAGAATCTACACCCTCCCGAGGGGTCGGGTCTTTGCCGTTGGTCGGGCGCCCCGAGTGAATACCATCCAGGTCGAGGATCCCACGATCAGCGCCCAGCACTTCAAGGTCGTCTATAAAGAGGACGGCTATTACGTGGTCGATCTCGGGGCAACCAACGGAACCAGCGTGAATAATGAGCGTATTCGTATTCGTCGTCTTCTGCCGGGAGACATTATCCGCGCCGGACTCACGGAATTTGAGTTTGCCTTCCATGGCGGCCAGGTCGAAGAGGGAGTGGCCGAGGCCGAGCGAGCGGCCCCGCCGCCGTTGCGAAACGAATAGCCACAAAAAGGTCCTTCCCGGGGGCTCTTGGAGCAATATCAAAATACTGCAATTTTCTCTTGTTTTATATTTGCAGTAGAACTATACTGTATCTGTGGAAACGAAAGAGACACGATGAGGGTTCAAGATTTTTGCAATATTGGGATAGGGCATGCGTTTCGCCAACGCCTTACGAGGGTGCCGGATGGCAATGTATTGGTCATACAACCGAAGAATATTGCCCCTGATGGTTCCATTTCTTTTGGTGATGAGGGCCCTCTTCGGACGTATGTTGCCGTATCAAGGCCGCTGTGGCCGAACGATGTCCTGATCGTGAATCGTGGACGTTTCGCCGCCGCCGTCTTTGACCTTCCCGAATCGGATCCATGGATCGTGCCGTCATCCATTCTTGTTCTCTCGGTCAACATGCGGGCTGTTCTGCCGGAGTACGTCGCTTGCTACTTCAACTCCTCCAGCGGGCAACGACTGTTCCGGCGCCATTGTGAACAAACCACCGTGCCATTCATGAGTGCGAAGAATCTTGGAGATTTGGATCTCCCTATTCCTTCACTGGATCGGCAGCATTCACTGGTCGCATTCGACAGGGCTACTGCAAGATACGCTGTTCTTTCCAGTCGGAAACAGGAGTTGCTGAGGGGAATTCTGAATAGGGAATTGAGAATAAAGAATGACCACCATGAAGTACATGAAGAGAATGAAGAATATAACCACGGAAAACACGGAATAGCACGGAAATGAGGACAGAGCATGAAATAGCCTTCCGTGGAGTTCCGTGTATTCCGTGGTTTTCAGTCTGTGCTCCCAGTAGTTGGAGAGATCGGATGACTTGTCAGTACAAAGGTTCCGGTATTGACGAGCCCCGGAGTTAAGAGAGGAATTACGATGAAGTTCATGAAGGGAATGAAGTGATGAGCGGACAACGGAAATACAACCAAGACGCCCTGAATCGAACCCTCTGGGAAGCGGCGGACTCATCTCGCATGAACGTCGACGGCAGTATCTATAAGGACTACGTCCTGTTGTTTCTCTTCTACAAGTACATGAGCGATCTCCACAAGCATGAGATGCAGAAGCTCACCGAACGGTATGGCGCCGACACGGACCGCATTGAGCTTCGCCTCAAGAATGCACGCTTCGTCCTGCCGGGGGGCACAGGTTTTTATGACCTGTACAAGAAGAAGAGCGCCGACAACATTGGTGAGCTGATCAACATCGCCCTGCACGCCATCGAAGATGCCAACGGAGATCGCCTCGAAGGTCTTTTCTCCATCGACTTCAATTCCGATGCAGTTCTGGGCAAGACGGATCAGCGTAACAAGATGCTGCGACATCTGATGGATGACTTCGCGAAGATCGACCTCACTGCCGCCGGTGACGACGTCATCGGTAACGCATACATGTACATGATTGAGCGCTTCGGCTCGGATGCAGGCAAGAAGGCGGGCGAATTCTTCACAGTCAAGTCCGTCGCCACACTGCTCGCCAAATTGGCAAAACCCCAGCCTGGCTGGCGCATTTGTGATCCCGCCTGCGGCTCCGGCGGTCTGCTTTTGCTTGCGGGCGCCGAGATCGAAGCTCAGGGCTCAAAGGACTACGCGCTCTACGGTCAGGAGAGCATCGGCTCAACCTACAATCTGGCCCGCATGAATATGTTCCTCCACGGCAAGGACTCGGCTCGCCTGGAATGGGGCGATACGCTCAACAACCCACTGCTCAAGGAAGGCGATTCCCTGATGAAGTTCGATCTGGTGATCGCCAATCCCCCGTTTTCGCTCAAGAAATGGGCCGGTGACACCATCGAGAACGACCCATACAACCGTTTCCATCGTGGCATCCCGCCCAAAACCAAGGGTGACTACGCATTCATCAGTCACATGGTCGAAACCGCGAAGGTGAAGGAAGGACGTGTCGTCGTGATTGTGCCGCATGGCGTTCTGTTCCGCGGTGCGGCCGAAGGCAGAATCCGACAGAGCCTTCTGAAAGAGAACATCATCGATACGGTCATCGGCCTCCCCGCCGGGCTTTTTCAAACCACCGGCATTCCGGTCGCCATCCTTGTTCTCGATCGTTCCCGCGAACCCGGTGGTATGAACGAGCACCGCAAAGACGTTTTATTCGTTGAGGCATCCAAGCTGTTCCGCTCCGCCAAGGCCCAGAACGTCATGGACGAGGAACACATAGGTACGATCCTGGAGGCCGTCAAGAACCGGCAAGACATCGAGAAGTTCTGTCGTGTCGTCCAGCCGGAAGAAATCGAAGAAAACGACTTCAACCTCAACATCACCCGCTACGTGGACACATTTGAGGAAGAGGAAGAGGTTGATATTGAGGCCAATCTCAGGGAGGTGGGTGAGATCGATGCAGAGTTGATGAAGCTTGAGGAGGAGATGGTGGGACATTTTAGGAATCTGGGAATTGGGAATTTACCATGAAGGGCATGAAGGGGATGAGGGGTTTAACCACGGAATTGCACGGAATGGCACGGAAATGAAACATGAGCGATTCGAAGAAGAAGCAGCTGCAGATCCGCAACAGCACGGCTGAGTTTTTGATCTTCACGGCGCAGAGCGGTGAGGAGAGCATTGAGGTTCGCTATGAGGACGAGACCATTTGGTTGACGCAGAAGCTCATGGCGACATTGTTTGACGTTGACGTAAGAACGGTCAGCGAGCATCTCCAGAACATATTTGCCGCCAACGAATTGCAGCGGGATTCAGTTGTCCGGAAATTCCGGAACACTGCCGCCGACGGCAAGAGCTACCTGGTTCAATTTTACAACCTGGACGCGATTATCTCCGTCGGTTACCGCGTCAACTCGGTGCGGGCAACCCAATTCCGGCAATGGGCAACCGGTGTTTTGCGGGAATATGCCATAAAGGGGTACGTGCTCGACCGGAAGCGCCTGGAGAACGGCGCCTACCTGGGAGAAGATTATTACGAGCGGCTGCTGGAAGAAATCCGCGAGATCAGGCTCAGTGAGCGGCGTTTCTACCAAAAGGTCACCGACATCTACGCCACCAGCGTCGATTACAACAAGGAAGCCCCAACCACCCGTGCCTTCTTCGCCAAGGTCCAGAACAAGCTCCACTTCGCCATTCATGGATACACGGCCGCAGAGTTGATCCACGAACGGGCCGACAGCACCGTGGAGCACATGGGGCTCACCTCATGGGAGAACGGGCCGGACGGCAAGACCCTCAAGAACGACGTCTGGGTCGCGAAGAACTATCTGAATCAGGAAGAACTCGAATCACTGGCACGCATCGTCAACGCCTACCTTGAACTGGCCGAAAACCGTGCCCTCCGCAGGATTCCAATGACCATGGAGGACTGGGCCGAACGGCTCGATGCCTTCCTCGAATTCGACGAGCGCGCCATCCTGCAAGATAAAGGGGAAATATCACAGGAGCTTGCCTGCTCCTTCGCCGAGAGTGAGTTCGAGAAATACCGCGTTGTTCAGGACAGGCTCTTTGAATCTGACTTTGATCGGGAGATCAGCCGGTTGGAGGAGTCGGTGCGGGAAATTGGGAATGGTGAATAGGGAATGGGGAATTCACCATGAAGGGCATGAAGGGTTTAACCACGGAATTGCACGGAATGACACGGAAGTGAACTATGAGTGATTCGAAGAAGAGGCAGCTGCGAATTCGGAATGGTACGGCTGAGTTTCTGATCTATCGGACGGATGATGGAGAAGTGAAGCTCGATGTGCGATTGGAAGATGAGAGTATCTGGTTGACACAGCAGATGATGGCTGAGCTGTTTCAAACGACGAAACAGAACATAGGGCAGCATTTGAAAAACATCTTTGACGAGGGTGAATTGGGGTGCGATTCAGTTGTAAAGAAATTCTTGACAACTGCCGCGGACGCCAAGCAGTACAAGACCAATTTCTATAATCTGGATGCCATCATTTCCGTTGGTTACCGCGTCAAGAGCATCATCGCCACACGATTCCGTATCTGGGCTACCGAGCGCCTCAAGGAGTACATCGTCAAGGGTTACACCATGGATGATGAGCGCCTGAAGAATCCGCCGGTGGCCGGATCTCTTGTTCCCGACTACTTCGACGAGATGTTGGCTCGCATCCGGGATATCCGGTCCAGCGAGCGCCGAATGTACTTGCGTGTCCGCGAGATCTTCGCCATGGCTGCAGACTATGAGCCGTCTTTGCCTGAAACAACGAAGTTCTTCAGCATCATCCAGAACAAGCTGCATTTTGCCGCCACAGGCAAGACTGCGGCCGAGATCGTGCATTCACGCGCCAATGCCCGATTACCCAATATGGGCCTGACCAGTTGGCGCCGGGACGAGGTGCGGAAAACGGACGTCACCATCGCCAAGAACTACCTGCAGGAGAAAGAAATCGAGGAACTCAACCGCATCGTGACCATGTGGCTCGATTTCGCCGAAGACCAGGCTTTGAGGCGAAAGCGGGTCTTTATGAAAAATTGGGGGACCCGACTCGACGAGTTTCTCGAGTTCAATGAACGCCGGGTCTTGGGCAACGCTGGGAGTGTGAGCAAGGATGATGCGGAATTGTCTGCGAAAGAAGAATACGAGGACTTCGCCAAGCGCCGGCGTGAGCAGAAGGAACAGCTCGGCGAGGCGGATTCGATGAAGGTGTTGGAGGAGGCGGTGGGGGGAATTGAGGATGGGGAATAGGGAATTAACCATGAAGGGGATGAAGGGTTTTTTAACCACGGAATTGCACGGAATTGCACGGAAATGAGTAAGGCATTCAAGATTCTGGCGATTGATGGTGGTGGATTCCGGGGGGTATATTCGGCTCATCTTCTGAAACGTATAGAAGAAGAGTTCAGCGTCGATTGGCGCAACGATTTCGACCTCCTTGCCGGGACGAGTACAGGATCAATCATTGCCGCTTCCCTGGCCCTCGGAAAGGGTGCTGGCGAGGTCCTTGATATGTACTCCCGGCACGGGGCAGAGATATTCCGCAAGCCCTTTGGTCCACGCCTCGGTCTGCTAGCAAGCAAATATCCGAAGTCCAGTCTGCGAAGCGTGCTTGAAAATTTTTTCGACAACGCAAAGCTCGGAGACATCAAGGTCCCGCTGATCATACCGGCGACAGACATCGCTAACGGTGGTGTGCACGTCTTCAAGTCGAGCTATCACAACGAGTTTCTCCGGGACAAGGATGTATGCGTTGCCGATGCCGTGCTCGCGTCGTGCTCCGCTCCAACGTATTTCCCTCCAATGCTTCTGCCGGGAGAGAAACCCTATCTGCTGGCCGATGGAGGGCTCTGGGCGAATAGTCCATCGCTGGTTGCCGCCATTGATGCGAAACGCCGATTGGATGCGAGTCTAGAAGACCTAAGAGTCCTGTCGGTGGGAACGGGCCAAGCAAAGAGCTTCTACCCGATCAAAGCATTTCGGGGGCGTGGCATTTTCGGCTGGGGATTTGCAGGCAGATGGGGCCGCGGGAAATTTATCGAGATGTTGCTGAATCTTCAGTCAGAAACAGCCAATAACATGTTGGGCCTTTTGCTCAAGCAGGATCAGATCCTCCGGCTTAACTTCGACTCAGACAAGCGTTTGCCCTTGGATCGCCCAGAAGATTTCGATGATCTCGTCACACGGGCGGATCGAGAGTTCACACACAGGTCAGCCTTGATTCAGGAGTTCATCACGCTGGCCCAGGAGAAATCATCATGATGGCCGCTACTCGACGAAATATCGCTGCAATCCTCTCCCAGGTTGCGCATTCATTGGATATCTCGCCAACAGACTACGACCGCGCGGTACGAAGCTATGGTGCCGTGGGGAAGTGGCTTGAGGATGGCTATGAGAATGGTGCTTATCCTGAGAGCTCCAATATACCGTCCATATACCCGCAGGGTTCCATTAGTCTGGGAACAATCGTTCGCCCCATCAAAGACGGGTACGAATCTGACTTTGATGTTGATTTGGTTTGCGAACTGCAGTCCTCGGCAACAGCTATGAGTTCTGAAGCTACAAAAGCCGAAGTTGGCGAGCGTTTGAAAGGCAATGACACATACCGAAAAAAGCTCGATTCTGAAGGGAAACGATGCTGGACATTGACTTACGCTGAGTCAGAAGGAATTGGGTTCCACATGGACGTTCTCCCGTGCATCCCTAGTCCATCTGAGGACCACCCAGACTATCCTGGTGCAATATCCATCACCAACAAGGACAAGACGACGGGGACATATGTATGGAAGCCGGGGAGCCCGAAGGGATATGGGCAGTGGTTTCGCGATCAGAACGTGACATTCGGGAAGATGACTCGTCAACAGAAGCAACACCTTTTCGAGCAGTCCAGGTCACACCAGCCCGGGATGGTCAAGTATGCATCCATAGACGATGTGCCCGATCAACTGGTACGAACACCACTGCAGCGGGCCATT
>JAIOSJ010000237.1 GCA_021107705.1 Thermoanaerobaculales bacterium | reverse complement strand
TAAAAGGGACAGTGTTGTTATCCTGGTGTGTGGCCTGATTTGTAACACCGGCCTTCTGGTGCACCTGGTCGGTGCACCAGCGGTCAGATATCCGGACTCACCCCTTGTAAATCTGCCGCCGCCTCAGTTCACGAATGCGATCGCGCAGTTTGGCTGCCTCCTCGAATTCCAGGCCCTTGGCCGCGGCTCGCATCCTCTTCTCCAGTTGGGTGATCAGCTTGTTGAGGCTCATTTCGTCCTCGAATTCATCGCCCTCCGGTTCGGCCACCATGCCGAGAGCCCGGCGCGGATCGAAGTAGTCCTGATTCGCCATGGCAAGCAGCGGGCCGGCGATATCCTTGATGATGGACCTGGGTTCAATTCCGTGTTCGACGTTGTATGCGGCCTGTTTCTCCCGCCGCCTATTGGTCTCCCTGAGCGCCCGCTGCATTGAACCGGTCTCCCGATCTGCGTAGAGAATCGCCTTTCCCTCGAGGTTTCGCGCAGCCCGACCGATCGTCTGGATCAGCGATGTCTCCGACCGCAGGAAACCCTCCTGGTCGGCATCCAGGATCGCCACCAGGGAGACCTCGGGCAGGTCGAGGCCCTCGCGCAAGAGATTGATGCCGACCAATACGTCGAACTCGCCGCGCCGCAAATCGGCGAGGATGACCGAACGTTCGAGCGTTTGGATCTCGGAGTGCAGGTATCGCACGCGAATTCCCATTTCCGCCAGATAGGTCGTCAGGTCCTCGGACATTCTCTTGGTGAGGGTCGTCACCAGAGCCCTCTCGCCGCGCGCCACGACCGGACGGAGTTCGGCCAGAAGATCATCGACCTGGTTGGCGGCCGGCCTGACCTCAACCTGCGGATCCAGAAGACCGGTGGGCCGAATGAGCTGCTCAACAACCTCGTCCGCCGCGTTCTCAGCCTCGTATTTCCCCGGCGTCGCGGAGACGAAGACGGACTGGTTGATGCGTTCCTCAAACTCCTCAAAGGTCAGAGGACGATTGTCGAGCGCCGAAGGGAGGCGAAAACCGTGCTCGACCAAGGTCTGCTTGCGCGAACGGTCACCGTGGTACATGCCACCCACCTGTGGGATGGTGACGTGACTCTCATCTATAATCAAAAGGAAATCGTCCGAAAAGTAGTCGAGCAGGGTCGGAGGCGGATCGCCGGCCGATCGACCGGTGAGATGTCGGGAGTAATTTTCGATTCCCGAGCAGTATCCGAGTTCAGTGAGCATCTCCAGGTCGAAGAGGGTGCGCTGCGCCAGGCGCTGAGCCTCGAGCAGACGTCCGCCGGACTTGAGTTCGGCGAGTCGCTCATCCAGTTCGTCTCGGATTCCGGTGATCGCCGCCATCAACTGTTCTTTCGGCGTCACGTAGTGGGTGCGGGGATAGATCGGCAACCTGCGAAGGTTCTCAAGCACTCGACCGGTAATGGGGTCAATGCGTTGCAGCGACTCAACCTCATCGCCCCAGAAGGAAATCCGCGCACCGACGTCGTCGTAGGGCGGGTAGATCTCCAGCACGTCTCCACGCAGGCGAAAGGTGCCTGGGGCCAGATCGAAGCCGGTCCTCTCATACTGCATCTTGGCCAGTTGCCGCAAAACATCATTCAACGGCTGCTGGGCGCCCACCTCAAAGAGCTGCAGCATGCCGAAGTAGGCCTCCGGCGAACCGAGGCCGTAAATGCAACTGACCGACGCGACAATGATGACGTCCCTTCTTTCAAAGAGGGACCGAGTTGCGCCCAGACGCATGCGGTCGATTTCCTCATTGATCGAGGTCTCCTTCTCGATGAAGGTGTCCGAGGAGACGACATAGGCCTCGGGCTGGTAGTAGTCGTAATACGAAACGAAGTATTCGACAGCGTTGTCCGGGAAGAATGCCTTGAACTCCTGATAGAGCTGGGCGGCGAGCGTCTTGTTGTGGCTGAGAATCAGGGTCGGCCGACGGGTACGGGCGATGAGCTGAGCCATTGTGAAGGTCTTTCCCGAACCAGTGACCCCAAGCAGAGTCTGTGCGGCCAGACCATCTTCGACGCCCCTCACGAGCGCCTCGATAGCCTCAACTTGGTCACCAGCGGCTTCAAACGGAGTTTCCAGACGGAATTCCGGACTCAACGGCCGTCTCCGTGCGTGAGGCCCATTATAGCCCACATTTCTCACCAATCTCCGGCTGCAAGGCCCAATACACCATGATCTTCGATGCTTTCTCGATTTGCTCGCTCGACGTACCGAAAGTACTACTTCGCTCCCTCATCTTTCGAGATCACCGAATCTCACACCGTCTTGAGCCTTTCGCTTCGAACCTTGGTGAGAAGTGCAGGTTAACTCTTCCATCAAGACATTGAGCCGGGCGACTTCTTCTGCATCGACTCCCCAATCCGCAAGGGACTCACGCCCGGCGTTCACAAAGGGCCCGATCAGAGCATAAGGCTCGCGGCTTTCCCCGACGTGGTCGCGGAAGAGCCTGAGGTTCTTTTCAAAACGGCTCTTGTCTTCGACCGGAACATTCACCAGAACCCTGAGTTCAAGTCCATTGCAGACCTCGTCGAACGAGGACCACACCTTGTGGCGCAGACCGACATAACCAACGAGGACCGCAACCACGAGGAGGACAAAAGCCAGGGAACACCCGACCAGGCGCCAACGTCGAGGATCGGCCCTCCGGCCCCAGGCCGGCGACTGGGCCGGGGGCAGGTCCGGCAGCTTCGCCGGATCGACGACCACAGGGTCGATGCCATTCACTTGAGGGGATTGACCCGAGGGAGGTTTCGTATCCATTACGCCATTGTAAACTGTGCCGAACCGGCCTCTGCGGCCCGGCTTTTTGGAGGCTTCATGTCTGATTTCAATTTGACTCTCAATCCCGAAATGGCTGCTCTGCTCGTCGTCGATGTGCAGGAGCGAATCAACGGCGTCATGGCCGACCAGAGCCACATGCCGCGCCTCGAGGTTCTGCTCGAAGCATGCCACGTGCTCAAAGTACCGACGGTCACCACCGAACAATATCCCAAGGGCCTCGGCGCCACCCTTTCCCCACTCGCCGAAAAACTACCCTCGCCCGCGATAGAAAAAGAGACCTTTTCGTGCCTACGACAACCCGAGGTCCTCGATGCGCTCGAAAACACCGGACGTCAACAAATTGTTGTGGTCGGCATCGAGAGCCATGTCTGTGTCTTGCAGACGGCGCTCGACCTGCTCGAGAGGGGTTACGAAGTTCACGTTCCCCACGATGCGGTGAATTCCCGTAGACCGGCCGACAAGGAGTGGGCGTTACACCGCATGGCCGCAGCCGGGGCCATGATCACCGCCACCGAGAGTGTTCTCTTCGAATTACTCGGCCGCTGCGGCACCGACGAGTTCAAGGCAGTGTCGAAATTGGTGAAGAAAATTCCGGTGTAGGCAGGTAGAATTGGGCGCATCCTGACGATAGACGGAGATCTCATGAAGCGTAGTTTTTTGTTTGTTCTGTTGATATTGACTATCACCGGTCTGAATTGTTGGGCCATCGACCCGGCGGCTCACTCGCCGGCGAACGATGCCCCGGAACTCGTG
>JAIOSJ010000312.1 GCA_021107705.1 Thermoanaerobaculales bacterium | reverse complement strand
CCAGGCCACATTCATCGTGAGTCCAGAAGGGATCCTGAAGCACCACGGACGCGACGTTGAGAAATACCGCACCGAACTGGCCCAGATGAAATACCTTCTGTGAAAAAGCCTGGCGGAGCCGAAACCAACGAGGTTCCGGCTCCGCCAGGCGCTATCAGCTGTCAGCTGTCAGAATCAAAAACTGTTGAGATGTGTGTGCTGGGAGCCGACCTTCAGCTCGGATTGACGGTTCCCGTCGGCAAAGGCATGGGAGCCGGTCGCATCTCAAGGGTAGGCTTAATCCGCCCACCGCTCCTAACCGAACGAGTCACCGGTTGCCGGCCGATCACGGTCACCGGAATCGTCAATTCGGGCATTTCAGGATCCGAGGTCTGGATAACAATCTCGGTCTTGCGCTGCGTTCCAACATCCTTGACCGCCAGGGCATCCGGGAGTTCCACCATGATGCTGTGGACCACGCCTTTCTTCGGATCCATCACCGAAGCCCCGACCAGATCCTCGTCGGCAACCTTAATCCCGGTAATGTCAAAGGGACGAGATTTGTTGTGGCTGACACGGAAAAGAGTGCCTCGTGGACCCCCACCCGTCTCCTGAATGAAGAGTTGAACTGCACTCGGCCGCACTTCGATAATCGGTCGAATTCTGAGAGATACCGGAATTTCCAACTCCGGCATTTTCGGGTGATTGGTCGAAATCCAGGCCTTCACGGAGCGGTTTCCGGAATTCATATTCCCGACGATCGTCGCCACCAACCAGAGATCTCCCTCCTGCGGCTTCATTCCCCGAGGGGCTTTCTCCTTGAGATCGACGGGAACGACCACGAGGTCAATTCCCGGCTCTTTGATCTTAATATCCTTGATTTCCAACGGCTTTCCATCGACGCGTCGCACCAACAACCGAGCGCTCTCGACCTCTCCCACGACGCCCCTTAAAGTGAGTTGGGGTCTCGGGAGCACCTTGATGACCGCCTTAACGGTGAAGGCCATGGACAGACGTAAGCTCCTGGCATCCGGGGAATCGGTCGCCACAGAGATTGACTTTGAAAGGGCTCCGTCCTGAGTGGGACGGGTATGGACTCTGGCTACAAGCTTCCCCGACTGACCAGCCGGGATCACCGAGTCAAACTCGGCAACAGCGCAGCCTCAAGAGGGTTTAGCCCGGATGATTTTCACATCTTTTTCGGAATCGTTGTGGAAAACGAAGGTGGCCACGGCGTCAGAGCCGGCAGCCACAGTCCCCAAGTGAATCTTGGCGGACTCAACCCGGAAAGAGGGGGTCGACTCTTCCTCTCCGGATTGGGCAACAACTCCGGGGACCACAACAGCCAGAATCGTCACAAACGCAATCAAACTCAATATTTCTTTTCGACTTCGAACCATTAAAACCTCCGAGGCCATCAGCCTGTCGAGATAGGATATCGGCCGGCCGCAGATTGTAACATCTCCTCAGAGCGACCACGGGAAGAGGAAAGCGTCATTCACGAAACGGATCCGGGGAATAATTGGCAGGAATAATACAGATATCCCTTTTAGAATTATGCAACGTGGCACCATTCTTTTCCTTGGTGAGACGCGAGTTCTTGAGTTTGGGTTCATTCTATGGGAGAATTCCGCGCCAATTTCGCCTGTCTGGGGGGGGTTGGTATGGGTATGAGGAAAGCAGAACAAGGAGGAGTTATGAGGGATTGTGCAGTTATGTTAGTTGTCGTATTGGTAGCAATCTCGGTACCGGCGTGGAGTATAGACATCGTATTTTATGATGATTTTGAATCTGGTGACACGGCGGGATGGTGGGCGCCTGCGAGAGTTGGGGAGACGGGACAGAAGACGTGTTATGACGAAGCGGGCGGCGTGATCGCCTGTGCGGGCACGGGCCAGGACGGTGAACTTCAGACGGGTGTTGCATGGCCGAATCCGCGGTTTGTGAACAATAGCGATGGGACCGTGACGGACATGCTGACGGGGTTGACTTGGTTGAAGGATGCGAGCTGTAGTGATTTGGCCGGTACGGATGTGGACGGTAAGAGCAACTGGACAACGGCATTGACGGCGTCAGCGGCGCTGGCCAGTGGTACGTGTGGTTTGGACGACGGTTCGGCGGCGGGTGACTGGCGTTTGCCGAGCGTGAACGAGCTGCAGAGCCTGATCGACTACGAGTACCACCATCCGCCGTTGTCGGACGCGGCCGGGACGGCGCAATGGAGTGAAGGCAACACGTTTTCGGGCGTGCAGTCGTCGCACTATTGGTCCTCGATGTCCATCGCGAGCTACCCGTCGTACGCATGGCTCGTGAACCTCAACTACGGCGTCGTGAGCGACGGCGGCAAGACGGGCAGCGCCTACGTCTGGCCGGTGCGGGGCGGACAGTGATAATATCTGGCGCTTTGATCTAGAATAAAATGGTGTCCTTTAAAAATTCTTCCGGCCCTCCCTGATCACCCGGATGGGGTTTTTGCGGGGGACAACTACGAAGGCGAGAGAGAAAGGGTAGATGCATGTACCTAGCACGTTTTCCGTTTTTCTGTATGGCACGTTTTCTGATCACCATGAAGAATACTGGGCTGTTTCTCATCTTCGTCACCATACTCGGGGTAATGATCCTCAACTCCACGCCCTGCAGTGCCGTGGAATTCACGGTGGATACTCTCGTCGATACCCCGGATCTCGATCCGGGCGACGGTTTCTGTCAGGACAATCAAGGGAATTGCAGCTTACGCGCCGCGATCGAAGAGACCAATATTTGGGGCGGCGCCGACAGCATCGTTCTTCCGGCCGGCACGTATGCAATCAATGCCTTTCTGGTCGTTACCGATCACCTGCTCATCAGCGGTGAAAGCCCGCAGACCACCATTCTCGACGCCGGCGGCAAGGTGGATACCACCACAGCCATCATCCATGCATGCGTGACGCCCAATGTGGAAATCGAGCGACTCGCGCTGGCCAACAACACGGGCCACAACGGCGGCGGTGCGTTTGTGTGCTCAGGGACCGAGCTTCGACTCACCGAGGTGGAGGTTCGCCACAATACTG
>JAIOSJ010000392.1 GCA_021107705.1 Thermoanaerobaculales bacterium | reverse complement strand
TTTGGCCATCGGGCCGATGGAGGGTTTGAAACGCAAACATGGGTTCAATTGGCAGTTGGTCCTAAATGGAAAGTTGAAGACGCCGGCCGACTTTGAGGGGTGAAACCTGGCCTTCAGGCCTGCCAAGTTTAAGTTGGTTAGGATGGTCTCGAGCTGCGGCCCCAGCGCCCGATCTTTACTCTCGTCCGGCGAGTTCAAATGGACGCTCAGTCCATCGATACCTTTGATCTCGTGATGCGTGGGTTGGTACGCAAGGTCGTTGCGGTCGAGTGGGCAGGACCCGGAGAGCCGTTTTCTTCGCAACGCAGAGTCCAGACGACGGTCAGCAGCAAGCTCGACCAAGGCCTCCGGACGTATCGTCTAGTGGTTGCGGGTCACCCTGCATGGCGAGGCGAAATCGAGCGTGTGCGGTTTTCGATGGTGCTTCCGAGAAGCCGGCACGGTTGGATTCGGCGGATTGAGGCCCTCGCCGACTCGGTCGATCCGGGACGTCTTGTGGAGGCAGCTCAGAAGACATGGAAGATCGAGCTGGAGAACGAGGTCCGGCCGGGATGGTTTACGTTGCCCAATGATTCGCGGCGGGTACGGGTCGAGCATCAAGGGGTCAAGGAGTTCTGTTTTTCCATCGGGGCTTTTCCGAAACCTCCGGGCGTCCTGAAGTTCCGGGTCAACGCATCGCTGGCGGGGGGTGCATTGCAGCCGGTTTTTGAAGAGACCTTAACCCCCCGGGAACTCGGCCGCTGGAGTAAGCGGTCAGTTGTGCTGCAGGAGTTCGGTGATCCTGTGACAGCATTGAGCTTCGAGGTCGAGGCCACGGGTCCTTTTGACCCCAAGCAAGGTGTGCCGGTGTGGGGAAGCCCGGTGTTGCTCCACGAAGGCGTGGGTTCCAGCCCGAACGTCGTACTCATTTCGATCGACACCTTGCGCCCTGACCACCTTTCGGTCTACGGATACAATCGTCAGACCTCCCCGAAGATTGAAGCCTGGGCTGCGCAAAGGGCCGTGGTCTTCGACCGTGTGATTGCGTCGGCGCCGTGGACCTTGCCGTCACACGTCTCGATCTTCTCGGGGATCGATGCGCACCATCACGGTGTTAACCACTCCGATGGAGTCCCACCGCGCGTCGTGCTGATGTCCGAGATCTTGCGCGATGCCGGCTACTTAACTCTGGCCGTTACCGGCGGAGGTTTTGTACATCCACGACTCGGGTTTTCCCAGGGCTTCGACGTCTACCGGTCGTTCAGTAATAAGATGGGTTTTTCTGAAGAGCTTGACACGGGCATCGAGAACGCCCTGACGTTATTCGAGCGCCATCACGCGGCGAGGTTTTTCCTCTTTTTTCACACCTATGCGGTGCACAACCCGTTCAGACCGCGACAGCCCGAGCTGTCCGAACTCACCGGACGAACCGACGTGGACTACTCGGTTGACGTCGAGAAGCTGCCGCGTCTGTCCGATGAGGGCTATCTCGAGCGTCGTCGCTTGGCAGTCCTGCGCGACGGAGTACTGCAGGAGGATCGGCCCGAGAATTTGGCGCAGACCGCGGTCGATTTTTACGACGCCGCCATTCGCTACACGGATGGGGCGATCGGCAAACTGCTGGACCGGCTCGAATCGTTGGGGATCAGTGACAAGACGATCGTCATTATCACCTCTGACCACGGTGAGCTTTTTGGTGAGCACGGCGCTGTAAACCACTACAGCTTGTACGATGAAAATGTCCTCGTGCCTCTGATCATCGGAGATCCTCGCGCCGCCGGCCGGCCCCGCCGCGTTGCGCAACAGGTGCGTTTGGTGGATATCCTGCCGACCCTGTGTGATCTATTGGGCCTTGAGCCGCCGGATGGTATCGATGGCTTCAGCTTAAAGGGGTTGCTGGAGGGCGAAGAAGAAACCGTTCCACTAGCGCCGGCGATCAGTTTTGCCTCGTCTTCGAACTACGGTATCTCCGTTCGGGAAATCGATGGTTCGGGCTACTGGTTCAAAAACGGTGCCTGGAGATCAGTCGCCGAGCGTGAAGAATTTTTCGACTCAGCCGCTGCCGGTAATAACGCAGGTCGGATGGCTCGTGAAGACGAGACCTTGATGCGCCTGCGTACTGCGATTGGACAGGATCTTGCTGCCCACCTGCCCGGGGTTCGAGTTGCAGTTCGCAACCAGCGCGGGCGCGTGCCGGTGACGGGATTGCTGGGCGGGAGCATGGTCAGTTTGGGCAGTGTCAAGATCCTCGACCCGATCGACGGCATATTGAGAAAGGTGGACGGTCTGGGGGCGGCGTTTTCCGTGGCCCCGGGCCGAAACGTGCTGTGGATCCTCGAGGGCCTCAAGCCCTCAACCGTCTTCCTGGAGTTGGACGGCAGGTCACACAGGATCGAACCGGACGCAGTACGGTCGGGCATCATTTTCACAAAGAACGGTGATCGCTGGATCGAGAACGTATTCGATTCGTCCTTTGAGGGTGAGGGTGTCATGGTGTGGTGGGTCGGTTCCGGAACTGATGGTGGGGGTGTTGGCCCAGGTGTCGATGATGAGCTGCGGGCGCAGCTGGAGGCCCTTGGTTATGTTGAGTAGCCCTTTCACACGGGAGGCGATGCCTCTGCTGGTTGCGGTCGGTGTAACGCTTGTCGGATGTGGGGCACAGTCCTCGGTCATGCGAACCGGCGAGGATCCATACCGGGATTCCGAGTCAGCCGGCGAGGTCCTGTTCATCGACGTGTCGAAGGAGGTCGGCCCCGACCTCAGTGGTCCGGTGTTCGCGATGGCGGCTGCAGATGTCGAAGGTGATGGTTGGCTCGACATCGTGTTCACCAATCACCACGGGATCGGGCTATTGAACAACCACCACGGTTCATTCCAGTTCACGCCGAATCTCCTTCACCCGTTCGAGGAGGATACTCATGGGATGAGCTGGTTGGACTTCGATCGCGACGGTCGGCTCGACCTGCTGGTCACGGTTGGCGCCGATCGAGGGTTTGGCGGTGGGGGCAATCTGCTCATGTTGGGGGAGGGTCAGGGCGCAGCCTCGTTCCGGCTTTCGACGGCCTTACCCGAAGTGTTGACGGATGTCCGCGGAAGGGGTCGTTGCGTCACCCTGGCGGACTTCAATCGCGACGGGTGGCTCGATATCGCCTTGATGAATGCGGTGCAGGAGGACCGTGTTAATCGGCTTGCAGGGGGTCGAGCGCAAGGGTTCGACGATTGGTCGACCAGCTTTGGTCTCGATCACATTCGGGCCGAGGGGTTGGTCGGAGTCTACCTGTCCGTGGACGGACCACCGGTATTCGTGGCTTACGGCGCCGGGGCTGATGGTGGAAAGATATTTTGCTTCGCCGAGGATACGGGTTTTCACGACTGCTCCTCAGCTCTGGGTCTGGTAAAGCCTTCTTCATCGGTTCAGGCCGTTGTGCCGGGCGATTACGACAACGACGGCGATCTTGATCTTTATTTCGTGCGAGGCAA
>JAIOSJ010000287.1 GCA_021107705.1 Thermoanaerobaculales bacterium | reverse complement strand
TTCTTGCTCGATGGCTAGCCCGGCTATCTCACCGGCCGAAGCTGCAACCCATCGACCCCGCTCGTGGTCACGGATCCTCCGGCTTCAGCTCTTCCGGGCGGTTGCCGTGGTCGGAGGGCTTGTCCTCGCGGTGCTGCTGGTCGAGGGCAATCTCCGCCTCTTCCCGCAGCTCTTCAGCCGTGAGGTGATGGACTGGGCCTTCTCCAGGTATGACACCCTTCCCGGCGGCATCTACGTCAAGGAGAGAAGCACACGTATGCGCTTCATGCGCGCCGACTTCTCCACCCACACCTACTCCCACGGCTACTGGTGGACCCACCGCACCGACAGCCTCGGCTTCCGCAACCCTCCCGAGATCAACGACCGGCGGGTCCTGCTGCTCGGCGACTCGCTCGTCTACGGCCACGGCGTCGAGGAGGAGGACACCGTGGCCCATTTCCTACGCTCCGAGCACGGGGTGTCCGCCTACAACATGGCGAGCCAGGGGCAGTGCCTGTACGAGCACTATGTGCTGCTCAGACTCTACCTGGACCGGCTGCAGCCCGAGACCGTCGTCCTCTTCGTATTCCTCAACGACTTCCGCGACCTCGAAAAGAAGCGCACCGAGGGGGAGATCAAGAAAATCCCGGAGCTTCGCAGGAACGACTACGAGGAAGTCCTCGCGCGAGTCGACGTCCTCAAGAACGAGCGACCCCGATGGCTTCAGCGTACCGCCCTGGAACTCGGCGGAGTTCGCCTGGCGACCAAGTGGTACCAACAGAGGGCTCGCGCACAACGTCAGGGCCAGACCTCCGTAACGAGCCCCACAGGGCAAACGACGGCCAAGGCGGCAGCGCGGGCAGAGGTCCGGCCCGCCACTCCCCGCGCCACGCCGGAACCTCGGACACCGGGGGCGATGCCGAAAGGGAAACAGGCTCGAGACCTGCGCAGGCTGCGAGCCTCGCCCCACCGAGTGGAAACCGCCGTCATGATCCCAGAGCGGTTTCGCCCCATCGCCCGATACTACAACCAGGTCCTCCTTGACATGGCCCGCCGGTGTGAGGAGCGCGGCGTTCGGCTGGTGGTGATCCAGCTCTTTCTCCCCAAGGAAGACAGCCGCAGCCCCATCCAGGTCCGCGCTCAACGCAAGCTGCACAGCATGCTGCTCAAGATCGCCGACCACCACGACCTCGAGCTGCACGACACCGAGGCGTCGTACACGGATGCAGAGGAGACCTGTTTCCTCCCCCACGACGGTCATCTCAACTCCGAGGGCCACCGTCGCCTCGCGGCTTTCCTCGCCACCGAGGTTCTGCAGTCGAGCGGAGAGTAGGCTAACCCGCAAATCTCACCAGCTTCCTGCTGCGGACGGCGATACAAGCAATCGGAAGAATAAGACAGTGTCCCTTATAAAATTTCGGGGGCAGTCAGGCAGGGGATCAGCATAAAGACGGGAAGGACCGTCCTGGCACGGATGCCTGGCGTCAATGTGGGGTAGGGCGAGGACGTACGAAGAACACTAGTTACATGTCCACGGATGAATTCACGTCCTCGAGATCAACGTCAAGCGCCGTTGCCACTCGTCTGAGTACTGCAATGGATCCCGGTTTCTTCCCGGCTTCGATCTGTGACACATAACTCTTGGTGATGCCGACTTTCTCCGCCAGACCGGCTTGAGTGAGCCCTCGATATTCGCGCCAGATCTTCATCGGGTGCTCTGTTCTGTCCAACAGACGTTCAACCATTTCAAACGGGATAGCCTCGTCTTCTCCCCTGCGCATTTCTGCCAGCGCTTGATCTGCGTCCTCGACATCCTGCATATCCTCCAGTCGGGCCAGTATTCTTTGATACTCGACATAGGGGATCACTGCCCATTCTGGGCGCCCGTTCTTTTCGATAATCTGTGGCATGGTCATTTGTAATCATCCCCCCGAGTCCCGACTTTCAAGACCAGAAGTATCAATTGATCATCCTTGATCTCACAAATAGCCCGCCGGTTACCGACCCGTAGCCGCCAGTATCGTGAATCCGACAACGGCTTCCAATCACCGCGATACGCAGCGGAGTCTTGCGCAATGCTCCTGAGGGCATCCATCAGTCTCTGTCGCATTTTCCTCGGCATCTTGGCCAGTGTCTTGAGAACCTGTTTCTTGAAATGCAGCCGATACACATGGTGAGTATACTGCAGGTTAACTATTTGTCAACCTCTCAAGGCTGTGAGGTTGTGAAGGATGGCACCGCTTTCGGGTGGGACGGTCCGAATGACCCTCCCCGTTACGTCATCGTACCGGGCCCGACCCGGCCGACCGAGCGGGGACGCGAAGCGGTCCCGCAGGCCGGGGTTGAAAAACAAGAAAGCCGGAAAAGCCGGATCTGGCCCGGATGCCCGTGCAATAACTCAATATCGGCGCCGGGGGATTTTGGGCAGCTCAGGCCGTGGTAGGCTCGAGGGTGCGTGAAAAGGAAATCCCTGTCCCACACCATCCGGGTCCCCTGTGATTCACATCAGATGTGGTGCTTCCACGGTGTCAACAGAACCTCGTGGTATCTCGTCGGATCTTCAGCCTCAACGATGGAATGCATGGATTCCGGCGTGTGAATGCCAAAGGCTGAGGCTAGGAGGTATGCAATGGCCATCAACGACAAATGTGACGCGTCCCGAGTATCTTTCACCGCGGTTTTGTTCACGGGCGCCCTCGCAGGGCTTCTCAGCGTGGCGCCGGCCGGCGCCGCCGATCCCATCCAGATCGGCAGCCGCAGCGAGGTGAGCGAGGTGGCCCTCGAGGTCGATGAGGCTTCGGGACACCTGCTGGCGGTGCTGCGCTATGACACCGCCGGCGAAGACTGCTTCGCGGTCAACTTGTCCACCGACGGCGGCGATTCCTGGAGCGAGACCTACGAGCAGTGCTCGGCGCACGGAATCGGCAATCACCTGGGAACCACCGTCGTCGGCGGATTTCTCTATGTCGGCTACATCAGCCACATCGCGGTCAACTCGGCCCGGGTGATTCGGGTCCAGACCAGCGACGGCGTGTACGATCCGATCTACGGGTCAGTGACGGTGTTGTTGGCCGCAGTCCAGGACACCATCTGCCACATCGCCCTGACCTCGAACCATGCCTCGTACGACGATCACCTCTACCTCTTCGCCATCACAGAGGGCAATCTCGTATTCTTCTGGACCGATGAGGACGGCGGCGCCGGCTCTGAGCCGTGGCACGAGGTAACCACCGGCGTCACCGATGCCTGGTGCTGGATGCTGGAGGCGACCTACAATGACGGCTTCTGGTTGGGCAGCGGATACAACCCGTTGGTGGCCTACCAGTCGAGTTGGGACCTGTACCTGTGGCGCTATCACGGTATCGACGGCCCTGAACACTTTCTATTCGACGCCGACGCCCCAGTGTTCGAATATCCAGGCTCCATCGCCGCGGCCGACGACGAAATGAGGGCGGTCTACTGGTCGTACAGTTACCAGACAAAGAGTTGCGCTTCGTCTGCGGCCGGATCGTCACCCACATGCCACACCTGGGATGCGTGCAACTCGGGCTTCGCCGCCGACGTGGTGGCAGCCCCCGGAGGCGGTTTCGGCGCGGTATACGCCCCCGACAACAACGACTGTCTCGTCCGCATCGAGGACGCGTCGGGACAGTGGAGCGATTCAACGCCCTGTCACGGATCTTCGCTCCCCCTCAGAGGGCCCGTGGCCATCGCCCCCATGCAGGCGTTCACCCCCTTCAGCTACGGATTGGTCGCCATCGCCAACGACCCGCTGACGGGCACACCCTATTTCATCCGCGCCCCGATCATCTTCAACAACGGCTTTGAGTCCGGCGATCCCTCCGCGTGGTCTTCGGTGACACCGTAGGAAGATGTTGGAAAGCCCTAAGAAGGAGCTGTTTTGTGACAGCTTCGTCAGCTGTTTCGTCGGTGGATCCGGCTCAGGAGATCAGTTGTCCGCGGCATCAGTGCCAAGTCCGTCCTTCCCGCTCATGTGGGCCACCCTGCGGTCTTGCTGGCAAGGAGTCGGTCGAGTTCGTCAAGAAGACCTGCGAAGTCAGGATCCTACAATACTCGATTTTCTCCTCTGGCCGCCTGTCGGCTGACGGAATCAGGATACACCCCCAACACATTCGCCAAAGCCTTGTCCCCCTGCCGCCATCGCTGTAGTCCGACGGTCGCCACCAACTCCCTCGCCCGGGTCAGCCTTTCACCCCGCCTCCTGCCCTGCAACTCGGTTAAC
>JAIOSJ010000206.1 GCA_021107705.1 Thermoanaerobaculales bacterium | reverse complement strand
TTTGCCCGTGGCGAGGGCGTGTTTTCCGATCCCGCTGAAGCGGTGGAGTTTGCCGAGCTGCTTCGTGAGGTCAAGGAGCGGGACGGGCTTGCTATTTTTGCCTGGGCCATCATCTGTGCCAGGTGTGCGCCAGGGTAAGCCTGGGGGAAGGGGAAGAGATGACGTGAATCAATAGAAGATAGCGAAATCTCTGAAACTTTCCGGTCGGACCTTGCGGGTGAGAGTCCCGCACGGCCAAGGTTGGCCGCCAGCCGGAAGCGAGTCTTGCGCCGTGGGGGTAACCCATTTAAATGGGACACTTATTCTTATTTCCAACTAGTGCGATAACATGCAATCAATGAATGTTCAATCGTGTGGGGTGGGGGTTTCCTCAGTGAATCGAGTTGATTTTCCAATTCTGAGGACGCTTTCCCCTGCAACATCGTGTTTGTTACAGTCCAGTCGGACGCCGGTCAGTGCCCGGCCGTTAGGCGGTACAATCTCGCTCCATGAACAGGATTTGTGTTTTCTGTGGTTCAAGTCCAGGAACCCGACCTGAATACCTCCAGGCTGCTGAAGCACTTGGTCGTGAGTGCGTTCGGCGTGACCTTGGTCTGGTTTATGGAGGAGCAAGTGTGGGTCTGATGGGACGTTTGGCTGAAACCGTCCTCACAAGTGGCGGGAATGTCATCGGAGTGATTCCGTTCTCGCTAGTAGAACGGGAAGTGGCTTTGTCTGACCTCTCTGATCTTCGAGTCGTAGGCTCCATGCACGAACGGAAGGCGCTGATGGCTGAGCTGTCCGACGGTTTTGTTGCGTTGCCTGGCGGCCTTGGAACAATCGAGGAGTTTTTCGAAGTTCTCACATGGACCCAACTTGGTATCCACGAAAAGCCTTGTGGTCTTCTCAACGTTTCGGGTTACTTCGACAGCCTTGTTGAATTCCTGGACCACGCCGTAGAGCAGCAGTTCATTCGGCCAGAAAACCGCTCAATGGTGCTCGTCGATAAAGATCCACGGCCATTGTTGGACATGTTCGAATCGTACGAACAACCGACATTTGACAAAGCCGAGTGGATTCTCAGCATGAGCAACAGAATAGGCGCCTAACGAACAAATCACTGCAGCGGTCATCGATTAATCATTTCAAGGGCGGTTCTCGGATGCCCGTTAGTGAAAAGCGCATGAAGCGCATACCTGGAACGGTTGGTTCGTCAAATCCGGTTCCCTGACGTCCTAGATTGCGGAGTGGGTGCTGGAGTCGTCGATCTGGGAAAGCTGGCTCGGATTGAAGCCTTGATTGCCGACGTTTGCGCCCGACCGGGGAGAAGGCTAGATGCATGTCCCCGGCACCATTTTGCGGCGTGGTTGCGGTGCACGCGCAGGAAACCGAAGGGAGCGACCGAGTGGCGTGGTATATTGATGGAGCTTGACCCAAGGATGGGACCTATTCATGAGACACGTGATCTTCGCCGCTGGTCTGCTTCTTTGTCTGGGAACACCGATCCGGCCTGGCCATGCGTCGGATCTGATCATTGACACCACCGGGGGTGACTGCAGCACCGTTGGGACCTGGAGCGCCGCCACCATGACCTGCACTATGACCCAGGACTTCACGTCGGTGGAGGCCCACGGCACCGCCATCGAGATCCAGGGGGACGGGATCACCCTGGACTGCGCGGGTCACAGGATCGACGGCACCGTCTCCAACAAGTGCATCTGGAGCACTACCCGCTTCGCCACGGGCATCGTCGTTCGCAACTGCTTCTTCCTCAACTGCCACCAGGGAATCCGCGGCTACGACGGTCGCTCCCATCTCTACGAGCACAACCATTTCGAGGGCACAGGGGGGGGCATCGCCATCGTGGGCTACAGGATAGGCAGCAGCACGATCCGCCACAACGACGTCGCCAACAACCTCTGTGGTATCAGCATGGAAATCACCCAGGGCGACAACTTCGTCTACAGTAATCGGGTGCACGGTAACGGCACCGGAGTGCGGTGGGACGGGTCCGCCTCGGTCTACAGTGAGTTCCTTTTTCAGAATCTCATCGATGGCAACGAGACCGGGGTAAGGACCGTGGGCGCCTCCATTGGCATTCACCACAACGACCTGATCGACAACACCGAGCAGGCGCTGAGCACCGCCGCCTATTCGTCCGTGTGCGGTCCGGAGATCTGGGACCTCCTCGGGGAGGGCAATCACTGGTCCGATTACGCGGGCACGGATGGCGACGACAACGGCATCGGCGACACCCCCCACCCCGTCCTCTGCGGGGACGGCTCCAACCTGACCGACAACTACCCCTTGATGTGGGCCGTCATTCAGATCTTTGCCGACGGCTTCGAGGACGGCGACTACTCGGCCTGGTCGGGCTCGATGCCGTAGGAATAAATTTAAAAAGGGACACTGGCATATTCTTGTTCAGGGCATTGAGGAGCCGGGACGAGGGCCGCCCGAACGGTCGAGAAGTTCATTGCCGAAAACGGCTTGAGAGAGTCTGAGATTCTCCGACCCTTGGGGGGTTGTGTGCCGATACCGGCACGAAGCCTCCCCAAGGGTTCACGGTGGCGGTCTGAGGGCGCCCGGCGCTTAATCATCGATGGAAACCGCCCCGTAGGGTCCACCATCGTCGTCATCTGCTCCGAATCGGTCCTCGACAGTGATAGGATGGCTTGGATTCGGAAAATGAAATCACTATCCCTAACACGTTTCCGGAAAAGGAACACCTAGCAAGGAGAAAAATCATGAGGTTTGGAGCAGTCATTACAATTATCTTACTAATCGTTTTTGGCGCTATAGGGATTTCCGCAGCTAAACCTGATATGCCCGAAGATCTCGATGAGATGTTGGCTGAAATGAGGGGGGGAGGCTATTTACTGCTGGCCGAACAAAACGACAAAACTCACAAAATCACCAGTGAAGGTGAATTCAATGCGCTTTTCAGGACAGACGGAGCAATTACGTTTTTTTTGGAGAACCTTAATACAGGTGATACCCACAAAGTTGGTTACGAAGAAAATAGTGGCAAAAAAGGTACCGCCGATGATTGGGGCAGAGCGATTTGGCAGTTCTTTATCGATCTTGTTTCTTAGCCATATTAGTCATAACGGTGCCTAACGGCATCAGGTCCGGTCTTCCCGGTGTTGTGTGAAAAGTGCCGAGTACATGGATCTGGTGATCTGGTTCGTATGGAGGTCGATGAATCATGCCGAGGCCCCGGGAACGATGGGTTATCGAAGCCCTGGATCACAATAGTGCGATCGATCCAAGGGAAAAGACTAGATGCATGTACCCGGCACCGTTTGGCCGTTTCCGGCCTGTTCGGTATTGATAGGCAACGCCCATGAGCGAACACAAGGCGCCGCGATCTACTTGAACCGACCTGTGAGCTGGATGACAGGCTTTAGGAAGTTGGGAAGTCCGTTTAACTGCTTCAAATCGGGTAGCCAATCACGGACAGGGAAGGGGTATTCTTAAACCTCCTAAGATCCCAAAGCCTGAGAAATAGGTATGCGCTTCATGCACTATTCACTGACGGGCACCCTGGATAGCCGTACGTTTATGCTAGAATAGCCGTATGGAGGTCACATGCCGAACAGAAGCAAATTAACGGTCCGACTGCCGGATGAGAGCTTGAAATTCCTCAAGCAATACGCAGCGGAACACGGGCTGACGGTGACCGCGGTGCTCTGTCGCTTCCTCAAGCGATTGCAGGAGGGTGCCTCTGAGGAAGACATCCATCCAAACGTGGCTCGGATGTCGGGAATCGTGCCGACGGAGGTGGATTCCAAAGTGCTCTACCACGATCACCTCCTCGAAAAGCACCAATGAAGGTCCTGGTCGATCTGAATGTTCTTCTCGACGTGATTCAGAAACGGGAACCGCACTACACCGCCTCCGCCGCAGTTCTCAGCAACATTGCGAGGGGTAAAATCGGTGGTGCGGTACCGGGTCACGCCCTGACGACAATCTATTATCTCGTTTCGAGGTTTGCTCACCGGGAGAGTGCCAACGAAGCGATCGACTGGATCCTCGGGGATTTCGAGGTCGTCGGAGAAAGCCGGGACATTATGCTTCGGGCCCGCAGTCTTCCGATGGAGGATTTCGAGGACGCAGTTGTAGCCGCTGCCGCCGAAGCGATCCACTGCGATTGGGTTGTGACGCGAAACGTAAGGGATTTTGGCGCCTCACCGGTATCTGCAATCACACCCAAAGAGCTCGTGGAACTCCTCACTGCGGGCTGACCCAAGACGGGTGCCACCCATTAATTCCGTGCCAGGCTTTAGGAAGTTGGGAAGTCGGTTTAACTGCTTCAGCTCGGATGGCAAATCACGGATATTGGGTGAGCATTATTGAAGTTCCTAAGATCCCAAAGCCTGACCAGAGCGTAGCCGACGCCCTGTTCGAGTTCGAAGGCGGTCGCGAATTCGCTGCCGCAGAGGTAGGCT
>JAIOSJ010000119.1 GCA_021107705.1 Thermoanaerobaculales bacterium | reverse complement strand
CGGATGGGACATTCGGTCAGTACGTTCCGGCGGTACCCGTGGTGCCTGGAAACAGCACCTTCTTTCTCTCCGGGCTGGTACATAATCTCTATTACCGAACCAATATTCGCCTCGCGAACATGGGGGACGAAAGCACGATTGCGATGATCCAGGTTCTGGATCAAGACGGTGGCCAACTGGGAGAAACGATGTGGGTCAGGGTTGAGGCTCAAAGCACCCGGCAGATCAACAGGATTGCTGAGTTCGTCGGCCTTCCGACCTTCCTCGACATCTTTTCTGTGAGGGTTGACACCGGCAGCGAGAAATCTGGAGCATGGGCATCGGTTATCGACAATATTACCGGCGATCCGGTGTTGTATGGGCCGATGACACTGGATGAAGAAACCTCGAGCCTGTGGGTCCCGGGGATCGCCCATCTGATGGGTGAAAACAATAGCCGGTGGCGAACGGATATTTCGTTCTTCAATACCTCCGGGGCGCCGTTGAGTGCGGATGTCGCCTATTTTCCATCCGAGGACGAGGGATTCCTGGCGACGCAAACCCTCCACAACATTCAGCCGGGGACGGCACGATACTACGTGGACATTTTGCCGAATGAGTTTCTGCCCGGTTGGATCGATTCTTCCAAGGGTTACTTTGTCATCAGCGGTGTTGGCGATTCCAAGTCTCCCCATGTTGCTGCGCGAACCTACAACCTCGACGGCGCCACCGGCGGGACCTTCGGCCAGAACCTGGTCGCTTTCCAAGCAAAGGACCTCATTCTCGAGGGGTCGGAAGGCTATATCCCCGGTGTAACGATGTCTGCCGATTCCGAGACGGGATTCCGCACCAATCTCGGTCTGCTCAACACGAATACCCAGGGTTGGTCGCAGGTGAGAGTCTCCGTGTTCGATGAGGATGGAAATCTCGCTGGGGAGGCGGAGATCTGGCTTGAACCAGGGCAGTTCATTCAGCCAAACCTCGCAGATCGCCTTGGAATCGGATTCAAGGATCGGTGGTGATTAGGGTCCTCTACGCCGGGCCGATCGCAGCCTATGCCTCGGTGATCGACAACCGGACACAGGATCCCGTTCTCATCCCAACCCTGCCGGCGATGAAACAGTATTAAAGTGCCCGAAACATGAAACTGGGGGCGGAGTTTTTAGGTGTGGCGAGTGTTGTTTTTTAGATTTCGAAGGCGTTGACACCTTCAAAATCTTGTTTGTTAATATTATGTTGGGTGGTTATCCTGGTCCTAGAATGACATCGACACCACCGAGAGACGTTTCGCCGAGCGAGATCCTCGCGGGCCAGCATCCCCGTAGGGCGTGCTTCGAAGAGACCAGCCGCGACGGTGTGCTTCACATCATCGAGTCCTTCCAGGAGGGGAAGATACTCTTCACCGAATCGACACTGCTCACCGGCACGGCGGCTGCGATGAAGTTCGGTGGGCGCGGAGAGCCCGCTGCAAAGCATTGGGTAAAGGAGTACAACGAGCAGAAGGCCTGGTCTCGTCGCGCGTTCCAGCTCTACGAACGAGGGAAGGACTATTCGCAGACAATAAGCTCAGACAGCATCAGAGGCGAATTGGCGCCGGTGCCCAACGCCATCATCGAAGAGACGGTACTACGGGGTCTTCTGAACGTTCGGCGCGAATGCCCTCGCGAATATTCGCGCCTGCCGATGAAGCTTGATGGTTTGGCCCCGATTCTTGGAATCTCTATCAGGCAAATCGAGTTTGTCTTGTCAGTGCTTGCTGAAGAAGGACTCGTAGAGGCGCCTAGCCTTTCCGGTGCCGCAGATAGCGGCGAGACCATTTGCATTACCAGCCTTGGCGTTAGAACATTGGAAGGCAGTAGACCGAAGACGTCGGTTCAAAATCACTCGATTCAGCAGTTATCCACAATAGATGCTCCACCAGAAGCTGACAGACAGAATCATGATGTGGCCATCTCGTTTGCGGGAGAACAGCGAGACTTGGCTGAGAGCATCGCACACGCCTTGACGCGAGAGTCGATCTCGGTCTTTTATGACGGGTTCGAAAAGACCACTCTGTGGGGGAGAAACCTCCATGACCACCTTCAGGATGTATACCAGCAGGCCACCTTCTGTGTGATGATCATCTCCAAGGAGTATGCGTCAAAGGTGTGGCCAAACCACGAGCGCAAAGCCGCGCAAGCTCGAGCCATGAGGGAGTCGCGTGAATACATCTTGCCCATAAGGGTGGACGACACCTTGATTTCTGGTCTCCTCGAAACGGTTGGATACGTACAATATCCTCAAACCTCTGTCGAAGAGATCGCTGAGATGGTTATAGCGAAGTTGAACGGCATCACTGCGGGAAGATGGGAGTAAACCGAAAAAGAACCTCGAAAAACCCCGTGCCAGAAGAACTCCGTGCCAGGTCCAACCTTCCTAACCTTCTCTGATTGCAACGCCTGCCATTCAACGACAAATCCAATTGGATGACCCGCTCACCCGACAGGCATCTTCTCAGCTCCGGCCTTCTGGATCGCCTGGCGGCGACCCAGCGTCGCTATGAAGCGAAGCCACGAGAAAGCCAATTGCAGGGACTGCGGCTTCGCTTCACACGCGAGCGGCGGCCTACCTCGTTCCCGGGAGAACCGTATTTGATTGCGCTCCCCGTGGAGAGCCAGGCCAGGTCATTGTGCGGAAGGCGAGAGATTCGCGTTTCGCTTATCCGGCACAATGACTGAACTGGCACTCCCGATGGAAGCGCCTTCCGCGTGTCTGCGAACGCCTTTCATCTCCGGTGATCGATGACGCGAGTCGTTGAAAGCACGAAGCAATCGCCACCGACGGGGGTGCCTGGTCCGACCTTTTGCTGCGGGTCGTTTCGTGTAGGTGGGAGCAAAAGGTCCGACCTGGCAACCCTCGGGCCGGTCGCTCAAAAACAGTCCTCCCGCCAGGCGGGTAGGCCGTCGCTCGCTTTGTCTGCGGGGCCGGGAGTCCGTTTGTATCACTCTGCTTTCCCGGGCCCGCAGACAATGCGACGCTGGTGCACCTTGAGGTGCGCCAGAAGGCCGGTGAAACAAAAAAGGTCACTTTCGGGAAGGCGTTCAAACCAGGTGCAACGCAACGCGAATAAAACAAACAAAGTTGATCGCCCTCAGCGCTGGCGTCGCTGTGGGTTGTTCGCCGAAGCGGGAGCGCTTGCGCTCAGCAAAAATTAAAAGGGACACTGTTCTATTCTTGCCGCCGAAGAAGCGACAGAATGCTGAGGCTCTGTCCCGATGATGGCGTTCAGTCGCCGGAGCGGCGATTTGTCCTGCCAATCCAACGGGAACTCGACTATCCCGGCTCCAATTGTCGTTTCAAGACCCATCGATCGGGCTGTTTGAACCTCGACGGCGTATTGAGGCGGAATTGTCGATAACAACACTGTCCCTTTTACTTGCCTTGTACGTCGCGTCGCAGGCGACGAATTGCGAAAAGGACTGCGTGGTGTGCCATATCTGCGGTCGTAGTAGGAAGCCGGTGAGAAGGTCGGGTTAGCCCACTTTGACCTCTTTGACCTCTTGACCCTTTTAACTGATCTCAGGAATCGAGCGTCGCGAGCAACACCTCCACGGCCTTTTCCAACTGCTGATCGCGGCCGGCGGCCTCGAGTGCGGGATCGTTGTCAATCGGATAATCCGGGGCCAGGTGCTTGTTCTCCAACATATCGCCTTCGTTGTCGATGTAACCGACCATCGGGATGCCGAAGTGCATGGAGCGGTCCTGGAGTTTCTCCCACCATACGGAGGTGCAGGTTCCGGGCACCGGCATACCGACCATTTCGCCGATTTCGAGGGAGGAATAGGCGGCCGGGAAACAGTGGGCATCCGAATAGTTGCCTTCGTTCATGACGATGATCGAGGGCTTGGTCCAGCGATGTCCGGGTTCGACTCCGAGATCCTGCCCACGGGGAAGAATCTTCGTGTAGACCTCACCCGTGAGGAAGATGGTCAGAGCTTCGACGAGATTGCCGCCGTTGTTGAAACGGGTGTCGAGAATGATGGCCTCTTTGTCGACGGCTTTACCGAAGACATCTTCGAAGATCTCCCGGAAGGAGGGGTCGTTCATGGTCTTGATATGGGCGTAGCCGAGTCGCCCTCCCGACAGGCGATCGACCTCGGCGCGCCGGGAGCGCACCCAGCGGTTGTAGAGAAGGCGGTTTTCTTCTCCCAGGGAGATCGGTTTGACGGCTTCTTGCCACCGGTCGTTGTTTTCCGGATCGAAGAGGGCCAACCGCACGAGAGTGCCGGCACGGTGATTGAGCAAGGGGTACCAGTTGCTGCCCGCGGTGATTTTCTCGCCGCCGATGCTTTCGATGATGACTCCTGGTTTCACCTTTGTGTCGGGTCGCTGGAGGGGACTGCCGTCGATGACCTCGGCAATCAGGATTCCATCTCTTTTGTGAGACGGGTCGGGGAAGAAGGCCAGGGTTGCCGTCTGGTCGGCGGACTGAGATTTCGGCCGGTAGTAACAGCCGAGGTGGGAGGCGTTGAGTTCACCCTGCAACTCGGAGAGGAGTTCCGAAAAGTCCCAGTTGTTGTTGATATGGGGGAGAAACTTCGCGTAGGTTTGCTTGTAAAGGCGCCAGTCCACTCCCTGCATGTCTTTGACGTAGAACTTCTTCAACGTCTGGCGCCAGGCGTGCTCGAAGAAATAGCTTTTCTCTGCCGCGGCATCCAGCTGCATCTTTGCCGAGAGCTTGACCGGCTTGGTCTTACCGCCCTCGATTTCAACCGTCGTGAGTTTGTTGTCCGCCAACACAAAGGCCTTTTTCCCCTTTGAGTCGATGACCAGGCTGTCGGCTCTTTTGGCCTTGAGTTTCGCCAGCAGTTTGACTTCTTTCTTGCGGCGTTCAAAAAGCCAAAGGTCGTATCCCTTTTCGAATTTGGCGAGATAGAGTAGTTTCTCCCCGTCGGGCGTAAGTCGTGCATCAGCCATTCTGGAGGAATGCAGGGTCAGACGCTGGGTGCGATCTTCGAGGCCATCGAGATGCATCTCGACCGGGTCTGGGATCTTGGGCGCGTCGTTGTCTTCAGAATCCTCCTTCTCGGCATCGGAGTCCTTGGCCTTTTCCTTCTCTTCCTTTTTCTTCTTCTCGTTCCTCTGCTCGAGTTCGGCTTCGGTGAGGTGTGCCTTTTCCCATGCCTCTCGGGTCAGGTAGGCGGCGTAAACGTCGAAAGCCGAGGGCCAGCCGGCCTGCAGCCGATCACCGTGCCGGTCCGTGAACCAGAACACGGCCTCGCCTTCCATCGCCCACCGCGGAGTCACATCCTCATAGCCGCTCTTGGTGAGGTTGATCAGTTCACCCTCGCCGGAGGAGGGCACGAGGCCGACCTCGGAAGACCAGCGCGTGTGGCTGAGAAATTCGACGAGGAACCAGAGCCCGTCGGGCGACCACTCATACCACTGGTCGCCGTCGGCATAGGAGTAGTTGAGGTCCGCAGGGAGGATTTCGCGGCTCTCCCCGCTTTCGATGTTGAGGACCTTGAGGGCGGTTCGCTCCTCGAGATAGGCAACCTCCTTGCCGTCGGGCGAAAACCTCGGCTGAAAGGTCTCTGGCGCGGTTTCGAGTATGGGTTTTTCGGAGGTCGCGGTTGCGTTGAAAAAATTCGGCTCTTCTTCGTCCTCGAGATCGAGTCGATAGAGATTCCAGCTTCCGTTCCGCTCGGAGGCATAGAGAAGACTGCGGCCGTCCGGGCTGAAACTCACCGATCGTTCCTGTTCGGGCGTGTCGGTCATTCGGCGGGTCGTTTCGTGATCTGCGGAGGTCACGAAGACTTCGCCACGGGCGATGAAGACGAGTTCCTTGCCGTTGGGTGAAAGCTCGAACTCACTGATCTGGTCGGCGACGTTGATCCATTGCACTTGATTGTGTCCGCTGTCGGCAGCGACTTCGACCTCGATCTTGTGGCTCTCGGAAGAGCCGGCCTCGCGCACCCAGAGATCTCCGTCGAAGGCATAGCAGAGGTCGCCTCGTTGGGAGGCGCTCAGAAATCGCACCGGATGGGTCGTGTGGCGCGTGAGTTGTTCGGGTCCGGATTCACCTTCCAGACCGATCTGCCAGACGTTGAAGTTGCCGTCGCTTTCCGAAAGGTAGTAAAGCTGTTGCTCGTCAGGTCCCCATACCGGCTGCCGGTCATCCGCGCCAAATTCGGTCAGCCGTGTGTGCTGCCCTGTCTCGGTGTCAAACAGCCAGATATCACGTGCGAAGGAGGAGTTGTCGTGCTTGCGCCATTGGGATTCAAGTCCTTTGTTGTCGGAGTAGGCGAGGCGCCCGCCGTCCGAGTCGAAGACCGCGTAGATGGCGGGCGTGCTCAAGACCTGCTCCGGCATCCCTCCGGAGATGGCTACGCTGTAGAGTTCAGGTTGCGAACCGCGGCGGGGGTATTGCACGCAGGTACGGCTGTCCAGCCGCCCTGAACTGAAGAGAACGTGCTGCCCGTCAGGCGTGAAACTGGATGGGTAGTCATTTGCCGAGTGAGTGGTGAGTCGGGTTGCCTCGCCGCCTTCGGCCGGCATGAGGAAAAGGTCGAAATCGCCGTAGCGGTCCGAAGCAAAGGCAATGTTCCGACCGTCTGAAGACCACACAGGCATGAAGTCATGCGCTGAGTGAACCGTGAGCGCGGTTGCCCGCCCGCCGGTTGAGGGGACGAGCCAGAGATTTCCACGATAACTGAAACAAATCTGGGCGCCGTCCGGGGAGATGGCCGGGTAACGCAGCCACAGGGCCGGTTCCGCGGCCTGCGCCGCGGGAACCGAGAAAAGAACTGCAGTCAAAACGAACGAACCAATTGCGATCTTGGTGAAATTCATGTCTATCCGTCCCTCGTCTATTGTGGCCTCGCCACCTTGGATCTTTACGTTCTTTAGCGTTTAAGGTTCAGAGAATTCTCACCACGGGGTGGACCAGCGTGTACCCAGACCCGGGCCCAGCAGAACGGCATTGATCAACAGTCTTTCACTTTCCTTCATCCAGCGACGATAGGATGGTTGATCCGCAAAGAGGATCACCTGTCCACGTCCCACCGTCTCACGGGTGGCGTACCCGGTATTGGCGATACGAGCGGCGGCCTCGGGCCAGAGCAGACCACTGAGGTGCAGTCTGTCAATCTCCGGGAACCGGGCCGCGACCGACACCGGCGGTTCTGCGATCAGAGAATCGTGGCTGCCGAACCAGACCGTAATATTCTCATCGAGTCCGAAGTTCATCCAAAACTCCTCGTCGAGGTCGGCTCGCAGCAGTGCGCCCTGAGGCATGAAACTTCGGAGACGGCTGTCGGCCTTTTTGAAATCATCTTCGTCGGCGGCTTTTTCTCCGGGAGGCAGAATGTCCTTGAGCCATTCACTCATTTGGATGGGCTGACCTCCCAGCTGAGTGCCCTGGTCGTGGCCGGCGGCGAAGGGTCGGGCGCCGGGGCCGAGGATCGGCGCCACATCATAGGGGGAGGTTCTGGTCGATGCCGTCTCCGTCACCAGGATTTTGCCTTTCTTCGCCTCGTCGTTCCTGGTCGCGGGCGGCAATCTGAGACCTGTTGCGCTCGGGCGTCCGGCTGCCTCCGCCTCAAGCGCAGCGATGCTCCAGACCGGTGGGGGAAAAGTCTTCAGGGCCTGGGAGCGAAATACAGTTTTGGTGATGCCGGTATCTTTGTCGGCCAGCAGTCGGGCCCCGGTGCCGACTCCGATGGCGGTGCCTCCCGCATTGATCCAGCGTTTCAGGCGTTCGACTCCTGCGGGTCCGAGCAAGAGGCGATACATTTCGGATCCGCCGAAAACCGGAGGGAAGATCAAGACGTTGTATCGGGAGAGATCGGTGCGCACGAGGCGGCCGATGTCCAGGGCGCTGAAACGAAGGTTCAGTTCCTGGTCGAGAAGGTGCCAGATCGAACCATATTGTGGGGGCGAGATCGGCATGCCGGTCACGACACCGACGCGAGGAGCAACCAGGACAGGAAAGTGGGCGCCCCCGAGATCGGGACCGACTGATGAGTTGGAGGTTTCGACCGGAAACCATTTCACCCCGTCCGCTGACATAATACCTTTGAGAATCTCATCGAGATCTTCGACATTGCCGTCCTTGCGGACGACCAGGGCGCCGCGACGGAAAGCTTCGCCGGCAATTGTGAAGGGCTTTTTGGCGACGCGAACGGTTACGCCCGCCTGCAGCAGAGAGGCGAGGGTCCTGGGCGCCCGGTCCGAATCTCCGTTCAGAATGACCGACGTGTAGGATCCGGTCAGAGAGCTTGGCTCTCGCGCCGGCTGAGGGGCCGTCCATGCCTGCCAGTCGCCAGTCGGGATGGTGCGGCTCCAATAGGCCGGAATTCCCTTGGCAAGGGGGAGAGACCAGGCCGTTGTCTCATAAAGACGGCTGCCCTTTCCCTTCTCAAGGTACTCTCTCTCGTCCTGGAAAAACCCGGACTCCATGGGAATGTGCGGATCGAGCAAAACCCGCGCCAGTGAAGCGGACGGCTGATCCAAGCGAACCAACAATGTTCCTGGGGGGAGGTCCGTCGCGGCCTTCGAGCCCGTTCGGGCGTTTGTCACTTCGTTTTTGGCGACCTCGTTTCCACGAAGAACCTGGACCTCGATGCCCTGATCCACAAGGAGGCCGGCGAGGGTTCCGAGACGTTGGGGACGACGGGGATCCGGCGGAAAGAGCCAGGCGCGAACCTTACCGGTTTTCATGGCCTGTTTTCGCGCTGCTGCCTGATCGCCAAGCACCATTGCGGAGTTTCTCGCAAGGGTCTCGAGATTCGAAATGGAGGACGCCACCTGATGTTCGACCGCCTGTGGGAAGGTCCGGAGGGTGCCGCCGTGCTTGCGGACCAGGGTGCCGGAAGTTCGGGACATTTCGTAGAGAATGCCGACGGCGCCGAGGTAGGAGGCCCAAGACGAACCGTAACCGGGGAAGAACTCTTCATTCCACTCGCCGGTGAAGTAGGGGTAACCCCGTGAATCGAGGGCAGTCGCTTGATCGTCGGAGAATCTCCGCTCCCACTTCCGCGTATTCGGAGGCAGATGGGGATTGAAGGGGTGGCGTGGTGGGGAGAAGAGATAGGTCGCGTTGCCGCCCATTTCGTGGCTGTCGATCATGATCTGGGGCAACCAGCCCGCGATCTCTCGGGATCGTGCACTCTCCGGATGGACCATGGTGAACCAGTCCCGGTTCAGGTCGAACAGATAGTGATTGCCTCGGCCCCACGGCCAGACCGCCGTGTGGGAGAGATCGTCCTGGTCGGGATTGGCCGTACTGTGAGCAAAGGTCGTGATCTGGGCCAAGTACCGGGCACGACCGTCGGGATTTTCGTTTGGGTCGATCAAGACGACCAGTTTTTCTCGCAGGGCTTGGGCCTGCTCATCCACGCCGGCAACCAACCGGTAAGCCAGGGAGGCGGCTGCATCGGTGCTGCTCAGTTCGTCCCCGTGGATACCATAGGCCATCCAGGCGACGGCTTTCTCGTTGTCCATGTTTTTCGCCGAGCCGGTCCTCGGATCCATGAGTGCGGCGTGGCGGGCTTTGAAGCCATCGAGGTCGGTGATTGTTGCCTCATCCGAGATCGCCAGCACGATCAGAGGTTGTCCTTCGTGGCTGCGGGCATACTCCGTCAAGTGGGCATTCGGGGAGGCATCGGCAAGCGCGCGAAAGAAAAGGAGGGTCTCCTCCGATCGCAGGGGACGCTCTCCGGGTTCGACGCCGGTGATTTGTTTTTGGCTTGGTATCGTTCGATCGAATTCCGCGCCGGGAAACAGGATGTCCAACGAGGTTCCGCCCAGGCCTTGATTCAGATTTCCGGCTGTCGCATTGGGGGAAAAAAGAAAGGCAACCACCAGGGTTGCGCACAGGGCTGTCGTGAATTTTCTCGAGGTCTTGCTCATGGAAGGCTCCTTCGGCGATCTGTTGTTCTCAGGAATTGTCAGATTGACAGCACCAAGATTCATTGCGATGTCATCTCACCTCTGCGCAATTTTCGAGGAGAGGTGACGTCTCCGGGTCGGACAACCATCGTATCGCGTCCGGCATTCCAAATTCGGCTTTCAGCGAGCCCGCAAATCCCACTTCTGTGACATCCGAACTCCAGATCGGCATTCTACTTCGTGCCGGTGTGGTGTACCGAAATATAGGAGACTCGATGAGTTGGGCGGACGGGACGCCTACCGGGCCGCTCGTTCGAGCGGCCGCAACGCCAAAAGAGCGTGGGCTCTCAGTCGTCGTAGTAGAACCAGCCTGCGATGACAGCGGCGAGTATGGCGCCGACCCAGAGTTCCAGCATCCACATCAGGGGAAAGAAGCGACTCACGGGAACCCAACTCGCAGTGCTGAAATTGAGGGGAAAGGCAATTGCGAATCCAACAACGGCGCCCAGTTTCAGCGCCGTGCCCGGCCCGGGGCCGAAGGTCGTGCGGACGCCGGCGTAAAGCCAGGCAAGGACAAAGGAAATGGCCAGCAGACTCAGAAAATACACAGGAAGAAAAAAGCCGTATCGGCTCTCGGAAAGAAGAGTGCCTGTGTCCTGAGCAACGACGTACCTCTGACCTAGAAAGACAGTGTTGATGAGGCCGCTCCACACGATCCATGCGAAACCGCCGGTGACGGCGCCGAGAACGATTCTCTTTGAATTCAGTCCGTTCATTTGTTCCTCCCGTTGTGCTTTTTTCAAGCCTACCACCAAACCCTCAGATCTATATGAGCTTTTCAAGCGCCTCTGGAATGAAGGGCATGATCTCCTCTCCTCGATTCTCTCTGATCTTGTGCGCCCAGTCCGGATCCGAGAGAAGGGCTCGTCCCAGTGTCGAACTCATGTTTCTCTCCCCGAGTCTTCAAGGCGCCGGCTTCCGCCAAGTCGTCTGCAATTCCATTTTCGAGCAGAGGATTGAGGGAGATTCCCTCCTGAAGGGAAAGGAGTGCTCGGGTGGCGATTTCGGCCATCGCGCGCGGGTCAGTCTGATGCCGCGCCTGAAGCACCAGAATGGCGCCGCGCAGGGTGTGGGCCTCGGCAAGATTTGGGTTGTTTCGTATGGCCTCATCAGCCTCCGCAAGAGCCTTCACGAGTTCATCGAGGCGATCGTCGATCTGGGTTAATCCCCAACTCACTCTCAGAAAATGGATTCTGGAAGCCTCCATGTGGGCTTCGGCGAAATCCGGTTGGGTCTGAAGCTCGGCCTCAATCCGTTCCTGTGCCCGGTCCAGGTGGGTCGTCGGCGAGCGTTGCCGGCCGTGGCTCCACCGCGCCTCCATCAGGTCGAGACGGATCTCCTCGATGCGACTGCCGGGATACGTTGGGTTGATGTTTTGGATGTGTTCGAGGTCGGATCGTGCGGCGACCACAGCGGTCGACGGGTTTTTGTCTTGATCAAGGAGATAGAGGGCGCGGAGTCGGTTGTTGGTGGCCCGGTTGAAAAAGGCTGTCGTGTGCCTCGGATTTATCTCGATCGCGCGGTCAAGAAATCGAGCGGCCTCTTCAAGGGAACAGGTTGGATCCAGTCCGGTGTCGTATTCGTAAGTGGCGCGGGTTGCGGCGGCGCTTCCCATGTTGCTGTAAACAACTGCATTGTTCGGGTTTTCCTCGGCGGAACTTCTGAATGCGTCAATCGCCTGATCAAGTGACTGCCGGGGGTCGGTTCCGTGGAGTTGCTCCCATTCCGCCCGGACAGAGAAGGCCGCGCCAAGGCTGTTATGGGCGACGGCCAGGCGTGGATTGAGTTCGAGCGTGGTTTTGAAAACCCGGATCGCCTCTTCCAGCGCCGGTATGGGATCCACCCCTGATCGGGCTTCGAACATCGCCGTGGTGAGCCTGACCGCACCGAGATTCACCATGGCAACATGGTCTTTAGGTCCTGCTTTAAGTGCGGATCTGAAATCCTCGGCGGCTGTCGTGAAGTGGGCCAGGGGGTCGCTACCTTGGGATGCGAGCCACTGACCCTGTCGCCAGCGGGCGAGGCCGCGATTATTTAATAATCGGCCGCTTCCAGGACTGATGATGAGAGCCTGGTCAAAGGCTGAGATTGCCCGTTCGAAGCCTTCTCCGGGGTCTCGGCCCGTTCTCATGAGGAACAAGCCCTGCTTGCTCAGGGCGACACCGAGGTCGTTCAGGCCGGTCGCATTGTCCGGTTCGATCCGAACCGCCTTTTCTGCGGTGGAGATTGATTTCCGGAGAACAGGCGTCGGGTCCTCTCCCTGTTTCATGAGGTGTTGGCCCCATCTCCAATGGAGTTGAGCGAGGTTTGCCAGTGCCGAGGCGTCGTCGGGATTGATCAGAAGGGCATCATTGCAGTCGAGGATCGCCCGTTCGTAACACTCTACGTCAGCGATCCCACGGCGAATCTTCGACTGCAGTACCAGGGTGCGGTGATGACACCGACCGCGGTGGACAGCCGGGTCGCTGCGTCCGATCTCGGCCGCTGCGGCCAGGGCGGCGCCGGCCGACGCGTAGGAGTCGGAGGTCTCGTCGATCTCGCCACGCGCCAGAGCAGCTTGACCTCGGTCGAGAAAAGTGTTGGCCATCATGGTCAGGATCTCGTATCGAGTCGGATCGCGGTCCAGGGCTCGCTCGGCCAACGCGAGGGCGTCGTCGTGGCGTTCCTCGTAGTGAGCGATGAGTCCTTCGGCGTAGGCCTGGCCGGCAGGATCGAGGCCGGTGGAAGTCTGGAGCAGGGTCAGGGCTGGATCCCGGTACTCTTCCTCGATTTCCCCGGTGCGGGCGGTACGAAGAGCCTCGTCCGTTATCTGTCGGGCGTTTATCAACTCATGTTGATACAGTTCGCCGAGGGTCAGGCCGAGGGCGTAGGCAACTTCTGGAGTCCTGAAATCTCTCGCCCATGCCGCTTCAAGATGGCGCCTGGCCCGAGTGAATT
>JAIOSJ010000043.1 GCA_021107705.1 Thermoanaerobaculales bacterium | reverse complement strand
TCTCCGATGAAGCTGGAGATATCGGCGCCCGCAACCGAGCGACCGTCCTCGGCTCGTATCTTCACCGCCGAGCCCTCGGTCACAACGCGTTCTCGTCCGTCACCCGGCACGTGGTCGTAGATTCCATTTTCCAGAGCCTTGAGCAGGGTACTCTTGCCGTGAAATCCGCCGCCCACGATCAGAGTGATGCCGTGGCGCACGCCGAGACCGCTGATCTCTCCGGCATTGGGCGCTCTCAAGGTCACTTTGAGGCTTGGTGGCGCCTTGAAGAGAGTGGCCTCCCGGGCCGGCCGGTCATCCTTTCCCGAACGCCGAGGCAGGGAGGCGCCATCGGCCACGAAGGCCACCAGGCCCCGGTCGGCGAGCTGAGAACGCATGGCGTCCTGATCCTCGACCACGGCGCAGTGTTGTTCGAGGGCCGCGAGGTCGAGGTTGGCTGCCAGTGCGGCGTGTTCGACCGCGTGAGGCAGCGCAGTGCACAGGAGTTGTGCCGCATGACGGCCGAGGATTCGTCGGCCTCGGCCGGGCATGTCGGCGGTGAAACGCAATTCGATCGTGTCGCCGACAAACAGGCAGGCACTGCGCGCCAACACCGTCTGGGTTCCGGCGTCGATGCCGAGGTCAGGTTCACGGCGGGCCGCTGCGCGAAAGGCCCGGGCGAGGAAGTCACGGCACGCTCGTCTTCTTGATTTGGAGGCGAGGGCTTTTTCGGGGATTCCGGCTTCGGCCATGGGGATGACGGCCCGCATCCTCGAGGGGGCCGCATAGGGATCGCCCTGCACGTGGTCGATGATGAGGCTAAAGCGCTCGAATTCGAAGGTGTCGCCCTGAAGTTCCTTGTAGGCCTTGTAGTTTCGACCTTCAAATCCGAGCAGGATAGAGCGAAGGCGTTCCATGATCAGTCCAGAGCCAGCACCATTTCGATCGGGCAGTGATCGGAACCCATGACGTCGGGGTGGTGCCTGACGTCGACAACCCGTTCCCGAAGGTCCGGTGAGATCATGAAATAGTCGATACGCCAGCCGACGTTCCGCGCCCTCACGCCGGGACGGTTGGACCACCAGGTGTAATGCCCACTCTCCCCCGGGTGGCGCTCGCGGAAGATGTCGACGTAGCCGTGGTCGAGGAAGCGGGAGACCCACGCCCGTTCCTCCGGCAAGAATCCGGTGTTCTTCTGGTTGGTCTTCGGGTTGGCGAGGTCGATCTCTTCGTGGGCGGTATTGACGTCGCCGCAGATGACGATTGAGCGGCCCTGTTTTCGCTGCTCTTCGGCGTGCTGCAGAACCGCTTCCGAGAAGGCGAGCTTGTAGGGCACCCTGGCCAGAGTATTGCCGCCGTTCGGGAAATATCCCGTATAGAAAAGGAAGTCATCGTAGTCGGCGATGATCAGGCGTCCCTCGGAGTTGAAACGCTCCTCTTCGAGGCCGCCTAGGATCACGGACCGGGGTTTTGTCACGGAGTACAGTCCGACGCCCGAGTATCCTTTTTTCTCTGCGGGATGAAGCCAGGTTTCGTAGCCGTCGGGCTTGAGGACTTCGGCGTCAAGCTGCTCCGGCAGGGCGCGAACTTCCTGAAGGCCAAGGATGTCGGGCTTTGCTTCACGAAGCCAATCGAGGAAACCTTTGCGGGCGCAGGCGCGCAGTCCGTTCACGTTCCAGCTGATGAGTTTGAGGCTTTTCTTGTTGTTGGTCATTGGCACTCCTGGAGACGACATTGTAGCGGGTTCCCGTCCAGAAAATTCCTCGCCACTGACATCTTAGAAACGTCGAAAGCCGAGGCAAAATTCCGAGGAGCATTTAACACAGAGACACAGAGAACACAGAGAACCTAGCGCGTGCTATGCCCGCAACCCAAGGGGAATGCGTGGTTTTCGATTTTTGGGTTGGATTCAACGGGTCCGCTGACAGTTCAGGCGCTTGCAAAATCCAGCGTAGGAGAATGCGCGATCGCAGTCGCGCGCTCCAAAACGCAGGTACAGCAACCATTGGGCATTTTTTGTGTCTTTTTGTGGCTATCTCTTTTGAGTTTTGCAAAAAGGCTGACAGCTTCCGGCGGAGCATGCAGGACCAATTATTGGTTTCGGTGATGCCGTGTTAGCGGCTATGATGCAGGCGATGAAAGTCCTTGCTTTGGATTTCGACGGGGTGATCTGTCAGTCGCGGGCCGAGGTTCTGCGGGTGGCCGTTGACGCATGGAACGGCCTCGGATTGGACCCGGGTATTTCCGAGGCGATGGTCATGGAGGAAACGACGGCTGAGACCCTTGACCGTCTGGTGCCGCTGGGCAATCGAGCGGAGGACTTCGGTGTCGCCCTTCACATTCTGGGCGCCGGCCTGCCGGTTGAAGACCAGGATCAGTACGATGAGGTTCGGGAAGGCCTCGGTCAAGCGTGGCTTCATGACTTCCACAATGCCTTTTATGAAACCCGTCGATGTCGCAGGGAGGAGGGCCTTCCGGGTTGGTTGGCACTCCATCAGCCTTACGACGGCTTCGTAGATATTCTTCGTCGGCGTGCCGGAGAAACGACGTTCGCGATTACTACCGCAAAGGATGGCGAGTCCGTACGGTTGCTGCTTGGATTTTTCGGGATCAGTGATCTCTTTGCGGATCGCTTGATCCTCGACAAGGAGACCGGCATCAGCAAGAAAATTCACCTCAGGGTTCTCTCGGAAAAACTGAAAGCACCTCTGTCCGAAATCACCTTCGTCGACGACAAGCTCAATCATGTTGAGAGTGTCGCCGAACTCGGGGTTCGGGCCGTGGTGGCGGGCTGGGGGTATAACACCGATAGGGAACTTGAAAAGGCGAAGAGTGCAGGTTTTGTGGTTGCGTCGTTAGAAGACGTCGAAGATCTTCTCTTCAGCTGATGTGAGACGGTATCGAGAAATCAGAAATCGATCCTGACGAAGAAGCTGCCGTCATTGATGTCCAGATCGACCCGGCCGAGAAATTCTTGGCCACCTGAAACCAAGCCGGTGTTTGGGTTTCATCTGCCACTCAAAGGAAAGGTACACTCCTCCGAGACCATGAAGATTCTCCTGATCAAACCAAAGGCACGGCTCGGCTCGATCCTCGGGCTGCAGGCCTTTCAGCTGTTGGAACCTCTGGAGCTCGGGTATCTGGCTGCGGCCGTTTCCCCGAAGCACGATGTTCGCATTCTCGATCTGCGCCTGGCCAGGTTCGGGAACCGCGCGCTCAAAAGGGCCGTGCAGACTTTCGGCCCGGATCTTGTGGGCCTCACGGGCTATAGCCACGAGGGTTCGATCGTGAAGGAGCTGGCTCGCCGAATTCGCCGACTCCTGCCCTTGGGGAAGATCGTCGTCGGTGGTCACCACGCAACCGTGGCGCCGGAAGACCTCGATATCGAGGAGATCGACGCGATTGTGCGGGGCGAGGGCTGTGGGCCCTTTCGCAGCCTGGTCGAGCGGCTTGAAGCGGGGGACTCTTTCGAAGGTATCGGTGATGTGATGATTCCCGGGGGATCCAAAGCCATGGAGAAACCGGACGAGTGGCCGATCTTCCCGGATCCCGCGACCCTGCCGGTTCCGCGGCGGGATCTGTGGGATTGTCGTCGTTATTCGACAGTATGGCTTGCCGAAGATCTGCCCGCCGGGCACCCGCTTTTCCCCCAGGTCAGCACAGTGCGCACCTCCTGGGGCTGCAAGATGAAGTGTTCGTTCTGCATCGTTCCCTTCTTGTGTGAGGGCCGGCATTGGCCGCGCCCGGTTCAGTCGGTTGTCGATGAGATTGCAGCCGTCTCTTCGGACCACATTTACTTCTCGGATGACGAGAACTTTATCGACGTCGATTTCGCATGGCGTTTGGCCGAAGGTCTCGAAAAGGCAGGGGTACAAAAGAGGTACTTCGCCTGGACCCGTTCGACGACTGTGAACGGCTCGCCCGAGCTGTTCCGCAAGTGGCGATCCATCGGGCTCGACGCGGCCTTTCTCGGCTTCGAGTTCTCTACCGATGCTGCGTTGAAGAAGGTCGTCAAGGGAGGGACCGTGGCTGGGAATGAACGGGCCCTGGACGTGCTGCGTTCCATGGGGATCGCGGTTCATGCCGCCTTCATGGTCATGCCGGATTTCGATGATGGGGACTTTCAGAGCCTGAAGGACTACGTTGAGCGTTTGCCTCCGTGTGAATGCAGCTTCACGGTCTGTACCCCGTCTCCAGGCACTCCCGACTACAGTGACATCGAAAGGAAGATCTGGGTCGACAATCCGCACGATCTGCACGATTGCATGCATCCCCTGACGCCGACCGCCGTTCCCCTGCGACGCTTTGCACAGGCTTTCGCGGACCTGACGAAAGCGGGGACGGCCAACATTCCGATGCGCGTCAACAAGCACCGAGCGCCACACCTCGATCTGGTCAGGATCATTCTTGCGGAGGGGCGCTACAACCGAGGTTTCCGCAGGATGTACCGAGACTATCCACGAGAACTATGGGGTTGAATCTCACTCCGGCATTCCGCGATATTCGCCGCTGTTGGCTGCAGTTGCTTTTGGCCGACTTGCTTGACTGTGTTGTGCCGATACGACATGATCCTCCACTATGACAATTCAAAAAATCAAATCAGCGAGTTGCTTTCGAACCATGCTTCCGTCGGCGCTTATGGGTTTGGTCGTTACGGGGAATCTTTGCGGGTGCGGGGAACCACCCTCACCGCCGCCGCCGAAGCCTCCTTCGGTTACGACCGCTGTGGCAGCGCTTCAAGACGTGTCTGTGCTGCGAGAGTTCACCGGTACGACGCAGGCCGTGAAATCGGTGGAGATCACAGCCCGTGTCCAGGGGTTTTTGGAACAGATTTCCTTCAAACCGAGCACCTATGTCCGTAAGGGCCAGGTGCTTTTCGTCATCGAGCAGGCGCCCTATGAAGCGCGGCGCGACCAGGCGGAAGCAAATCGGAAATCGGCGGAGGCCGGGTTGCGTCGAGCCGAGTCAGACCTTGATCGGCTCGAGGAGGCGGTGAAGACCAACGCCGTCAGCCAACAGGAGGTGACGAGGGCTCGGGCCGAACGCGACCAGGCATCTGCGGCGCTGCTCCAGGCAAAGGCGGCACTCACCGATGCCGAGATCCAGCTCGGCTATACCACGATCAAGTCACCCATCGACGGCCTCATCAGTCGTCATCTGGTGGACGCGGGAAACTTGGTCGGCGTCGGTGGAAGCACCCTGCTGGCCACGGTGCGCCAGATTCACCCGATCCATGCCTATTTCGACATCAGCGAGCGGGTTTTCGCTCGGATGCTCGGCGAAAGAGGTGGTCACAAACCGGACGCCGATGAACTGGTTCCGGCGACGCTGATACTGAAGGAAACCGATCTCGAGGTCGAAGGTCATCTCGATTCCATCGACAATACCGTCGATCCGGAGACCGGAACCATCATCGTGCGTGGGGTGTTCCCGAATGCCGATGCAAAACTCTTCCCCGGTTTCTTCGTCGTGGTGAAGATTCCCGGCAAGATCATTGAGAACGCCGTTCTGGTTGAGGAAAGGGCTGTCGGGACCGACCTGGCCGGGAAGTATCTCTACCTGGTCGGGGCCGAAGGAATTGTGGAGCATCGTCCGGTGGTCCTCGGATCCACTCTGGACGACGGCAAGGTGGTCGTCGCGGAGGGTCTTAAAGGGAGCGAGCAATACATCCTTGACGGTCTCTTGCGAGCCCGACCCGGATTGCCGGTTACGCCGGTGGCCGGGAACTCGGGAGATTGACCGTGGGTGGCTTCAGCCGGTTCTTCATCTATCGCCCGATCTTTGCGTTGGTCATCTCCATCGTCATTGTGATCATCGGCTTGATCTCGATTCCGATTCTGCCGGTGGAGAGCATGCCGGAGATCACGCCGCCGACGGTCTCAGTCACCACGACTTATCCTGGGGCGAGTGCGACTGTTCTCGAACAGACAGTCGCCCAACCCATCGAGCAGGAGATCAACGGCGTCGAGAACATGCTTTACATGTCCTCCAAGTCCTCGGCCTCCGGCAGTTATAACCTGACGGTGACCTTCGAAGTCGGCACGGACGTTGACATGGCTACGGTCCTCACCCAGAACCGCGTGGCCATTGCCGAACCCAAGCTTCCGGATGAGGTCAAACGCCAGGGAGTCATGGTCAAAAAGAAGTCCACCTCCATGATTTTGGCGGCGACGATTTTCTCGCCGGACGGCCGTTACGACGACATGTTTTTGTCGAATTACGCCTCCACCCAGATCAAGGATGTTCTGGCGCGAGTCAACGGCGTGGGTGAGGTCCAGATCTTCGGCGCCAAGGACTTCGGCATGCGGGTGTGGATGGACCCGAATCTCCTCAAGGCGAGAGGTCTGACGACGGCCGATATTATGGCGGCTCTGCGGGAGCAGAACGTTCAGGTCGCCGCCGGCAAGATCGGTGAGCCGCCGACCAAGGCGGGACAGAACTTCGAATATACCGTGACCACTCTCGGTCGTCTCGAAGATCCCGAGCAGTATCGCAACATCGTGGTGAAGCGTGGTCGGGACGGACGGATTGTCCGACTCGAGGACGTGGCGCGAATCGAACTCGGGTCGCAGACCTATGCTTGGTATGCCGAATTGGACGGAAAACCGACCAGCTTGATCGGGGTTTACCAGATTCCCGGTTCCAATGCCCTGGAGGTGGCCAACGGTGTGGATGAGGCCATGGGCGAGCTTGCAAAGAGCTTCCCTGATGGACTCGAATGGTCGATCCCCTTCAACTCCACCGACTATATCTCGCAGTCGATTACCGAGGTCGTCTCGTCGTTGTTGATCGCTATCGCCCTCGTGATCTTCACGGTCTTCATTTTTCTCCAGGATTTCAGGACGACGTTGGTGCCGGCCGTGACGATTCCGGTGTCCCTCATCGGCACCTTTGCAGTCATGCTGGTGACCGGTCAGAGCATCAACAATCTGACGCTCTTCGGCCTGGTGTTGGCCATCAGCATCGTGGTTGACGATGCCATTGTGGTGGTCGAGAACACCATGCGATTGATGGAAGAGGAGGGCCTCGGAGCCAAAGAAGCAACGGCGAAAGCCATGGATGAAGTGGGCGGCGCCATTGTTGCCACCACGTTGGTCTTGCTGGCCGTGTTTGCGCCGTCGATGGTGATGCCGGGTCTGACCGGGCGCATGTACCAGCCCTTCGCCATCACCATTTCGGTGGCGACGATCTTCTCGTCGATCAACGCGTTGACCTTGAGCCCGGCCCTCTGCGGCATTC
>JAIOSJ010000400.1 GCA_021107705.1 Thermoanaerobaculales bacterium | reverse complement strand
GTTTCAGGAAACACAACGCGCTCCTCGAACTGAGACTTGAGACCCGATGCTTGAGACCTGAGACTTGAGACCTGAGACCCGACGCCTGGGCCCGGAAGTTCGATCTTCGAAGCAGTTTGAGGTTAAGGCGCCGATCCGTTCCACTGAAAGACTGTTCATACCTGGAATCGGACTGTTTCTTCCTCTGGCGGACTGTTGATGGCACCTGCGACGGGACGTGCCAACCCGCCGGGGCGGGTGGTGGAAGGGAGCGGAGGGGGCGGCGAGTCTGTGATGGGTGGTTCGGGGGAAAATCCTCGGGGAGGTCGTTTCGACCTTGGTCCTCCCGGTAGGCGGGTAGGCCGCCGCTCGCTTGAGCAGCGTGGTCGTAGGCGCTTCGACTACTTCCCGCGCGACCGCGCTGCTCAGGCGACGCTGGGATGTCGTCAGGCATCCCAGAAGGCCGGGGTTGAGAAAACCCACAGCGACGCCCGCGGGGACAATCATCTTTGGATGTTTCATCCGCGGTGCGCTACATCTGGTTTTGGGCGACCTCCCGGTGTGTGGCCTGGCTTGAAGCACCAGCGTCGCGTTGCTTGCGGGGCCAGGACGGCGTTCCTGAAGATGACCGGGTTCGTAACACCGGCCTTCGGGAGCGCAAGCGCTCCCGCTTCGACCTTTCTGGGGGGACGAGGCATTTCGAAACCAGGATAGTTGTCCTGTCCCCCCATAAAAGGTCTTCAGACGGCCTCCCACTCCAGCGGTGCCGATTCTTTCGCCGTTCTACCCGGGGATTGCCCCTCATAGCTTTTCCCTGGAGAGGCTCGTTCCTTGGAAGCACTTCAGAGGAAAAGCTATGAACCCTGCGTCCCGGCGGGGGGTGCCGACCACATGATTTCGAGGATCGGCTACTTCGATCACCGGATCGGTGGCGCGTTCGCAGACTCGCGGTGGCTTGCCCCCGGTGGGGGCGCTTGCTTCGTGAATTCGAGGACCCGCGAGCTCGGCCATCACTCCGGCCTGAAGGGCCGCATGCAATCCGTTCTACGGATTGCCCAGAAGGCCGGGGTTCCAAGTATCAAATTCGATCGGTACAATCGAACTCAGTGTTTGCGCCGCGATCGCGGTATCAAAGGAGGTCAGATGCAGTTTTCCAATGTAGACGAAATTCTCGATTACGCCATTGAGCGAGAGGATCGAGCCGCCAAGATGTATGCCGAACTCGCCCACACGGTGGAGCGGCCTGGAATTCGTGAGGCTTTCCTCGAATTCGCAGCGGAGGAAGGGCGTCACAAGGTTCGGTTGATGAAGATCAAGGCCGAAGGGACGCCGGCGGTCAACGTCGAAAAAATTTCTGACCTCAAGATCACCGAAGACCTGGTGGAACCCAAAATCAGCAAGCACATGAACTATCAGGAAGTGCTCGTCTTCGCCATGAAATCGGAGAAGCTCGCTTTCATCCTCTACACAAAGCTGGCGGAGGCCTGCACGGATCCGGGCCTGGCCGAGGTCTTCCGCGGTCTCGCTCAAGAAGAGGCCAAGCACAAGCTGCATTTTGAAATGGAATATGACGACAGGATTCTCGAGGGGATCTAAAGATCCCTTTTTCTGAAAGAGGCTCTGCAGAAGAGAGGCAAGAAATCCCGAGAGGAAATCTTCATCCAGGGATCGTCGCCCTCCTCGTCATCTCGGTGGTCTTGGGGTCGTTCTCTGTGGCCGCCCAGGAAGTGGGGAACGAGTCGGTATTACCGGGGGAAACGGTCCGAGAAGATCACAACTCGGAACCCGAGGTCGGCGATGAAGACCAGGAGGAGGTCGATCAGGAAGTCGATCCTTGCCGTTCCCCGCTGGTCCTTGGCGATGGCTGGGTCGATGGTCTGAACCGGCGTCTCTACACAACGGTGTGTGGTTCCTCGCGCTGGTTCGACGGTTTCTTCGGAGACGACCGGGCCCACGATGAGGCTTCCACAACCTACGGGACGGTATCTGTCGGCATGATTTGGACCGAGTACGAAGGTCTGGAACCGGATTTCACGGGGCGGGTGCACATTGACCTGCCCAATCTTGAGGGCAAGGGCAAGGTCTTTTTAGGAAGGATCGACCAGGACCAATTTCTCGCCGACACCGGGGATGCCGGAGATATCCCGGATCAACTCAATCGCGAGCGAGAGCGGGATTGGCTGCTTGGACTGGGTTACACCCCGCTGAACAAGGGCAGCCGCCGAATTAACCTCAGTGTCGGTGTCAAGCTGGACTGGCCGCCGAACCCCTACGCCAAGATTCAATATCGCTGGTACCGCGAGATGAGAGGAGATCGACTCTTTCGCTTTCGTCAGACGGGGTTTTGGACGAACGAGGAGGGTTTCGGGACCACCACAAATCTGGATTTCGAACAACGGCCGAGTTCGAAGGTGCTGATGCGCTGGAGTAATGGGGGAACCCTATCCCAAGCCAGTGAGGGGGTGGAGTGGAGGTCGGTTTTCTCGGTCTATCAAGCTTTGCCGGAGAGCCGCGCCATGTCCTATCAGATCTGGGCCAAGGGCAAAACCGAGGCCCCCGTACCACGCAAAGAGTACGGTCTTTGGGTTACATTTCGGCGCCAGTTACACCGGGACTGGCTCTATGGCCAGGTTGGAACCGGTGTTGCTTGGCCCCAGGAAACCCTGCTTGAGGTGCGGGAGGCATCCTTTGGTGTCGGCCTTAGCGTCGAGATTCAGTTTGGGGATCTGGCCTGGGATCCGGACGAAGGCTAGTTTCCGGCCGGAAAGGGCGATTTTTCGTTAAGAACCACCGAACCCTATAGGGTGAAGGCGGTCAGTCCTCCAAACGGACCGAAACCACCTTTGAAACGCCGGGTTCTTCCATGGTCACCCCGTAGAGCACGTCGGCGCGCTGCATGGTACGGCGATTGTGGGTGATCATGATGAACTGAGTGTGGGAGGTCATGGACCTCACGAGTTCCGCCAGCCGCTCGACGTTGGCATCGTCGAGCGGGGCATCGACCTCGTCCAAGATGCAAAAAGGTGAAGGTTTGATGCGGAAGAGGGAAATCAACAGAGCGAGGGCGGTGAGGGCTTTTTCCCCGCCCGACAGGAGTTGCACGGACTGGTTCTTCTTTCCGGGTGGTTGGGCGGTGATGTCCATGCCCGACTCGAGGGGGTCGTCTTCATCGATCAATTCCAGGCTGGCTACGCCGCCGCCGAAGAGGTGGGAGAAGGTCTCACCGAAGATGGTGTTTACCTGCTCGAAGGTTGAAAGGAATCTTTCGGTGCAGGTATTGTCGATCTCCTTGATGGTTTCGTCGAGGCTTTTGAGTGCGCCGATCAGGTCGGTCCTTTGTTTGCCCAGGAAAGTCGAGCGTTCGGCGAGTTCATCGGCTTCCTTCAGGGCCAGGAGATTGACCGGCCCCAATTTCTCGAGACGGGACCGAAGATCATCGGCCCGCGTGCGCAGTTCCTCCGGGTCGGTCTTTTCCGGTAGTTCCTCCTGGGTGAGGGTCTCCGGACTCATTCCAAGATCGGCCAGACAGAGGTCCCTCAGGCGGACCCACTCACCGTCGGCTGCGGTCATCTCCATCTCTGCCTTGTGGAGGATCTCGCGTTCGATCTCGTGCTTGTCTCGACGGGTTCGGACCTCTCCCTCGAGGGCGCCCACCCTCTGACCAAAGTGTTCGACCTCCTCGGTTCGGCGCCGTTCTTCTTGACGGCTGGAGGCAAGAAGGGCCTGTTCTTCAACCAACTTGGTCCTTGATCGGACCACTTCATCCTCGGTCGATGCGAGGTTCCGCTCGAACTCGTCTTTCTGTGTCGCGAGAGTCTTCTGTCGTCCTTCGAGGAGTTGATCCTCGGTCTGCAACCGTTTGAATTCGCGTGCCGCGGCGGACTCCCGTTCGGTGGCCAGATTGTGTTCGGCTCGCCATCGGTCCAGTCG
>JAIOSJ010000011.1 GCA_021107705.1 Thermoanaerobaculales bacterium | reverse complement strand
GCGGGCTTCCAGCCTGCGGTCCGAGACCGGGGATGATCACGCACGCGACCTTTCCGACCACAGGCTGGAAGCCCGTTACCACAAAACAGATGGCCTCATGTAGTGGCGATACCGAGTTTCTTAGGAGTGCGGGCTAAGACCCGTCCTCCAGGACCTCGTACTCCTGCAGCATCGCGCGAACGGCTTCGACATCCTCCGTGCGGACTCGAATACCGACTCCCCCGCGACGGCCGATGCCGATGCCGGCCTGTCCGAGCCCGAGGTATTCCTGATCGGCGAGACCATCCATGATGTAGGGAATTCCAGCACCCTCGATCATGGATCGCACAACGGTGATTTCGGTGGTGTCGGCCGACACGAAGACCATCTCCACGTCGATGTCGTGGTCCACAATCTGCGAGAGTCCGGCGGATTCCAGCGCACCCTTCTCCACGAGGTATGAACCACACGTCGGACAGGAAGATATTCCGTCGACGTACTCTCCATGAACGCCGCTCTCAACAAAATCCAGACAGTCGGGATTTGGACAGAACATGGCGACCTCCTATTCTCTAGTGTACGCCACCGAAGACCCGGCTCTTCAAACGGTAAGCCGCCTCCACAATTTTGGCGCGACCATACTCGACCAGATCCATCTGGAAGGGATGAGAGGCCATGGCCCGAGCGTACTTGACGAGACGAAGACGTTTCATCTTCTGATAGATCCGGTGCAGTTCGCGCCGATCTACCACCTCCGACACGAGAATCACCCGCTGCCAATCAAGCTCAAAGGAGATATTCAGCAGATCCCAGTCCATGTCGTCGGAGACCAGTCCCCTCGCCTTCGCGTCGTGCCACACCGGAGTCCCCGGCAAGGGCGTCAGAACGTAGATATTCACCAAGGAAATCGGGTTTCGCTTGATGAAATCGTAGGTCTTCATCATCTGTTCGACGGTCTCTTGCGGTTCACCGATGATGAAGGAGGCGTGCGGGTGAATGCCGTGACGATGGAGCGTGTGAACGGCCCCCTCGTTGATCTCGACCTTAAAGGCATTTCCCTTCAAACGGGTGAGAACCTCCTGATCGCCCGACTCGAGCCCCATCGAAATCGACACGAAGTTCATTTCCTTCAACATTCGCGCCATGTCGTCGGTGATGCGGGTCGCCGACGAGGCACAGGAAAACCGAAAGCCCTGCTGCGGCAATCCCTCGCGAAGGACAAGTTCGTGAAAAGCCTCCAACCGCTTGACGTTGGCGATGAAAAGATCGTCGTGAAAGGTGATGTAGCGAACACCGAAACCATCCCGAAGGTGCTTGATCTCCTCGATCATCGCTTCAGGCGAGAAGTAGCGGATACTCGGCCAGAACCTGGTCGAGGCGCAAAAAACACACTTATAGGGGCAACCGCGTGAGGTGAGCATGTTGGAGTGCGGTCGCACCTTCATCATTCGCCTATCCGGCATCGGCAACTCATCCAAGCTCTTGGTGCTCTTGCCGACGACCTCCCGAGCCTGTGTCATGACCTGCTCACCATCTGACCAGAACACAATTCCCTCGATCTCGGCCAGGTCGGAGATCGGCAATCCACCGGTCGAGCGCAGCACTTTCACCAGTTCGACCAGGGTGTATTCACCTTCACCGATCACTCCGACATCCATGTCTTGGGTAAGGTTCTCGGGAATCTCGGTGATGTGGTATCCACCAATGATCACCGGCAGGCCGGCTTCCTTTGCGACCCTCGCATGGCTCTTGGCGAGATTGAAATTCTGAGACACGCTCGACAAGCAGAACAGGTGCGGCCGAAAGTCTCGGATTTCGTCCTCGACCCCCCACTCCACCAACCGAATATCGACATCCTCACCGAGTTCCCGCTTGAGCATGGAAATCAGATAACCCAGACCGAGGGCCGGGTAACGATTCTGTGCCTCAATAAATGGGTTGACGGCGTGGACCAGTAATACTCGTGTCGGTTCCATATTTCCCTTCATCAGATCTGATGCATGTCGAATTCTATCCGGGAGAATCGGTGAATTCCCGCAATTATTCCATTCATCCTCTCGACGCTTCAGCGCCGCGCTTCCCCACTGGTCCAGCGAAGCAGGATTGACAGGATCTGGCGAGACGGTCGCAGGCCCAGTGCTCGCGTCGGACCGTCGCTCGCCATCAATTCGGCGGCAAGGCTCGCGCACGCATCGGCTCGGTCGTCACCACCGGCCTCTCCGGCGAGTCCAATGGCGGCGGCCGCAACCAGCTCAAGACCATGCTCCGCCTCGCCGAACACCGTCGCCAAATGAATCGCCGCAGGTACATTTCCGTCAAGGACCTTGAGGATACCGGCTCGGGCTGAGCCCACCAACTCGCTTACCGGCGCCCCCCCCTCAGTCCGATGCGCCACCTCGGGCGGGGCCTCGTTGTCTTCAAGATATTTCGCCGCCGCAACGGTCCCGGGGAGCACGAGATGGGCACAACGGGAGCGGATCGTAGGAAGGGCCGACTGTGGATTCGCCGCCAGCAAGAGAAAACGCACGTGTGGAGGTGGTTCCTCGAGCAGCTTGAGAAAGGCATTTGCCGCCGGGGTTGGCAACCGCGCGGAATCGACCCCATCCAGAATCCACACCCGAAACCGGCCTTCAAAAGGCCGACCCGGCGCCTGTTGCGCCACCTGTCGGATGGTGTCGATCTTGATGATGTTCTTTCTGCCTTCGCCCCGCAGGGCGACCACATCCGGGTGGGTGCCCGCACGCACTCTCTGCGCGAGAACCGAGTCCGCCCAAGGCTTGGAATGCTCCTCACACACCATCATGATCGCGGTCTCCACCGCCATCAACTCCCGCCCAAGACCCTCCGGCCCAGACAGCAATAGAGCGTGGGGAAACCTGCCGCGAATAAGAGCCTCGCCAACCCTTTCAAGAGGACTTTCGACCAGGGCTCTCCAGCGCTCCCGGTTCAGACTTTCATCCGAGAACCAGCCGGCATCATCGGTCATGGAGAACCTCGGTGACGACGGCCAGCAGGCGCTCAAAAACGAGTTCCTCGCCTCCGTCAGCGTCCACGACGCGAATGCGCTCGGGCAGGCTCTCAGCCAGCCGGAGAAAGGCATTGCGGATGGCTAGATGAAATTGGAGGGGCTCGTTGTCCAGCCGGTCTACCTCGCCGTCGGCGGCATTGCGTCCATGGGCGCGCCCAAGGGCCTCGGCCGGGTCCATATCCAGGACCAGCGTCAGATCGGGTTCCAGACCACCGGTTGCCAGAATGTTGAGTTGGCGCACAACCGACGCCCCGATCCGCCGAACCATGCCCTGGTACACCGTGGACGAATCCGCAAAACGATCGGACAGAACCACGGCGCCACGCTCAAGAGCCGGACGGATCAGATGATCGACGTGGTCGTGACGAGCCGCCTGCAACAGGAAGAGTTCGGTGAGCCCGTCGGGCTCGAGGTCCTCATCGAGCAAGATGCTGCGAATAGCCTCGGCCACAGGTGTACCCCCGGGCTCACGCGTCGTCACGACCTCCCGGCCTCTCTCCCGAAACCAGGCTACGAGCCGTCGCTGCTGAGTGCTCTTGCCGGTACCCTCTCCGCCCTCAAACGTGATGAACAGTCCTTGAGCCTGCATTTCTCACCAATCTCCTACTGCGACCGGGAATATCGGCGAGAAGTGCAGGTCAGACATGGCCCGGAGTATATCTCGAACCCGCAAATCGCATCAGTCCACCGGCGGAAACATCAGGGGCTTTGACTGCTCCAAGCCGAGGTATTTCCCAACTCAAAGCCGTCGGCGAAGATCGTGGCGACGGAACACTCGTCAAACTTGAAGGCCGCAATCCGTGTACGCCAGATGTACTGCCCGGTGCCGGCGATGTACTCCTGTGTGTACCAGAAAGTACAGTCATCTGAAGGATCGATTGACAGCGTGCTGTAACCCCGCCAGCGGTTGAACCCCATAGATGGGGTATGGTGCCCGCTCCCGGTCTGAATCACCAACTCCGAAAAGGTCAGCGTTCCCAGGGCGGCGTTCGCAAGCCGACCAGTC
>JAIOSJ010000228.1 GCA_021107705.1 Thermoanaerobaculales bacterium | reverse complement strand
TCCGCGGTGGACGGGCTCGACCGGAACACTCTTCGACTCAAGATCTCTGCGCCTTTGCGAGAGAAATGTCTTCCTCTTCGTGCCTTTTTGTGGCTCATTCCCCCCTTCGTGGCATCTCCCTCGAGTCCTGCAGACAGGTGAATTGAGTGGTTTTCTTTCGATGTCTGTCTTTTCTTGGGGCATAATCACTCTGTGATGCACACTTCTGAGGAAGAGAACGGACCGATTGGAACGAACCCGAACGACCACAACTCGGAAAGTCGGGTGTTCGACCTCGGCAACGGCGTCAAGGTCTTCCCTGCGAGGGCCGAGACCTGGGTTGTGGAGAGCAAGCTATTGGGGCTCCCCTGGAAAAGGCGCCAAGAGGGATTCCCGGGAACGGCCGTCGAGTGGGGAGAGCAATTGATGGAAGTCGTCGATGCCGACGAAGACGGCCACCGTTTTCTCCTCGCACCATGGCCCCAAGAAGAGGTGTTGAGAACGGCCTTTTCTCTCGACAGCGGCTGGATTCAGAGTCTCGTCGGAGAGACAACCTCTTCCGATCGGGCGCGAAGAATTCGTGCTCTTCTGGTCGGCCTCCTTCCTTTCACCGGTCTTCTGCCGCGGACGATCCAAATGCGTCTCGAACAGGACTTCAACTTTCCGGCGTCACGGCGGCTCGGCACTTCTGTTCACCGTTTTCGCCGCCTCGCTGGAGACCTTCGCCGGCGGCCTCGGTGTGCTGACGAGACCGGCCACCGGATTTCTCGGCCTCGTGGATCTGCTGACCCTCGGCGACGGACTGTTCCGTCTCGGATCGACCCTGGTCAATCGAGGACCTGTGGGCAGCGTGTTCGGCCTTCCCTTCCACTCTCTCTTTCGTCGATGGACTCAGACGAAACCACTTTGAGGGGGACCTCTTGGTCACTTACCCTCGAACTGCTTCGAAGATCGAAACAGAATCGAAAGGTATGTGCTGTCAGCTATCGGCTATCAGCTCTCAGCCGGATTGGCGAGATTCCTTCCCATAACGTGATATCCTCCGGGACGGGAACCTCATGAGGGCGCCTCTCGGCGTAAATCATCCCCTCTCAATTTTCATTGGTTCCGACCAATAACCAGGAGAAAAACGATGAAAATAATTCACAGTTTGATCATGTGTGCCCTTATCCTCGCAGCCGGCAGTCTTGTCTCTGCGCAAACCCCAACAACGCCTGAGGAAACTTCTGCAACCGTGGCGTTTATGGTCAACGGAGAGCCGCTTCCGACATTTGAGATCCAGTTTGCCATGCAGGCGGTTGCGGCGCAGATGCAACAGCGCGGTGGGGAGGTCAAACAGGACCAACTCATTGGCATTGCAACCGAGGAAGCCATCAAGAACCGTCTTCTGTTGCAGGAGGCTCGGCGGCGAGACATCCAACCTGATCCTGCCGGCGTCGCCCGGGCCATTCAACAGCTCACTCAGAAAGCAGGAGGCGATGAAGCCCTCCAAGAGGGGCTCAAGAACATTGGAGTCACCCTTGAGCAGTTCGAGGCCTCCTTCAGCGACTCTCAGATGATTCAGGACCTGGTCGAGAAACACATCGTCTCGACCGTCAGCGTCTCTGAGGAAGAGGTTCTGGCCTTTTACAACGAAAACCAAAGCAGCTTTGTCAGGCCTGAGATGGTCCATGCTCGTCACATCCTCTTTTCCGCCGACGACAAGACAACCCCCGAACAACGAGAGGCGGCAAAGGCGAATGCGGAAAAGGCCCGCCTACGTGCGCTCACCGGTGAGGACTTCGCCACTCTGGCAAAGGAACTCTCTGAGGGTCCAAGTGCTTCGACCGGCGGTGATCTCGGTTTTTTTGCAGCCGAACAGATGGTCACTCCTTTTTCAAAGGCGGCCTTTGCACTTGAGCCCGGCGGCATTTCCGAGATCGTAGAGACCCGTTTCGGCTACCACGTCATCAAGGTGGAAGAGCGTCAGGCGGCGGGGACCAGCCCTCTTAAAGAAGCGGGACCACAGATTCGCGCTTTTCTCGAACAAAGAGCCGTCGCTCAGGCGGTTTCGGAACTATCCGAGAAACTCATGGCGGAAGCGAAAGTGGAGCCCGTCGGGAACCTGGCGCCGACCCCACCAGATGCTGAGTAGGTAGGGCTATCAGCTGTCAGCCATCTGCTGAGGCGCTTACAGAGTTCGAGGGCAACGCCACGAAGAAGGAAAAATAGGCACAAAAAGGTTTCCGACAGAAATCGAGGTACCGTAGCCATATGACCTCTCCAACCGTACTTGGTCGATTCGTCACACCTGATGGTCAGGAAATGGTGTTGGAACTCCGGGACGGCCGCTACACAATCCTGGTCGGTGATGCCGAACTGATGTCCAGTAGCGCTCATGGTTCAGAAGAGGTGATGGCTCAGCGAACCGGTGAACTCCTGAACGCTGTTGAGTCACCCAGGATACTGATCGGCGGTCTGGGCATGTGCTATACCCTGCGGGCGGCGCTGAACTGCCTCTCCCCTACTGCGGTGATTGAAGTCGCCGAGGTCTTCGAGGAGGTTGTTGAATGGTGCCGGGGGCCACTGGCTCACCTTGCCGGCGACCCCCTCTCGGACCCGCGGGCGAAGGTAAGATTGGCCGACATATCGACCTTGCTCCAAACCGAGAACGGAACCTACGACGCGATTCTCCTCGACATCGACAACGGTCCCACCCCCTTCACTCTGGCGTCGAACACGCGATTCTACAGTCTTCACGGCCTCGCCCGGCTGCACGCACGCCTCAGGCCCGGTGGAATCCTCATGGTTTGGTCAGCCTCACCGGACAGGCCCTTTGAGCGCCGCCTCCGGCGCTCCGGTTTCACCGTGGAGACAGAGACCATCAGGGCGGATCCGGGAACGACCTGGCCCCGCCATACACTGTTTCTGGCTCGGACCTAGGAGGCCCAGAAAGAAAAAGCCCCGGTCGCAACCGGGGCTTTTGGTATTCGGAAAACTTGTCGCTCAGGCGGCTTCCTCTTCCACAGGTTCAAGCTCATCGACGGTACCGGTCATTTCGGGCATCACACTGCCCTCTTCGACTCGACCACCGAGATGGTTGGCGAGGAAATGCTCCATTGCACGGTAGACGTCAAAACGATTTTCCTCGTTTCGGAAACCGTGTCCCTCGTTGTCTTTAACCATGTACGGCACTTCAATCCCACGGTCTGAGAGAGCTTTGACAATCTGATCGGCCTCAGGCTTCTTGCAGCGAATATCGTTGGCGCCCTGGACGACCATGAGCGGCGCTGTGATTTTCTCTGCATGGAAGAGGGGCGAAATCTCGCGAATGAGGTCGGGCTCGTTCTCCGGATCCCCCATCATCTCGTAGAACATCTGGCGGCCGAGCTCCCAATAAGGCGGCAGCGACCCGAGTAACGTAAAGAGATTGGAAACACCAACGTAATCCACACCGCAGGCGTAGAGATCCGGAGTGAATGCGAGCCCGGCAAGCACCGCGTACCCACCGTAGGAGCCGCCATAGATTCCTACACGATTCGGATCGGCAATTCCCTGATCGACCATCCACTGAACCCCGTCGGTGAGGTCATCCTGCATGGCCTTGCCCCACTGTTTGAAGGACGCTTCCCAGAACTCCCGGCCGTACCCCGTCGACCCACGGAAATTCAACTGAAGTACCGCGTAGCCCCTATTGGCCAAAAACTGCACTTCCGGATTGAAGCCCCAGCGGTCCCGAGCCCAGGGGCCACCGTGAACGACCAACACCGTCGGCAGATTCTCGGCCTCGACCCCCACGGGAACGGTCAAATAGCCTGGGATCGTCAAACCGTCACGTGAAGTAAATTGAATCGGCTTCATATCGGCCATCTCGGACTCATCGAACCACGGGCTGATGTCCACCAGCTTGCTGAAATCTCCCGACGCGGTGTCGAAGAAGTAATAGGCCCCCTGGGACTTGTCACTATAGGTGCGAGCCAACACCTTGGTCTCATCACGACTGAGGCTCGTCACCACCACCTCATAACCCGGGAGCTTCTCTTCCAAGATCTGTTGGAGATCTCGCCTCTGGTCGTCCAGGAAGTGATAGGCCCGCTTGTCCGTCGTATAGACGACACCGGTGATGACCTCTCTCTCTTTGGACCGCATCAGGCCGCTTACGTCGACCTCGGGGTGTTCAAAGATCAGGTCGAGGTGCTCAGCCGTTTCCGGATCAAATGTGTAAATCGCCTTTTTGTCGCGATCCACATTCGAACTCACATAGAGAAGTTGATTGTCGAAGGTGAAGAACAGTGGATCGAGAGACTCCTTGAAGTTCAAGGTGATGACGTTCTCAAACTGTCCATCTTCGTCGGAACGGTACAACAGGGATGTATTGACACCATCCGAGGTCACCGCAGCCCGGACCTTGCCGTCGTTGTCGGTGACCCAACCCTGGATATTCCCCGGGTTTTCGGCGACCAACTCCATATCCCCGGTGTTGACGTCGATTCGGAAAACGTCGAATACCCTCGGGTCGCGTTGGTTCAAGGAGATCAACATATGATTTTCATCGGTCTCGAGGTCATCGACCAGATTGGCCCTGACACCTTCAAAGGGCGTCAGTTCGACCGGATTGGAACCATCGACGTTGACCGCGAAGAGATGATAGTTTTCGTCTCCGCCGGTGTCCTGAAGGTAACAAATTCGGTTGTCACCAGCCCACACAAAACCGGCGACATCACGCTCGGTGGCGTTTGAGAT
>JAIOSJ010000088.1 GCA_021107705.1 Thermoanaerobaculales bacterium | reverse complement strand
CCAGCCACCGGACGTCCCTGAATCTCGCCGATGCGATGCTCAATCAGAATACCGCTATCGGCGGGACAGGTGAGAACGGAGGTTTGGGCAACGGCGGCGGGATGATGAACACGAAGTTTGTGAGCCTCGTTTTCGACCGGGTCGAGGTGATCGGCAATACGGTGTACGGCGGCGACGGAACTGTTAATCGTGGGGCGGCAGGAGGAGGTGGTGTGAAGTCAACGGGCGGCCCGGTCGAGGGATCGAGCAACGCGATCTTCACCAACTGCATCTTCGCCGACAATGCTGTCATCTTAGGCAACGGGGGCGGCACCAAGGGAGGCGGTGGCGGCGGTCTGTTCGTGCAGAATCTCTCGACCGCCCAGGTCACACACTGCACCTTCGCCCGAAACTCGCTCTCCTCGCAGCCACTGACAGGGCTCGCGGCCACGCTCGCCGGCGGCGCCGGACCGGTCACGCTCGAGATCAGATATTCGATCATCGCCGATCACACCGACTCCTCCGACTTGCAGGCGGTTTTCGCGGCGGAGGAGAACACTGCCGTCTTCGACAGCGGCCTCTTCGCGGGCAACATTACGGATACCAGCGGATTCGGTGTTTTCGTCGGTCTCGACTCCATGCTCTCGGCCGCAACGGCAGACTTCCTCTCCCCGGGGACGCCGGATTTCGACTACCACCTGGGTGAAGTCTCCCCGGCGATCAACCAGGCGATTGGGAGCACAACGCCGGACGATATCGACGGGGACACTCGGGGACAGGACCCGGACATCGGTGCAGACGAGTACTTGGGTTCCGGCGATACCGTCTTCCAGGATGGATTCGAGTCGGGCGGTTTTTCGGCATGGAGCCAGACCGTCTCCTGAAGTCCAGTGTTTTGGGGACTTACCCCCGAACTGCTTCGATACAACGTTAACCCGATCTCAAGGCCCCAAACTTACTCCAGATACCCGAGAGCTCTCAGGTTTTCCTCGAGATCCTGGTCCAATACCGCCGCCTCGACGTCCTCACGCTTCTCCCACGATGCGCCTGTTCGAGAGAGTAAGGCTCTGAGAAATCCTACTTCGACCGGCCGTTGGTCTGCCAGGTTGTCCCGCTCCAAGGGGTCCTCTTTCAGGTCGAAGAACTCCGAGACATCCTTGGGACGATCGGAGACCTCGTTGGAAATCAATTTTGCGCTACCCAGGATGATCGATTTCAGCAGACGAGTATCCGGTCTCCTGGCGAGACAAGCGAAAGAGGCTCGTACCTCTTGGGCATCGTCGGGAGATCTGAGAGCAGGCAGGAAGCTGTGGCCGTGGATCCCGGCAGGCCGTTGGAGGCCGATGAGGTCCATCAGACTGGGTAGAAGATCGATCAGTTCCGCAGTCCCGGCAACCCTGTGACCGGCCCATTGCCCGGAAGGGAATCGCACGATGAGAGGAACGTGCAGCACCTCCTGATAGAGATCGAGCCCGTGTTGCCAGCGGCCATGTTCGTAAAACTGCTCACCGTGATCCGCTACGAGCACGATGACCGAGTCGTCGTAGAGCCCACGATCCTTCAGCTCCTGCAGGAAATGCCCAAAGTGGGCGTCGTTGAATGCGATCTCGGCGTCATAGAGGGCCATCAGATCATCCCGAAGCCCGCCCACTTCCTGAGGAGCGAGTGTCTTCAGATTCTCCACCCGATCGTGGCGACCGATCTCGGGATTTTCGACCCCGGAAGCAAACTCGTCGAGAAAGGGCTGTCTGGGAAGATAAGGAGCGTGGGGATCAGTACTGTGTGCATAGAGAAAGAGTGGTTTCGGCTCGGATCGCCGGGCGAGATAGTCGAAGACAACCTCGTTCAGTCGATCGGACTGCTGGTGGATCTCCGGCGAACGACGGTGCTGCTCCGCAAGGCGTTCGAAATGGGAATAGCCTCGGCCGATTGCGAATTTCTGTGCAACCATACTGTTGGTCATCACGGCGGCCGTTACATAGCCTGCGTTCTAGAGAATTTCGGGAAGATACGGTAGATCTGGGGACAGGACGTCAAGACCCCCATGCACTCCGTGGACCTGGGGATAGATCCCGGTGAGAAGCGAAGCTACGGCAGGGCGAGTCCACGAGGATTGGGCAAAGGCATTCTCGAAAACAACGGCCTCGGAAGCAAAAAGGTCGATATTGGGAGTGATTGCCCGATCGTAACCATAGGCGCCCACATGATCCGCTCGCAGGCAGTCAATCAGATAGATGATGATGTCGCTTCGAGTCGCAACCTGCCCTCTATCCGCCAATCCCTGATGACTCGGAGGCTCAGCCTCCGCGGCTGTCGTAGTGGGAGCCGGCATGACGAGCACCGGATCCAGGAGGGTCAATCCGCCTCTTCCGGAAGCAGGCCCACCTCCACCCGCGGGACGAAAGGTAATCTTCGTCCAAGGAAATCGAGACTCGGGCAGGGCAAATGTGAGGCTTTCCGGAAAAGGATCGGCGGCGATCTCGAAACGCCTTGTCGGCCCGCCGTCAGCCTCCACGAGGATCTCCAGACCCAGGGGCGAGCCGGAGCGAACCCATGAGTCAAATCCTCCAATCGACAACTCAGTCCCCGGTGGCAAGCTCTCGAAAAAACTGACCTGTGTACCGAAGGGCAGTGTCAAGGTCTTCCGCTCGGGATCCGGACCCGCGCCGGGCGCCTCCACCTTTTCGAGACCACCGAAAACGAGCCGCCGCCAAAATACGGCCAACGGTCTCGCATCACGCGATTCCGGGTCGATATCGCAGGGCCGATTCATGTGGTCGTAGATGAAGTCCAGGCGATTGAGCCCTGCCTGCAATAGAGTCTCGGGCACTTCAACACGTAGCTTGTTGACCGGCTTCGACTGCAATTCGACCCGAGTCAAAGCCCTCCCGTTGACCTTGATTGCCATGCCTTGCTCGGTCATGTGGCTCGCCGCCGGCACCCAGCAATCCAACTTCAACCCGAGCGGTCTTGCATCCCGAAGATAGAAATCCAGGGAAGAGCGATATCCGAGGGCCCAGACGCCGCGACTGCGCACAGCTTTTCCACCTTCGTCCTTACCCCAGCCCGAGACGAGATGCTGCCGCGCCTGAGGAGTCCCGAAGTCGATCACACGAGTCTCATGCCAAATCTCGGCAGAATCAAGACGATCGACGAGATGCAGGCCGGCTGCGGATTCGAAACGAGGAGATCTGAACTCGACACCTCGATCGCCGCAACCCCCAACACATATCAGGAAGAGAAGCAGGACCACCGCCATATGGTGGTTCAACAGGCTGCCGCACCGCAAAAAAAACATAGAGGAAAGACCTGGACTCTCAGGCACGAATCTCACCCTCGGCCATCAGCAGGGAGCTCAGGGAAGCCTCGATCACCGAGCGAAGGCGATCCTTCGGGTTCTCCTCGACGATCGTCAGAGCTGAGCCGACGACCGTGATGCGCTCACACGTCTCGGAGAAGGCCAGTGCCACTTTCTCGTTCATGGTCCAGACCTCGTCGGCTCGGGATGCAATCGCCAGCTCTTCCTGCCTGCTGATTCCCACATCCCGCGCATCTTCTCGACCGAGCACCTCCCGCCGAGGAGTCACTTCTGAGGGGATGATGTCCGCCGCGTCGTAGATGAGAGGTTTTCCCTCAAAGGCGATCT
>JAIOSJ010000211.1 GCA_021107705.1 Thermoanaerobaculales bacterium | reverse complement strand
GATCGGGGCAACTCCTGGTCCATCGTCTCGCCCGTTCTCCATCGCGGCATCGACCGCGATACCCTCAAGGTGATGGGCAAGATCTGGGGCCCCGACGCGGTCGCCAAATCGAACTCGACCTCGACCTACGGCAATGCCGTTGCCCTGTCGGAATCACCACTGGTCGAAGATCTGCTCTACGTCGGCACCGACGACGGCCTGATCTGGGTCAGCGAAGACGGCGGTGAGAACTGGCGCACGGAGGGAATTTTCCCCGGCGTTCCGAAAAACACCTACGTCGCTCGCCTTGAGGCCTCCCTCCACGATGCCGACACCGTCTTCGCTACCTTTGACGCCCACAAAGACGGCGACTTCAAGCCTTATGCCCTCAAGAGCACTGACCGCGGCAGGAGTTGGACCTCCGTCGCCGGCAACCTGCCGGAAAAAGGCATGGTGTGGGCCCTGGTCGAAGATCACGAAAAAGCTGACCTGCTGTTCGCCGGCACCGAGTACGGCCTGTTCTTCAGTCCGGACGGAGGCGCTGACTGGATCCGGCTCAAGGGGAATCTCCCGACCATCGCGGTGCGCGACATTGCTGTCCAACGCCGGGAGAACGATTTGGTCCTCGCGACCTTCGGGCGCGGTCTCTACATCCTCGACGACTACTCACCTCTGAGAACGGCTGATGAAGCGACGTTAAAGAAGAACACCCATCTTTTCGAGGTCAAGGACCCGTTGGTCTACATCGAAAGCCCCCGGCTCGGCCTGCCGTCGCTCAACAAGGCATTCCAGGGCGACGGCTTCTACACCGCACCCAACCCGCCCTTCGGCGCCGTCTTCACCTACCACCTGGCCGAGGGCTTGAAAACCCGTCAGGAACAGCGCATCGAGGCCGAAAAGAAGGCCACCGAAGATGATGCGCCCCTGCGCTACGCCACCATCGACGAACTACGGGCCGAAGACTCCGAGCGTGACCCTACGGTCATCCTGACCGTCACGAACTCGGAAGGCGCCGTCATTCGCCGGATGGAGGCCCCCCGCACCAAGGGTCTCCACCGCGTGGCCTGGGATCTTAGGCTACCGGCGACAACGCCGATCGATCTGTCACCGCCGGATCCCTCGCCCTGGGGCCCGCCACCACGAGGTCCCTTGGCCCTGCCCGGAGACTACAGAGTCACCCTCTCGAGCCTGATCGACGGCGCGTTGCACTCATTGGCGGGTCCCGTTGATTTCACCGTCAAGCCCCTCGACCTGGCGACCTTCCCAGCCGAGGACCGCGCCGAGGTCCAGGCTTTCCGCCTCGAGGCGGCCGAGTTGCAGCGAGCGGTGCACGCGGCCATCGAGGTCGTGGCTGAGATCAACGACCGGCTTGAACACCTGCGTCAGGCTGTCCTGGAGACAACAAACGCCGATCAGAAGCTCCTCAGCGAGATCGCAGCCATTGAGGCCAACCTCGACCTGATGCGGATCGAACTGACGGGGGACCGATCCGTCTCCCAGCGCAACCACGCCGTCGCGCCGTCGATCCTCGGTCGAGTCGAGGGCGTCGTCGGCGACCAGTGGTACGTCACCTCCGCACCGACCCAGATCAATCGCCTTTCCCTTCGCTGGGCTTCTCAAAACTTCACCGAACTGCTGCCGAAGCTCCGACACCTGGTCGAAGGTCGGTTGCAGCCCCTCGAGCAACAACTCGAAGCCTCCGGCGCGCCGTGGACGCCCAGCCGTTTCCCGGTGTGGAAAAGATAGGGCTCAACCTTTGGAGGAACCCCGGCCTTCTGGCGCACTAGACGGCGCACCAGCGTCGGAGGAGATCAGGCCAGTTGGGGCTTACGACTCAACCCGATCGACGATCCCGGCCGGTGTGGTGCGGGCAGGGTAGGATCCAAGCACCTTGAGGTAGGGGCACTCCCGGCGGAGTTCGGCGATGGCGAGAGCGGCCGGTTCGGTCGCCAGCGATCCCTCGACATCGACGTAGAAGAGATATTCCCAGGGCCGATTGGGCATCGGCCGGCTTTCCAGTTTGCAAAGGTTGAGTCCATACTCGCTTAAGAGGCGAAGGCTGTCGGCTAGGGCGCCCTCGCGATGAGGCGTCGTGTACACGAGCGAGATCTTGGATGGGATTCGGGGATCGGGAGTCATATCCGCGGCTGAGACGATGACAAATCGGGTCCAATTTTCATTCTGGTCGGCGATATCCCGAACGATCACGGAGAGGCCGTAAATCTCAGCGGCGTCCTCCGAGGCGATCGCGGCCTGGCTTGGATCCCCAGCGTCCCTGACTTCACGCGCAGCGGCTGCGGTGTCCCTAAATGAGATCACCTCCAGATCTTTCTGAGAAGCCAGAAAAAGGGAACATTGAGTCAGCGCCTGAGGGTGGGAGAGGATCCGGCGGATCGATTGACGGGTGGCGCCCTCGAGGGCTGCCAGACAATGGCGAATGTGGAGGATTTCTTCTCCAACGATACGAAGATCGGTCTTGCGCAGCAGTTCATAGGTCTGGTTGATCGACCCGGCTGTCGTGTTTTCAATGGGAAGCATGGCATATCCGGTCTCACCGGCCTCTGTCGAGCCGAGGGCCTCGGCGAACGAGGAGTGGCCAATGAATTCCATCTGTTCGGCTCGATTGGCGAAGTACTTCTTTGCCGCCAACTGAGAGTAGGGGCCATTCGTTCCCTGGTATGCCACGCGATGGGAAAACTGGAGATTACGCTCTGCGCGCTCCCGGCCCAGCAGGGCTTCCTCTTGGGCTTTGAGGGACATCGCGATAACCTCGCGGAAGATCTCGCGGGTGCGAAAGGGGTCGAGGTCGAATTCCCGTGCCCAGGCTTCGATGCGGTCGAGTAGAGCGCTCTCCCGTTCGTGGTCGCGGAGAAAGTTGAGACCCTTTCGTTTGATTCCGGCGATTTCCGCAACGGTCTCCTGACGTTCCTGCAGCTTTTCGATGATCTGGCGATCCACCCCATCCAGGATCAGCCGGAGGCGTCTGAGGTCTTTCATGGCCGTAAAGTGTACATCAGGAGACCTGCGCTTCGGGAAGAGGAGTCAGAGGCCCGGCCGAAACTGGTCGAAGTGATCGAAGATATGTTCGTAGAACACGGCCCGATCCATCCACGCGCAATAGCCACGCGCCCGCTTCAGCCAAATGTTGTTGTGTTGTCCAAAAAGCGCCTTCCCCATCCTGCCGCCGGCCCAGCCTGCAGCCGGCCCCCACAGGGCATTGGCTTCGAGCAGAACCGGCGAATCATCGACAAGGACAAAATCAAAACAGCACAGGTCGAGGTGCAGAGCGGCTGTTGCGCCGAATACCAGATCCTGGAAAGCCGGGTCGAGAAGGAGGGCGTCGAGGCGGGAGTTGACCTCGAGAAAAGCCCCTTCCTCCCGTTCATTCGTACACACCGACGTCCCAAGGTTGACCTTGGCCTGATCGGCGACCAGGGCATAACCCCCGACAAGGCGCCTGCCGACGACGAAGGCGCGATAACCGGCCACCAAGCCGGGCCCCGCAGTCGATCTCAACAGTTCGACGACAATCGGTCGGGAGTCGGCACGACCTCGTCGACACAAACTTCTCGCCGTTGTGTTCACCTTTCGATAGGCATGTTCGGCTTCTGCGCGGGAGGGGTTTTCGAGCACCAGGGTGTCGGTTGCCGAGGCGCCGTTGTTGAGCCTCAGAAGGGTCGCTGGGTAGGCGTCGGTGAAGCGGAGTAGATCCTGAAAGCTCTCGGGGCAGGCAAAGCCGGGAATCGGCAAACCGGCATCCCGCCACTTTGCAAAGGCGCGGTCTTTGGAGTCCGCCAGCACCATATCGCGCGGATGATTGAGCACGCGGGTGTTGGGAAAGCAGGAGAGGAAAAGCTGCATATCTTCGAGATGCCGGTCACAGGTCCGTTCGGGTACGTTGCGCGGCCACAGCAGATCGGCCTCCTCGGGACAGAGACACAGCTCGGCCCGTTGCGAACGCTCCAGCCCGGCGGACTCGCCTCGCCGGGAATGGCGTCCGGCCAAGGGACGAGAGATCTTCCTCGGACAGTGGAAGAAGATCTTGAGGGGCGGTGATGTCGGTACATTAGCCACGATCTCTCAAGGGTACCTGACCCGGAAAATTCGGACGAACCCGGGCAGGTGATCCACTCGGCGACAACCTGTGAATGCGCTTTGGATTGCTTATGAATAGTCTGGAGACCCGACGGAAAACCCCAAGACGTCTGTTTTCCCGTATCATTCTTCGGGCGCGCAACTCATAGGCGCCGTCAACGTATGGATACGCGAAGGAGAGGCTCAATGACCGATCGATATCTCAGGTTCTCGCTCGTCGTGGCCTTACTCGGGTTTTCGACGACGGCTACGGCTCAGCAAGGGATTACGCTGCACGAACTGGTTTCCTCGGCGCTCAGGACGCACGAGGATATCGCCCGAACCCAGAGTGATGTCCGCAGGGCCGAAGCCAGAGTCCGATTGGCCCGATCCGTCCTCATGCCCACACTGGAACTCAACGCCACGACAACCTGGTATGGGGACGAGGCTACCCTGGAACTCTCACCGACTGAGAGCTTTGTTATTCGCCCCTCCAACGACTGGGGCTGGAGTGCCGACCTCCAGCAGACGCTGTTCTCCGGCCTTCGTGACTGGCGAGCCCGGGACGTCGCTCAGCTCCAGCGGGACCAGGCCCTGCTCGAGAAAACAGCTTCGGCCAACAACCTGGTGCTGGAGGTTGCGGCCGCCTTCTTGAGTGCAACGGCCGATGCCCAGAGGGTCGAGGTGGCCCGCTCGAACCTGGAGCAGGCCGAAAGCCAACTGACGGTCGCCAGTCGCCGCTTCGAGGTCGGTGAAACCGCTGCCGCCGACGTGGCGCGCTGGCGCTCCGAACGAGCGGCAGCCCGTCAACGGCTGGTGGTAGGCGAAGGCGACGCGGCGCTGTCCCTCCGTCGTCTGGAACGTTTGACCGACGCCGACCCCATCGAGTCATTGGCTCCATTACGGCATGTACCGGCGCCGAAGGGCGCCGATAACGATCTGGTGGACCATGCCCTGGACACACGGTTGGAAGTCAAGACTCTCGAGCACCAACTTCAAGCCGCCGGCCTGATGATCAAGATCGAGAAGGGCGGGTGGCTGCCCGAGGTCACCGCTCGTGCCCAGTACTACCGTCAAAAGGCGGCGTTCCCCTCCCAAGACTGGACTTCGGTGGCGTTGACGGCAACGGTACCGATCTATGACGGTGGCCGAACGGCCGCCAGAGTCGCCGAGGCCCGAGAAGACCTTCGCCAGGTGGAGTTCCTCAAGCGCGAGGTTTACCGAGGCATTGCCGACCAGGTCGATGCGGCCGCCATCGGCCACCGAGCGGCCGTGGCAGCCGACGAGGCAGCCGATGAACGCGTCGAGGCCGCCCGGGAGGCCTACCACCAGGTCGAGCGCGCCTATCGGGTCGGCGAAAATTCCGCCACCGACCTCTTGACGACCACGACCGAACGAACCGATGCGGAGACGGCCGCCATCATCGCCGGGGCGCAGCGTGAGTACCAGGCCATCGCCCTACGCCACGCGGTCGGTCTCAGCCCTCTGCCCGATCTCGACCCCATGGCCATACTTGCTGCCCAGGCAGCCTCTGAGGAGTGACACCGTGCGATTGAAACCTATACCAGCACTGTTCCTAACGTTGGGCCTTGTGGCCTGTCATCCCAGTTCCGAGGATCCCGCTACCGCCAGAGAGAGTCTCGACCGCAACCTCGAACCGAGGAAAGTCACGGAGATTGTGCCGGAAGTCCGGGAGGAACGACCCTCGGTCGCCCTGGTCGGAGAAGTAAGAGCATTCGACACCGTCAAGATTTCCTCAGAGGTCGCCGGGAGAGTCGAGCGAGTCAACGTTGAAGTCGGTGACAGGGTTTCCAAAGGGCAACCCCTTCTCTTGCTCAACCGGAGAACCTTCGAACTACGGCTCCGTCAGGCGAAGGCACGAGTTCAGGCGGCCAAGGCCGACCGGGAGCTGGCCCGCCGTGAACTCGCCCGGAAGCAGGACCTGGTCTCGGACAAGACCATTCCGCAGGCGGCCTTCGACCAGGCACAGGCCCGTCATGACCTGGCCGCCGCCGCCCTGCTCGAAGCGATCGCCGCCCGTGACCTCGCCCAACACGATTTCGAAGTCTCGGTCATTCGCGCGCCGGCTGCGGGCGCGGTCACCGGACGAAGGGTTGTGGCCGGCCAGTGGACCGATGTCGGTCAAGATCTCTTGGAAATGGCCGTCGGCGCCAAGGTCAAGATCGTCGCTCGGGTTCCTTCCCATTGGGTGGCGGGCCTACAGGGCTTGGACGGATTCGACTTCACCATCGACCCTGATGAACTGCCACGGCGCGCCAAGCTCTACTCGATCGATCCGGTCATCCAGGAGGCCAGCCGGTCGTTCGAGGTCGTCGGAACGGCCCCGGCCGACGGCCTCAAACCCGGACTCTTTGCCAACGTGACCCTGACCTCTCCCGATGTCGTGCAAAGCCTATGGTTGCCGGTGTCCGCCATCCTGACCTCCGACACGCCCAAGGTCTACCTGGCACAGGACGGCCGGGTTGCCGTCAGGCGCATCCAGACTGGACTTCGGGACGACGACATGATCGAAATCGTTTCCGGCCTCGACCAGGGCGAGAAGGTGATCTCTGATGTCGCAGGTCTCTCGAGAGACCTGCCGGTCGAGGTCGTGAGGTGAGAAGCTCTCAGCTGTCAGTGGAAGCTTCAGCAGAGTTCACCACAGAGACACAGAGAACACAGAGGAACACAGAGAGCAGCCGAAGGACGACAAGACAGAAACGTGAAAGGACAGGCGATATCCGGAAGAAATTAACGCAAAGACGCAGAGACGCAGAGATTTTTCATTTTGCGGCCTCATGCGTCCGCCGGCACCCTTCGGGCTGGGCGCGTATCCCTACTCACGGCGGACCAGGTCATCGCGGTCCCATTTTTCACTGTTTCGCACAACCATGGTTGATTGTTCTACCGGCCCCTGAGCCAACGGCTCCCAACCCCGTGAGGCCTACAAAAGAGAGCCCGGCAGCACGCGTAGCGGGCCGAGGCAGAAGAAAACGAGAGACAAGAACTCGCTCTTGGAAAGCGTTTCTCTTCTTGCCGAGAGCGGACGCAGTCCGCGGTGAACGGGCTCGACCGGAACACTCTTCGACTCAAGATCTTTGCGCCTCTGCGCCTTTGCGTTATAACTGTGTTCTTCGACCCTCCGCCGACGCGGGCGCTCATGGCTACCGAGAATCTCTTCAATCGAAAACTACGCATTGCCCTTGGGTTGCGGGCATAGCCCGCGCCAGGTCCTCTGTGTCTCTGTGGTTCAAGTGTTTTCGGTTTGAACCTACAACTATGAGAGAGAGCGCCGCATGAATCTTTCGGAAATCGCAATCCGCCGTCCGGTTTTCACACTGATGCTGATGCTGGCGTTGGTCGTCTTCGGTGTGCTCGGCTACCAAACCCTTCCGGTCAATCTCCTGCCGTCCCTGGATGTCCCGATCGTCACCGTCATCACGATCCTGCCGGGCGCCTCGCCCGAGGTGATGGAATCAGACGTCACCGACGTCCTGGAAAGTGCGGTCAACACGATCGAGGGTATCAAGAGCCTGACCTCCTTTTCGGGCCAGGGCGTTTCCCAGATCACCGTCACCTTCACTTTGGATCGAGAGATCAACATCGCCGCCCAGGACGTCCGCGACAAGGTCTCCGGCGCAGTGGGCCAACTGCCCCTAGACGCGGAGCAGCCGATCGTCCAGAAACTGGACATCAACTCACAGCCGATGCTGTGGCTCGCCGTTGCAGGTCTCGACAATCGAACGCTTTCAGACTACGCCGACCAGGTGATCAAGCCGAAGCTGCAGTCGGTTTCCGGGGTCGGCAATATCTTCATGGGCGGCTTCCAGGAGCGCATGGTGCGCCTCTGGATCGACCGCGATCGCCTTGCCGCCCACAGCCTTAGCGTCAACGACGTCATTGCGGCGATCGGCCGGGAGAATTTGGAGTTGCCCGGCGGCATCATCGAGGGTGAGAACACCGAGCTGGCCGTTCGGAATCTCGGGCTCTTCGACTCGGTGGAGGACTTCGACCGAATGATCGTCGCGACCGTCGACGGCCGGCCGATTCGGCTGTCTGACGTCGGCTACGCCACCGACGGCGTCGCCGATGAACGTGGACTGGGACGCTACAACATGCAGCCGACGTTGGGCCTGGGCGTCGCCCCTCGCTCCGGCGCCAATTTGGTCAACGTCAATCGGGCCGCCATCGAACGCATGCGCGAACTGGAGGCCGAGTTTCCCGAAGGCCTGTCCTGGGACATCGCTTTCGACGGCGCCGAATACGTCGAGAACTCCATCTCCAACGTCCAGTTCGACATCGCCTACGGCGCCATTCTGGCGATCCTGGTCGTCTTCGTCTTCCTCCGGTCCTGGCGTTCGACCTTCATCGTCTCGCTGGCCATTCCGACCTCGTTGGTCGCAACCTTCGGTTTCATGCGCGCCTTCGGATTCTCCCTCAACAACATGACGACCCTGGCCCTGGCCCTCTCGGTCGGCGTGGTCATTGACGACGCCATCGTTGTACTGGAAAATATTTTCCGCCATCAGGAGGAGGGCGAAGAGCCCTACGAGGCCGCTCGCAAAGGCACGAAGGAAATCGCCCTGGCGGCGATGGCGGCTACCTTTTCCATTGCCGCGGTCTTTCTCCCGGTCGCCTACATGAAGGGCATGATCGGACAGTTCCTCTTCGAGTTCGGCGTATCGGTCTCGGTTGCAATCCTTGTCTCCCTCTTCGTCGCTCTGACCCTGACGCCGATGTTGTGTTCCCGGATGCTCACGGTGCGGCAGAAGCACGGTCTGTTGTACGAACTGCTGGAGGGCGCCTTTCAATGGCTGGAGCGGCTCTACGCCCGATCACTGGCGGTGGTCCTCCGCCACAAGATGCTGACCCTGGGCGGCACCAGTGTTGTGCTCCTCGTTGCCCTCCTCATCCTGGTTCCGCTGATCGGAGGCGAGTTTGCCCCTGCCGAGGACATGTCGATGTTCATGGTCGTCATCGAGGGTCCGGTGGGCATCTCCCTGCCCGCAATGGACCGGGCCATGCAGGAGGTCGAGCGCATCGTACTGACCCAACCGGAAGTTCGATCGGGCTTTGCGGCCGTTGATCTGGAGGAACGCGGCCAGGTCAATTCCGGCATCATGTTCTGCCGGATGGTCAAGCCCGACCAGCGCGACATGTCACAGGCCGCGGTCGTTTCACGTCTGCGTCAAGACCTGACGGCGGTGACCGCCGTGACGGCTCGGGTCGTCGAATTCAGCTTCTACAGCGTCAGCTCTGAGGGCGCCGAGTGGGCTCTGTCCTATTCGATCCGCGGCCCCGAGCTGGACGAGTTGGACCGCATCGGCCGAAGGATGGTTGAACGACTTCAGGCTACCGAGGGTTTCGTCGACGTCGACACCAACCTCGATCTTGAACAGCCCCAGCTGTTCGTTCGGGTCGATCGCGAACGGGCCCACGACCTCGGCCTGGATGCGGCCACGATCTTCGAGACCGTCTATGCCCTGATCGCCGGCCGGGAAGTCGGTTCTTTCACCACCGAAGGCAAGAGGCACGACGTCCGCATCAAGGTTCTGCCGTCCCAATCCGAGCGACCCAAGGACATCGGTGCATTGATGGTACGCACGTCTTCAGGCGATATGGTCCGCCTCGACAGTGTGGTCTCGATCTCCAACGGCATCGGACCGATCGCCATCACCCGCGCCGACCGCCAGCGTTCCCTGCTCTTGACGGCCAACCTCGAGGGACTGGCCCTTGACCGGGCACTGGAGATCACCGACGCCATCCTGACCGAGGAACTACCGGAAGGTTATCGGGCCAAGACCTCGGGGCAGGCGGAAGAGTTCGCCCAGACCGGTCAGGCCCTGATCTTCGCCCTCGGTCTGGCCTTGCTGATCGTCTACATGCTCTTGGCCAGCCAGTTCGACTCGATGCTTCATCCCTTCACCATCATGTTCGCTCTGCCGCCGGCGATGGTCGGCGCTCTGCTGGCCCTTTGGATCACCGGCGACACCTTGAACATCATGT
>JAIOSJ010000393.1 GCA_021107705.1 Thermoanaerobaculales bacterium | reverse complement strand
TGGGACATTGCGCATTCCTTCACATAGCGGTACCATGCGGCCCGGTCCTCGCGGGACCGAAATTCAATTTTCCGAGCGGAGGTATCTCATGCCGAACGGAATCATTCCCATTCCGAATCCCATCAACGAACCGATCCTGTCTTTTGCTCCGGGATCCCCCGAAAAGGCATCGCTCAAGGCGAGAGTTCGGGAGATGCTCTCCGAAGAGATTGAAATTCCACTCATTATCGGGGGCAAGGAAATCCGTACGGGGAACACCGCCAACGCGGTTTGCCCGCACGATCACGCCCATGTTTTGGGCGTCTACCATAAGGCCGGAGAAAAAGAAGTTCAGATGGCAATCGACGCTTCCCAGAATGCCTGGGCCGAGTGGTCGGAAATGCCTTGGGAGCACCGTTCAGCGGTTCTGCTTCGTGCCGCTGAGCTTCTTGCCGGTCCGTGGCGCGACACGATGAATGCAGCATGCATGCTCAACCAGTCGAAGACTGTCTTCCAGGCCGAGATCGACGCAGCCTGTGAACTCATCGACTTCTTCCGCTTCAATCCGCACTACATGCGTTTCATCTATGAGCAACAGCCCGAGTCTCAACTCGGAAACTGGAATTACGTCGAATACCGCGCCCTCGAGGGCTTTGTCTTTGCAGTGACGCCCTTTAATTTCGCCTCCATCGCCGGCAACCTGCCGACAGCACCCGCGCTGATGGGCAACACCGTGCTCTGGAAGCCGGCCTCCTCCGCGGTTTTCACCGGCTGGTATCTCATGAAACTTTTTGAAGCCGCCGGTTTCCCTCCGGGCGTCATCAACTTCATCCCCGGCTCCGGCGGCCAGGTCGGCAATCCGGTGATGGCCAGCCCTCACCTCTCCGGGGTGCACTTCACCGGTTCGACGCCCGTCTTCCAGGGCATGTGGAAGACCGTCGGAACCAACATCGGCGCCTACAAGACCTATCCACGAATCGTCGGCGAGACCGGCGGCAAGGATTTCATCTTCGCTCACCCATCCTCCGACAGTCAGGCCCTGGCAACGGCTCTCGTTCGCGGCGCCTTTGAATATCAGGGCCAGAAGTGCTCTGCAGCCTCCCGAGCCTACATCCCCTCGAGTCTGTGGCCGGCGATCAAGGAATCGCTCCTGGCACAGGTTGCAGAGATCAAGATGGGCGACCCCGTCGATTTCCGCAATTTCATGGGAGCAGTGATCGATGCCGGCGCCTTCGCCGACATTACCGGCTACATCCAACACGCCAAGGACTCGGCGGATGCGGAGATTCTCTGCGGCGGAGAATGGGACGACTCGGAGGGCTATTTCATTCAGCCGACCGTGGTCCTGACGACAGACCCTCGATTCAAACTGATGGAGGAGGAGATCTTTGGACCGGTCATGACAATCTTTGTCTACAAGGACGGCGATCTCGACGAAACGCTCGAACTCTGCGACACGACATCGATCTACGCTCTGACCGGGGCCATCTTCTCTGAAGACCGTCTGGCGGCGGTCAAAATGGCCTCGCGCCTCCGTCATGCGGCCGGTAATTTCTATATCAACGACAAACCCACCGGGGCAGTCGTCGGCCAACAGCCCTTCGGTGGATCCAGAGCCTCCGGCACTAACGACAAAGCCGGTTCCTACCTCAATCTGGTTCGGTGGACCTCCCAACGGACGATCAAGGAGACCTTCGTTCCGCCAAAACACTTCTCCTATCCATTTATGGGCGAAGAGTAGATCACACTATTTGTGGACAAAACCGGGGCTCTGCCCCGGTTTTTTTGAAACCCGCCAAGCGATAATGGCACAATGTTCCGGTGGAAACCCACTCGACACGCTTTCATCTGATCCTACTGGGAGCCGTGGCCACGGCCGCTCAAGCCCTGCTGCTCAGAGAGGCAATGACGACTCTGAGAGGATCCGAGTTGGCTTGGGGCGCCCTGCTTTTCCTGTGGTTGGCGGGAGCGGCTGGAGGCGCCCGATTCTCAGCCGGGGGCAAACCTAGAACCTGGGTCGAGAGATGGTCAACCTTTGCGATCGCAAGTGGCGCCGCCTGGGGATTTGTGGCCTTACGGGCCGCTCCGGCCCTGGCGGGCGGATCAGGTGGCGAGACCGCAAACGCCTGGTTGGTTTTGTTGGTGTGGCCGATAGCCGTCCTGCCTGCAGCAGTTGCAACGGGCGCCGGTTTCAGTTTTCTTGCCGGACGGCTCGGGGAAGCGGCCTCGGCCTACGGTCTTGAGAGCCTCGGCGCCGCCCTGGGGGGGCTGGCCTTCACCTTTATCCTTGCTCCTTTGGGAGGATCGTTCATGATCTCGATCCTCGTCGGATTGGGTGTGACCGTTCTTCTGCCGCCCCGGAGTTGGTTTCTCTCTCTCCTGCTCCTCGCGACCGCCTTCACTATCGGCCTAGCGGCGAAGCCTTGGGTCGCCTCGGCAACCTGGGCCGCCGGCCGTCATCAAGGAGATCTCGCCGCATCTGAGGAGAGTCGGCATCAGCGTTTGGAAATCTCTTCCGGTCCACCGCATTCAGTCTATGCCGACGGCAGATTGACGGGCACTTTTCCTCCGGATCCCTTTCTTGAGCGTCCTTCTGCCGAATTCCTCCTCCTACTGCACCCCGATGCCCACAGAGTGGCCGTCATCGGAGGCCTTTCCGACGGCAGGATCGGCGCCCTGCTCGGTCCATCAATAGAACAGCTCTTTATCATCGAGGAAGACCGTGCCCTCATTCGACTGCTGGCGTCCGGGCTGTCCCCGGCCACCACTGCAACGTTGAATGACGCTCGGGTGGGACTCATCTCGACGGCCCCACTGAGGGCTCTGAATCAGTTGCGCGATATCGACCTCTTCCTGTTGCTGGACGGCCCTCCAACGAATTTGAGAGCCAATCGGACCCGAACCCTCGAGTTTCTCCAATCGATCCCCTCCTGCCTTTCGGAGCAAGGTCTCCTGGTGATGTCCACCGGTACCGATGACACCTACCTCGGGGGAATAGCCGGGCGGCTCCTTGCAATCCAAGCCACGACCTTAAAATCGGTATTCCCACAAGTATTTGCCGTCGCCGGAAATCCCGTCTTGCTCTTGGCCGCAAGAGACCGCTCAGCGGAATTCCCCTTCGCCGAAGATCTGGTCGAGCGATGGCGTCGGCGAGGTCCGGACCGTGTTGAGTACCTCGACCTCATGGTCCCGACCCTACTGAACGCCTCTCGATCATCAGAACTCATGCACGCCCTCGAAGACCACAATGCCCCCGTAAACACGGCGGGACGTCCAACCGCAGTCCTTGCGGCAGCCACTCTCACCGAAGGACGGAGCCTGCACGTATTGCTTCCGATGTTTGGGGCTCTCATGGATGCGCCTCGTTGGCCCGCGGCACTGGCTCTCGCTGCCGCGCTGCTTCTCTTCGGCGGATCCGGATTTGTTCGCCTGAAGCAGCGTACGGCGCCGGCTCTGATCGTTGGTTTCGTCGGCATGACGTGGTGGCTCTTGTTACTCGCTGCATGGCAGGCCACACGTGGATCGGTCTACTCCGAAGTCGGCCTTCTCAGCGCACTGTTTATGGGCGGCCTGGCCGCCGGCTCATTCTCCGCAAGTTTCCGACCTTCTTCTTTCACTCTTTCCCGACTTCTCACAGCCGGATTTGGGCTCTCCGGCGCTATGTTCTTCGGCATTACCTTGGTTCTCCCGGAAATCACGATTCCTTCATTCCTCCTTTTCGGAGGCGGGATTATCGGCGCTGCCTTCCCCAGCCTCGCAGCCCTGAGCGGAGGGAGCAGGAACCGTCGTGGCATAGCGATTGCCTTTGCCGCGGATGAAATGGGCGCAGCCGGCGCAGCCTTCCTGGTAGGAATCATCGGAATTCCGTGGTTGGGCTCAAATGCCGTCGCTGCCGGTACGGCCCTCTTATGTCTGGCGGGAATTGTCGCCGCCGGACCTATCCACCTCAACACGCGATAGTGGATAATGGACCGATGCAGATCGGGAGACTCAAATTTGATCGCCAACTGTTCAGGCTCCTATGGGATCTCTTCATGGTGTGGGTCGCGGTGGTTAATCTCTCGCTCATTCTTTTTGATCTCAGCTACCTGTGGCTCAGACCCGTGTATTTCCAGTATTTGCCGTTCATTACTCGGTTTTATGATCCAGTCCTGGGCATCGAGCCCCACCCTTTGACCTTGGAATTTGCCAAACAGGTTAATGACACGAAACTACTTCTCGAGTTGGATCCGACCTCGGAAAAATTGGGAAGCGATTTTTCCTCTCTTGCGGCACTTACGGAGAGAATCGTCAGGGAAAATGTGTTCGACCGCTCCGGACAGAGGCGATCACAGATCATCATTACTCGAGTCATCACGAAGGAAGTGGGTTCCCCGTCCGCAGATCTCTATCAACCTGGGGAACTTCAATCAATCACAAACGCCTTCTGGTCGGGATCGCCGGAACTGCTGCGCCATCGATTTGCCCTCTTTGACACCCAGATCCGACCTCTTCTCACCGAGAACTATTATCGAGAGTACAACCGGGCCGGTCATCTAACCAACCACTTTTGGATCATCGATCTTCCCTTTTTGATTCTGTTTTGGGTGGAGTTCGTCACCCGATGGCTCCTGGCTCTTCGCCAAGGAACTCACGCCCGCTGGTTCTTTTTCCCAATCTTCAACTGGTACGACCTCCTCGGCCTGATACCGCTCCAAGAGTTTCGCGTATTCCGGCTCCTGCGCGCCGTTTCGATGTACATGCGGTTGCGACGGAGTGACCTCTCATCTGTAGGCAAAGATTTCGCCAGCAGAACGGTGGAATATATCTCCAACATCGTTACCGAAGAGGTCTCCGACCGTGTCGCCATTCGGCTCCTTGAGGACTACGCGGAGGAAATTCGGGACGGAACACATTTGAGAATCATCGAAGCAACTTTCGGTTTGCGGCGAAGCAAGATCGAAAAACTGTTGGCTGAGCATATAAGGTTGCTTCTCACGAATGAGGAAGCCCTCGAGAGTTTCAGAGATCTCCTGCGCCTCAATCTGTCCCGCGCGGTTGAGACCTCCGAGAGCCTCCACTCGATACCTCTGCCCAAAGTCATTCTCAAACCCGTTGTCCAGGGTGTGGGAGAAGTCATTCTCGACACCACCCTCGAAACCATAACAACGACTCTCCAATCCGAAGAAGGACAGATCGCCCTGGAACACGTCGCTTCATCGGTGCTGAATACGGTCCTGACCAGCCCCGCCCTGACTGAGGCCACGGATCTTGTCGAAGAGATCTCCCTTCACGTCATTGAACACATGAAGGCGACCGTCAACGTCAAGAAGTGGTCTCTTCCCGAAGAAGAGCGACGACGCCGACAGCAGCTCGGTAGTTTAACCTAGACTGAAGTTCCCGAGAAGAAGCTGGGATAACCTATGCTAGTTCCATAAGTTAGATTGTCATCGGGGTGCAGGGTACTGCCTACAATGTAATGGAATCGAGAAGATCGAAGGCGCGTTGCTGCT
>JAIOSJ010000086.1 GCA_021107705.1 Thermoanaerobaculales bacterium | reverse complement strand
GACCGTTAGTTTACGGTGCTTTGGGGTCTTAGGCAGGTGATCAAGGCCGGGTGATTCGCGGAGAGGGGAGTGAATCGATATTCTTGAGCCCCGGTCTTCTGGTGTGGCCTTCGCCACCCCAGCGTCGACCTGCACCGAGAGTCCCCTGAACTCTGCGTCCCTGCGTCATTTATTGGTCCCAAGGGGACGAGATGACGTGAGTCCGTAGAAGAGAACGAAATCTCTACGATCTCTACGACCGCCGGTCAGTCCCGCTCCGTATCGGTCAAGAGCCGTACGGTTGGGCTTATACCTTTATCAGATGCGCCCATCGCCATCTTGCGGTCAAAGGTTACGAAGGTATCAACGCCTACACTTGACGAGAGGTGCAGGGCATCTGCGAGGTCCATTCCCTCTGCGTGCAACTCAACTGCCTTCTCCACAGCCACGGCATCTTCGATCACAGAGTTTCCGAGGCCGATCAGTGTCGTTAGAGCCTTGCCGACGGTTGCTCGATCGAAGCCGTAGGAGTAGCGCAGGACCCACTCGAGTTCCATTATCACGGTTTTGCACAGGAACACTGTGTTGGAGCGAAGAACATCTGCAGCGAGGGTGGCCTGCGAGACATCGTCGTTGGTGATGATTCTGACCAGGACGTTGGTGTCGGGTGCAATCATTTGCTCTCCCGGGCGCCTTTGGCAATGCCCTGGTCCATCTCCTCCAGAGTCTTGGAAGGGCCGTCATATGTCACGCACCCCAGCAAGTCATCTATGCTGGTGCGGGGAACACGCCTTTCCTTGCGCAAGACGACGCCATCCTCGAGTTCCTCCAGTTCGATCGTACTTCCGACTACCCAACCGTGGCGTTGCCGAATCCCCTTGGGGATCACGACCTGGCCCTTGGTGGAGAGAGTTGTTTTGGGCATTTCAAACCTCCGGTAAGACAACGGTAGGATATATCTATCAGCCCTCGAAATCAAGGGTTCACGTTGGAGGTGTGAGGTCATTCGGCGCTTGATCGTCGACACAAACCGCCCCGTAGGGTCCACCATCGTCGTCATCTGCTCCAGATCCTCGAGATGCTTTTTTCCGAGCGCGAGGCGGAGCTGGTGGCCGATCTGCCCATCAGGCCGTTTATCGCCAAAATGGCGGCGATGACCCGGCGGCGCTGGAGCCAAAGAGGATCCGAATCTAGTATATTGGAGGTCTGAGTTTCCCATAGATTGACTGAGGAGGTCGCACCATGCGTCGGATTCACTGTGTATTTGTCGTCGTTCTCCAGCTCATCGCCGCGCTCTGGGCTGTCAACGCCTGTGGCGAGTGTTTGGTCGTCACAACCCATGGCTCGATGTGGCAGTTCCGGGACACCGTTTGGCGCTACCCTGCCTTCCAGGCTCACGAGGACCTCTTCGACGTGCTCACAACCGTTCCCCTCGACACATCACTTGAGAGTTTCCCCGAGCAGGAGATCGCGGTGGCCGAGTCCATTGAGCTGACCTTTGAGCTCGATGAGCCCATTGCCGATGCCCTGCTCCTGCATCTCTCCGGGGAGACCCCGGATTACGATGGTTTTCGCTCGAGCTTCGAGGTCACGGACCCTGGCGGCGTCACATACGAGCTCTCCAACCATACGAGCGAGCGCACCCTCCACATCGACCAGCCGGTCCAGGGGACCTACACAATCCGTCTGTACTCTGACATGGGAGGATCATTCACACTCGAGGTGGGCGCCGGGGTTTCCCCGTTCCTGACCCTCGACCTTGCCGCCTACAAAGCCGTATTCGTGCCAGACATCGACCAGCTGACGGCGCGAGAGATCGAGGTCGTCAGGGCTTACCTGGAGGTCGGAGGCAAGCTGGTGGTGATCTCGGATTTTATCCAAGGCGTCAGCTATTATTCCTCGAGCAACTTCTCGGCGCTCAACGACCTGATCTCACCCTCTGGCATCCGCTTCACGGAGGAGCTGCTTCGAACGACCGAGGTTGTTACGGCCAACCGCCAGGAGATCAACGTACTCACCGATATCGTGGAGAGCCCGCTGACCCGCGGCGTCTCCCAGGTGGTCTCCACCGGGTCCACGCTGGACCTCTCCGGCAGCGCGCAGGGCCTTGTCTTCGACGATGACGGCGAGGCAGCGATCGCGTTCGACCGCCAGGGCCTGGGCGAGTACCTCGTCGTCGCCACCGGCATCGGATTCAACAGTGATTTCAGCCTCCACGAGAACGATCTGCTGGCCACTCGAATCGTCGAGTGGGCCAACGGGCTCACCTCGGCCCTGTACTTTCCCGCTGCGGCCTCAGCGTCGGGCCTCGAAGGCACCTTCTGGTCTACCGATGCCTGGATTCACAACCAATCGACGGTTGGCCTCGACGTGGTCGGCGCCTTTCTCGCACAACGACGGGACAACGGGTCAGCCGTCAACTCACCGCTGCCCCTTGGCATGATCCCTGCGGGGGGCTTCCTTGAGGTCGAAGACATCGTGGCTGCCCTTGGCGGTGCCGGAAAGGTTGGGGGAGTCTACCTCGCTGCCACGCCGCAAGAAGCAACTGGATCGGCCGACCTGATCTCCGCCTCCTCTCACACCTGGACCGCCAATCCTTCTGGCGCAGGCACCTTCGGTCAGGGCATCGCAGCTGTGATCGCCGGCACGAAGGATGAACTCCGGGCTCCGGGGCTCTTCCAGAATACCGGCTACAGAACGAACGTCGGCGTGCTCAACACCGCCAACGCAACCATCATCATGAACGTGAGTATTCTCGACAGCAGTGGAGTTCAGAGCGCCGTGGCATCGTGGACTGTTCTCCCATACGAACAGCACCAAGCCTCGCTGAGTTCTCTCGGAGTGCCGGCGCTTGAGGGTGGGACCTGTGTCTTCACCGTCACTTCGGGTCCGGCATCGTTCCTCGGCTTCGCCAGCGTCGTTGACAACGACTCCGGTGACGCCGTGTACATCGAAGCGCGCTGAGGTCGAAGCAGTTGGGTCCGTGGTTGTCTCCCGTGGGGGGGGGCGCCCATCGCCTTGGCTGGGTGGGGTGCGGCTGACTTCGTCGGCATGCACACTCTTACGCTCTTTGGCAGGGCTTGATGGACACCGGGAATACACGAGCTACGCCACGGGCCACAGTTGGAGTAGGCAGTTTTACGCGCCTGCTCCGGTCGTAGACCCAAAGCAATCAAGCGTTTCCTCCGGGTTCGAGGCGTCTTCCAGTGCCGCCAGTATAGCCATCGGATCCGACGTCGGATATAGGCGTCCGGATCTCGTGCCAGGATTAACCTTCCAAACTTTAATGTAAGACCGTTAGTTTACGGTGCTTTGGGGTCTTAGGCAGGTGATCAAGGCCGGGTGATTCGCGGAGAGGGGAGTGAATCGATATTCTTGAG
>JAIOSJ010000219.1 GCA_021107705.1 Thermoanaerobaculales bacterium | reverse complement strand
GGTGCTCAACGGACTGTCAAGTACAAGCCGCGCCCCTCGGATCGAAAACTCCGCTGGGAACAGCACCTCGACACCCTCGCAACGAAAACTGGTGAGAAGGTTAGTCCGACCGAACCATCGCGAAGGCGTGGATCTGTCGGCCCTCAGCCAGATACTTGCCCTCAAATCCGGTCAATGGGAGGTTTTTGAAAGCCTCGGCCGGGTCGATCGTGGTCAGGCCGGGCGTGTTCCGCAGGACTTCACCGATAACCTCGGCATAGCCCGGATGGTCACTTTTGACCAGAAGCCGGCCGTTCGGCTCAAGAATGCGGACCATTTGACTCGTGACCTCGGGCTTGATAAATCGGCGCTTGTGGTGACGCTTTTTCGGCCAAGGATCGGGGAAGAGGACGTAAAGAACTGAGACCGAGGATTCGGGTACGAGGCGAAAGAGAAGATCCTCAGCTGTTGTCCGTAGCAATCGAACGTTGCCGATGCCTCTCTTTGCAGCCTTTTCACACACCATCTGATGGTATTTTGCGGCTCTTTCAACAGCCAGAAAATTGGTCTCCGGCAGGGCTTTGGCGATTTCGAGCAGGAACTTACCCTTTCCGGAACCGATATCAATATGAACCGGTCCCGGCCGTTCAAAGATCCGGTCCCACGCCAGAGGAGTGCCTATGGTCGTCAGGTCGAGGTCAATGTGTTGAACGCTCAAGTAAACACCCCGCACACGACACTAGTGTCTCGTCACGCCTGATATGTCGTAAGATTGCGCCGCAATTTTCTTGATGCCTGCAAGACACGTTTTTGGTCGCATAGTGGTGCTATGTGGCTGAAAACGTAACGCAGCAGGCGCAAAAACGAGCAAGCAAGGTGCGGCATTCCAGGTGTGACGGGACACTAGGGTTCCATGCCTAGGTTCACCATTGAGATTCCGAGTTCGTCGGCGAACTCGAGTACCCGTTCATCACGATAGAACTCACCGAAATAGACGGTTCGAAGACCTGCGTTGACGATCAACTTAAAGCAGTCAAAACAGGGTGACGCCGTAACATAGATCTCGGCGCCTTCGAGCCGTGTTCCATGGCGTGCAGCCTGGACAAGGGCATTGGCTTCGGCGTGGACAGTTCGGATGCAGTGGCCGTTGACCATCAGGCAGCCCACTTCCGTACAGTGTGAGGCGCCGCGGAGAGAACCGTTGTATCCGGTAGAAAGGACTGTCTTATCGCGGACGATGATCGCCCCCACATGTTTTCGTGGGCAGGTAGAACGAGTCGCCGCCTGCGCGGCAAGATTCATGAAGTATCGATCCCAGCTGACTCTCATGGTGACTCCAGAAGGCGCCGGATCTCAGAGAAGGTCCGCTGCCGGGAAGAAAAATGCCTGCTCAATGGCTGCGTTCTCGGGTGAGTCCGAGCCATGGATGGCGTTGCGTTCGATGCTTTCACCGTACTGCCGGCGAATGGTGCCTTCCTCGGCATCTTTTGGATTCGTCGCACCCATGACGTGGCGCAGGTGCTTGACGGCGTTGTCACGCTCAAGGGTCATCACCCATACCGGGCCGGAGGTCATATAAGCCACGAGGTCGTTGTAGAAGGGACGTTCCTGGTGAACGGCGTAGAAGCCTTCAGCCTGCTGTTTGGTGAGTCGGGTCATCCTTCCGCCGAGGATGGTAAAGCCTTCACCCTCGAGGTGGGCGATGATGCTGCCGGTGTTTCGGTTCTCGACGGAATCGGGTTTGATAATCGTAAAGGTTCGTTCAATCATGCTTCCTCCAGAAATATGACCGCGGTCAGGGCCGGGTTGGGGATGATACACGATTCGGGATGCCGCAGAGCGGCTGCCCAGGTCGTCTGTGGCATATTTGCCTGCGAGAGATTCTTCCGGAAATTCAGGGCTTCCCGTTCACCTCCGGCAGGGGTCGGCCGGCCGTCCAAGGCACTGCTGCCTTTTCGAACTTCTCTTCAAGGGACGGCAAGTCAAGATCGAGTAGGCGATGAAGATCCTCTCGGATCACCGAGAACTCCGACAAGGCGATCTCGAAACTGCGGCGGTGGGTGGGTGTCGGCCCATAGGTTGAGAGCCTATTCCCGATGTTGACGACCATCAGCCGCTGGAGGACCGAATGAGGAACGGCCTCGCCGACTCCCACTCGACTCCTGTTACCTGCCAAGGCATGGTGAAGGACGTGCAGCCGCTGTTCGATGGCTCGTAGGTCATCGTCCAGTCCGGTTGGTTCGACGGTTGATTGTGTCAGAGCCTCTTTGAGGCCCTTAATGCGGTCAAAATTCAGTTTGACGGCCAGGGAGGCTGCGGTTACGGCGCGTTCCAATTCGGCGACTTCACCAAGGAAGGTCTCGGTTTCGTCTGGGGCAGTCCCCGGCAACGTCCCTTCGCGCAATCGTTTGACGTCGAACTCCAGGGGTTGGGACAGGTCTGTGACTTTGCCTTCAATTCGCTTGGAGAGGACTACGTTGTAGCTTCCGGGAGTGGCCAGCCGACCTTGGGGCACGCGTGGGTCGTCAGGATCCATTGTATGTTTTTCCGACTGGGCGACGAAGGTGGGGTAGCGGAGGTCCCAGGCAACACGGTGAAAGCCCTTGGTTGTTGGGCCCTCCAATCGGCGAATCACAAGGCCGTCCTGATCCCGCACGGTCAAGAGGATCGCGGGATCTTCCTCTCGTCGTTCCGCCTCGATTTCGGCCCACCCGGGGTACGGTGTGTCGCCACCCTTTTCCTCGATCTTCTTCTCGGTCGTTTGTCTCTGAGCCTCACGGCTCTGGAGGTCAACCGCGAGGTGATAGGTAAAGACTGCCCCGAACGGAGGATTTGGGGCCATGAAATATCCAGCGCCCTGAGTTGCTGCACCCTGATCGCCGAGCGGTCGGCGGGGAATGTACCACCAGGCATCTCGAGTCCCGAAGAGGTGGCCCTCCTTGGCCAGAGTCTCGTCATCAGCCTCACGCAGGCAGGAATAGTCGTCGAGAATGAAGAAGCCGCGTCCGAAAGTGGCCCCAACGAGATCGTTCTCACGGCGCTGAATTGCGAGGTCACGGAAAGGGATCGTCGGTACATCGCCGGAGAGCTTGTCCCAGTGAACTCCGCCGTCTATGGTGAAGAAGAGGCCGAATTCGGTTCCGGCGAAGAGCAGGTTCGGTATTTCATGATCCTGGACCACCCGCCACACGAGGTGCCGATCGGGAAGGTTGCCGGTGATCGGTTTCCAGGTCCGAGCCCTGTCCGTACTCTTGAACAACATTGGTTTGAAGTTACCGGACTTGTGATCATCCAGGGCGACATAGACCGTGTCGGCATCAAAAAGATCGGCCTTGACGTCGTTGACGAATGAGCGATCGGGCGCTGCAGGGAGACTGCCGATTTCGACCTCGCGCCAGTTCTTGCCGCCGTCCTCAGAAATCTGTATGAGACCGTCGTCGGTTGCGGCGTAAAGGAGGCCTTCGGCCAGTGGTGACTCGGCGAGCGAGGTGATGGTGCTGAATTTGGACATCGCATCGACATCCCAGGGAGAGTCGTAACTCCACACTCGGCCCATGAGCGGTAGTCGCCAACGATCTTGATCTCGGGTCAGATCGAGGCTGATGGCTCGCCAGCTGTCCCCCCGGTCGTCGGATCGCCATACTCGTTGGCTGGCGTAGTAGAGCCGCGTGGGGGAGTGGGGGCTAATGAGAATGGGCGCGTCCCAGTTGAACCTCTCGGCCGGATCTCCGGGTTCCGGCTGCGGTTGGATGTGTACAATCTCACCGCTTTTGCGGTCGTATCGAATGAGGTTTCCCTGTTGCCATTCCGAATAGACAATGTCCGGGTTCCCCGGTTCGACGGCCGGTTGGTGACCGTCTGCGAAGACCGTGATAATCCAGTCGGAATTGCGAATGCCGCTGGCGTTGTCTGTGCGCGACGGGCCTCCCTGTGTGGAGTTGTCCTGAGTGCCGCCATAGACGGTGTAGAAGGGCTCGAGGTCGTCCAGGGCCAGCTTGTAGAATTGAGTCACCGGCAGATTGGCGACAAAACGCCAGGTCTCGGCGCGGTCGAAGGTTTCGTAGAGGCCGCCGTCGGTGCCGGCCAACATGTAGTTCGGGTCATCGGCCACAAAGGCCAGGGCATGATTGTCAACGTGTTTGATTTTGTCAGGGAGACGTTGAAAAGTCCGGCCACCGTCGTTGGAGACCTGGATGCGAAAGTCCATGAGAAGGATACGGTCGAATTGGTGGGGGTCGGCCACCAATTCCTGGTAATAGTGAGGGCCGGTTGCGCCTGAAACAGTATCGGAGCGCTTTTCCCAGCTCTCTCCTCGGTCTTCGGATCGCCACACGCCGCCGGTTCTCCTCTTGAGTTCGATGGCGGCGTAGAGGACATCAGGTTCTTGCGGCGAGACCGCAAGGCCGATCTTGCCCATGCTCTCGGTGGGCAGCCCGTTTTTGATTTGGCGCCAGGTAAGTCCGCCGTCGGTACTCTTGTGAATTCCGGTTTCCGGTCCGCCGTCCATCAGGGCGGCGACGGTGCGGTGGTGTTGCCAGGTTGCTGCATAAAGAATGTCCGGGTCCCTGGGGTCCATGACCGCGTCAGTGACTCCGGTCCACTCTCCACCGCCGAGCACCTTTGCCCAGGTGGACCCACCGTCGGCGGTCCTGAAAAGGCCTCGATCACCTCCTGGGGACCACAGCGGTCCCTGCGAAGCGACAAGGACCACATTGGAGTCGCGGGGATCGATGAGGATCTTCGAAATGTGTTGAGAATCATCCAGGCCGAGTTTCTTCCAGGTCCCGCCTCCGTCTCGGCTGCGGTAAATCCCGTCCCCGAAGCCAACGTGGCGACCGCTCACATTCTCGCCGGTTCCTACCCAGATGACCCTTGGGTTGGACGGGTCAAGGGCGAGGCATCCAATGGAGTAGGATGTCTGATCTTCGAAAACCTGCGCCCACGTCGTGCCGGCGTTGATTGTCTTCCATACGCCGCCCGAACCGACCGCGACATACCAGATGGATGGGTCTTCTGGATGAATGGCGATATCGGCCACACGACCGGACATGAATGCTGGTCCAATGCCCCGGAGTTTCAGACCGTCGAATGGGACCCGGACCTCATCCTTCTCGGTGGGATCGATGTTGGCGAGGACCAACAAAGGTATGAGGAGAACAATGGCGAGCAGAGTGGGAAATATACGACGCACAGGCACCTCCACGATGCAAAAACTACCGAGAGAGGATATCAGGCGAAGGTGAGAGTGGGAGAATTCGAGGTAAAACCTCAAGTCTCGGGTCTCAGGTTGCAGGTCTCAGCGCATTGTGTTTCCTGAAACCTGGTACCTGTAACCTGGGTCTTCTACCCAGCGGGCCGGCCAGTCGCATTTGGTTCCGGCTCCGCCGGATTGGTGTTTGACTACTTGGTCTTTTCTGGTGTCGAGACCGATGCTTGCTGAGCGATGTCGATCTCCTCCAGAGAGGATTCGAGATCTTCGAGGCGTTTGCGCAACAGGCTCATTTCCTCGCGGGCACGACGAACCGGACCGATGCGATCGATTGACGCTTGAACGAGACGATCGACAGATGTCTGAATGTGTTCGACGCCTGTTGTGACGGCCTGTTCCCCGGCACGGATGAGTTCATGGAGAAGGTCATTCGGTAGCAGCGAGGTTCCTCGACGCCCTTCCTCGGAGATGATCTGGGTCAGAGTTTGAGAGGTCACATCTTCTTGAGTCTTGTTGTCGATGACTCGGATTTCTTGCCCGTGTCGAATCCAGCCGGCCAGTTCCTCAAGAGATACGTACCGACTTTCCTCAGTGTCGTAGAGCTTTCGGCTTCCGTAGCGTTTGATGAGTCGGATCATTTTTCTCTCCAGCTTTCAGGTAGAAGATGAGATCTCGAGATGAGTGTGGAGGGACCTTTTCCGGTCGGAAACCTTGGGTCGATCCAGAGAAGCCGTTCGAGACACTCCATCTCCCAGCAAGGCTACCGCGCTGCGGCAATGAAGTCAAGAGGAGTGCGACCAAATGCCTTTAGAGATATGCCGACCCGGCTATATTCGAAAGTGTTGTAAAAGAAGTGGTTTCGTTAAACAAACTCGTTCCCGGGAGAATCAATTTTGGGGGATGGAAAATGCGCATTGCCGCGTCGCGGCATTAGGTTAAACCTAAACCGAGCGATTCTGGCGGATGAGATGTACCCTTTCTTGATGTTCTGGTGCTTGAAGAAAACGCAGGCATACCCGGAGGTCTGTCGAGGCTTTCTGAAGGTGTCCAGAGCGCAAGGAACTGGTGCAGATCGCCGCTGAGAATCGCTCGGTTTAGGTTAAAGAAAGCTCGAGCGGCATCGGATATCCAACAGCGTAGCCTTGTACGTAGTCGACTCCGATTTTTTGGAGAGCTCTCAGCGTATTTTGGTCTTCGACCCATTCCCCGATTGTCAGGAGGTTCATGACCTTCCCGACGCGCCGGATGGCATCGACCATTTCACGTTGGACTTTGTCGGAATCGACGTCCCGCACGAGACTTCCATCGATTTTCAGGTAGTTCACCGGAAGTTCCTTGAGGTAGCGAAAGGAACTGAGGCCGCTGCCGAAATCATCGAGAGCAAAAGTGCACCCGCGCTCCCGTAGAACTCCGATGAATGCCTGTGCGGCCACCAGGTTGGAAATTGCTGCGGTTTCGGTGATCTCAAAACAGAGCCTGGCGGGATCGATTCCTGTTCTCTCGAATTCTTCGAAGATCGTGTCCAGAACGGACGTGTCCGCCAGGGACTGCCCAGAGAGGTTTATGGCGAATATTCGGCGATTCTGCGGTTCGTTTTGAACAAGCTGATGCAATGCCTTAAAGGCGTTTCGAATGACCCACTGATCCAGGACCGGCATCATTCGGTAGCGCTCAGCAGCGGGTATGAATCGGCCGGGTGAAATGATGTCCTTCTCGTCCTTCAGTCGCAAGAGGATCTCCAGGATCTCTGGAGAATCTTTATCCTGTAGTGGAATGATTGGTTGTCCGTAGAGGAGAAAATGATCTTCGTCGACAGCTCGTGTGAGGCGCTGGACCCATTGGGTTTCGTGGAACCTGCTGGCAACTTGTTGATCATTTGGTCGACTGATGTGAACTCGATTTCTCCCATGCTCCTTGGCGACGAAACAGGCGGCATCTGCCGCGGCAAGGAGTTCGACATAGGTGGGAGATTCCTGGTCCAGAGGCACGATCCCGATGCTGACGCCGACCTCGAAGATCTTATCCTTCCACATGAAGCGGAAGGCGCGGACTGCATCGAGGAAGGTATCGGCCCGCTCTCTGGCCTGGTCGAGACTACAGTCGGTGAGGAGGAGGCCGAATTCATCACCGCCCAGTCGGGCCAATATGTCGGTGCCGCGAGCTGTTGCCTCGAGGATGCCGGCCAATTGCTGGAGCATGAGATCCCCGACCGAATGACCGCAGGTGTCATTGACAACCTTGAACGCATCCAAGTCGAGGTAGCAGAGGGCGTGGCGCCGGCCGGTGAAACTCGCGTTGGTCAAGGCTTCCTTGGCCCGCTCCTCGAATTCCTGTCGGTTGAGGAGGCCGGTGAGGGTGTCGTGAGAAGTCTGGAATGCCATCTCGCGTTCGAGCCCGCGAACCCTGGTGACATCCTTGACCACGAGGACGGCTCCGATTATCTTGCCGTCCGTATGCCGGATTGGTGATGCAGACTCACGAACCGCAAACTCCTGGCCGTTCCGGTGAAAGAGACAACGCCACTCCGGGGAGGCGATAGAGGAATTTCTGTCGATGCACTCGGCGACCAGATCCCGGTGGGTTCGCCGGGTCCCGTCCTCGACAATTCGATAGACCTCGGAGAGAGGGCGCCCCTGCACCTCATCATGGGTCCAGCCGATGAGGCGTTCGGCCGCCGGGTTGAGATATTCAATTCTGCCGGAGAGATCGGTACGGATGACACCGTCACCAATCGATGAAAGAGTGACCTCGGCACGCTCCCTTTCTTCGTTCAGCGCTGCCTCGGCTGAGCGCCGATCAGTGATGTCCGCAGAGACCCCCATGACCTTGACGACCCGTCCGTCATCGCCGAGGATCGGTTGACCTCTCGCAGAAATCCACATGACGGTTTCATTGTCGGGCATCAGAAAACGATGCTCGACGGAATAGTGGTCCCCGGTTTTCAGAGAGTGGCGAATCGCTTCGGCAACGGTTTGGCGGTCTTCGGGAAGGATCCGGCTCTGCATTTCAGTCCCGGTCGCAGGGATGACCTCCGGGTCATAGCCGAAGACCGCCGCTGCGGATTCAAACATGAACATCTGGTCGGTGGCGGGATCCCACTCCCACGCCACACTTCGACCGGCCTTTTGGGCGAGTTCAAACCGTTCTCGATTTCGCTGGAGTTCCAACTCGGTGCTCAGACGGTGTATCGCACTGCTCAGAATTTCGGCGCCGACGCTAAGGACCCTGAGGTTATCCGCATCTGCCGAAGGTGTTTCGCCGATCCAGACATGCCCCAACACTCCGAGGAGGCGTTCTCCAGCGAGAAGAGGCATCAGGCTGGAAGAACGCTTCCGGTAAGCCGAGTCGCAGCAGCATGCCTGAGCAGCCTTCTCCCCGTCTTCTCCACTGAGGGTCAGGACCTCGCCCAGGAGAAGATCTGCGCGGCTGATTCCGAAATCTCCAATGACGCAGTTACGTGGGTCTCCCTTGGATCCCTGTCCTTCGTGGTAGCGAAACTCGGCCGTTACCGTTTCTTCGTCAGGGGCCAGGAGGACAAGGAAGGTGCAGTCAGAGCGTGCCGCTTCATTCAGTTTTTCCAGGGCATATTCGATTCCGTTCCTGAGCTTTTCGGGAGGTAGTGCGAGGAAATTTCTCGAAATGTCAGTGAGAGCATTCTCGAGTTCAAGGCGGCGGGTGAGGGCCTGTTTGACGATTTTGCGCTGTGAAATATCGACGGCCGTTCCGATTCCAGCCACCTGGTCACCGATCTGAAGATGCCCGTTGGTAACAGCCACCCAACGGGTGGCGCCGTCCTTGCGGTGGACCTGGAGTTCGACGGGTTCCTCAAAACGGGGATAAACGCCCGTTTCTCTG
>JAIOSJ010000125.1 GCA_021107705.1 Thermoanaerobaculales bacterium | reverse complement strand
CTTACGACGGCCGCGGCTTCTTGACTCAAGAATGTCATCCCGAACTCGGACAAGACGCTCTGGGGGAAAATGAGTGCATTACCTACACCGAATATGACGCCCTGGGAAACGTACTCAAGAAGACCGATGGCGGAAGGAACTACGAGTACCTTTATGACTGTGCCAATCGCCTCATCCAGGTAAAAGCCGACGGCGACATCCTGAGAACCTACACCTACTGCGATGACCCTGCTACGCAAGGTTGCCCAGCCGAAAGCATCGGCAAACTCGACACAGTCGTCGCAAACAACTGGTATGCCCCCGACGATCCAGTTGGACCGCTTGTAGTTGTTGAGACCTTCACATACGGAGGCGATCAGGCTCGCGGAGGCCTCATTTCTCAAAAGCAGACTACGGTCCCCCTGCCAAACCCTGCAAATCCGACGACCTTTACCCAAGAATTCACATGGGACGATCTCGGCAACCTGATCAAAGAGACCTACCCCATAGTGACGATCTTAGATCTTGACGATCCAATAGGAATCCCGAACCGCACCATCGAGAACACCTTCAGCTGGGGCAGGTTGACCAAGGTCCAAGAGAGCGAGGATGAAGTCGAGTTCACAGACGTGATCTCGTTCATGAGCTACCATGGAAACGGCATGCTCAACCAGGTCACGCACGAAAACGACGTCACCGAGACCTTCGGTCTGGATGACCACTCCATGCAGAGACCGAGTAGCATCACGGTCAGAGATGCTACGAACACAGACCTGTGGATGACTGGAGCGATCTCTTATGACGGTGTCGGCAACATTACCGAAATGGGCTCAGACTGGTTTTCCTACGACGGGATGAGCCGTCTGATGCAGGCTCACTTGGACGATGTGGATAATGACGATGTCGCCGACACCGCAGATTTCTCATATCGCTACGATATTTTCGGCAATCGCCGGGACATGTATTGGAGCGAGCTTGACGAGTCGGGAAGACCCATAACGAACTGGTACGCGGCGAAGGTGGATGCCGAGACGAATCGCTTGAGCGCTGAAGGGTACGACGATTCGGGAAATATGACCTCGCTCCATGGGGATACCTTTACCTGGTATCCCGAGAACCGGCTCCGACGTCGAACGGGGACCGGTAGAAACTATCTCTACGGATATACCGCCGACGGCGAGCGTTTGATGACATGGGTCAACGCGTTTGATCCGACCGGGCATTTCACTTTCACCTTGCGGGACTTGGATGGTCGCGTGGTGCGGGAGTTTCGGCTGTCCGGAGAGACCTACACCTGGGTGAAGGACTGGGTGCATGCGGGCGGCAAGGTGGTCGCGACGGTGGACGGGGTCGCCGAGAACAAGCAGACCCAGTACCAACACCTCGACCATCTGGGGACGCCGAGGGTAATCACAGACGGTGCTGGGGCACTCGTCTCCTACAACGCCTACTCGCCGTACGGTATTCAGCTGACCGGGGAGAAATCGGAAAGGCTGAAGTTTACGGGGCATGAGCGGGATGTGGGGAATCTGGATTACCTCCACGCGCGTTTCTACTCGCCGATGGTGGCTTGGTTTGTGAGTATGGATCCTGTCGGGGGGACGGTGGGAAGGTCGGGGAGTTTCAACCGGTATTCGTATGTGCTCAATAATCCGCTGAAGTTTGTTGATCCAGATGGGAAGGAAGAGATAGAAGCGAACCTTTTGCAGTTCTACGGCGCGATCTATTCGCACTTTCCATTCTGGAAGCCTTCGATGGCACGGGTCCAAGGGGGTTCGCTTGGGGAGCGAGTTACATCGCTGGCTTCCCGCAAGGGTCTTCCAGTCGGTGGAATCACAATTGGAAATCAAATCTTTCTCGATGCCTCGGAGTACGGGGAGTACCGCCGGAAATCACGTAACGGCATTGCGTTGGTTGGGCACGAACTAGCTCACACGGCCCAATGGCTCTATCAGAACCAGAATTTCCTTTCTTCCTACCTCGGAGAGTACGCATGGAACCGTACCGTCAAGGGAATGAGTGACTTTAGGGCCTACCGAAACACTTCACACGAGATCCAAGGATACCGATTTGGCAGATTGATAGGACACGTTCTGGGGTCAAACCCTGCGATCCTTAAGAAACTCCAGCTTGGAATGCCGTTGACCGATGAAGACCTCGAAGCGATCGGGGTTACGGTCGAGGAATTTGTCAGAAAAACCCCTGCCGACGAGGAAGAATCTGAGTAGGGAGGCCAATCCATGATACGTTCCGTTTTTGTTTTGTTTTTGTTGAGTGCGGTGGTCGGTTGCTACTGCGAGGGTTTACCTGAAGATTTTCAGGGCCTCACTGTTGAAAAAAAAATCGAGGTATATTCGAGGGCGATTGAGAGCTGCGGCCGAGGCTCTCACGAGGCCCGCAGAATGATTGCATTTCACCGTGAGGAGGCCGTCGCCGCTATCCTCCCCTACATTACCAAGGAAAAGGTCGGCTTTCCGCTGGGGGAGGCGGTGCAAATCGTGTTTGAGATTGGGCTGGAAGATGTGCCCCTCCGTGGGTCCGAGGTTGAATCTGAACTCCGGAAACTCCTTTCTTCGAAGAATCTCCTGAAATCGGAACGCTTGACCATTCGGGATACATTGGTACTCATCGAGGAGCAGGAAGTACCTCAACGGAAGGATATGTCAGAAGGTGGGACTACGTCCGACGAGCTCTAATACATCAGTTCATGAATCACCGGTGGCTTGAGGAAGTTGGGAAGTTGGAGAAAGACCGATCTAACCGGTTGTCCCCCGCAAATACTCCATTCGGGTATTTTGGAGGGCCGGGAAGATCCGAAAGAACGACTGACGACCCGGATGATTCAGGGGCCTTACTGCCGATCACCGAGAGTTACGAGTACGGAGGGGTCGGCGGAGCGATTTCCGAAAAGAGGACGGTGATGCCGATGCCGTACCCAATAGGACGAGGACTACCCAAGAATTTGTATGGGACGATCTCGGTAATCCCCTGGAACAGTCTTATCCGGTCTTGGAGGTCGTCGATCCGAACGATCAGGTGCTCGAGTCACATGGACCCGCTCGCACGATCACCAACACCTACAGCTGGGGCCGGCTCTCCGGCGTCACGGGCTACACCACTTCGATGAGCTACCATGAGAACGGTATGCTGAACGCGGTCGTCCACACCAACGGAGTCACCGACACTTTCGGGCTCGACGTCAACTCCATGCAAAGACCCAAGAGCATCACGGTCTCAGGGGCCGATGCAGGCACATGGACGACGGGAGAGATCTCTTATGACGGCGTCGGCAATATTACCACCATGGGCTCTGATTGGTTTTCCTATGACGGGATGAGTCGCTTGACGCGGGCCCACTTGGACGATGTAGACAGGGACAAAATCTAAAAGGGACACTGTTTTTCTGGTCCGCTTCGCGTCCCTGCGTCGTCCGAGCAGCGTGCTCGCGCTCCAGAAGGCCGGATTTGAAAATCGGTAAAGGCCCCTACGACTCACCTTCCTCTTGCTTTGTCAGAGAAGAGCTGGATGGCCGGACCAAAACCATGGTAAAAATGGGGAAGAGTTCAGTGCTCTTTGTTTTTTGAGGGAAGTTGAACATTTTGGAGGTTCATGGTGAAAAGGGTTGTCGGTTTTTTCGGCTTCGTTATGCTTGTGAGCACTCTCGGGTCAACGGCATCGTGGCCCGAAATTCCTGACAAGGAGAGGATCCTGGTCGATGTGCCCGGGTTCCCCAACGCCGCAGCGGTTGTGCTGTTCAGGGAGGGCAAGGTCTTTCTCTCCGAGGACAGCCAGTCGTCCCACCTTGAGGTCTACACCCGTATCAAGATCCTGACTCAGGAAGGAGTTGACTACGGGTCAATCTCGCTGTCCTCGTCGGATTACATGAGGGTCAAAAAGCTCCAGGGCCGGACACATCTGCCCGGTGGCAAGGTTGTCGATCTGTCCAAGGATGCGACTTTCGAGAAAGAATTCTCGGACTATTACGGGTCCTCGGTGGTGTCCTGCGCCATGCCTGAGGTCGTCGAGGGGGCGATCATCGAGTACAGTTATCGCACCTATTTCGACTCGATCTTCTTTCCCCGAATGTGGTTTTTTCAGGCTGAGATTCCGACCCTATTCAGTCGGGTCTCGTTCGAGATTCCCCACAATATCGCCTTCGCACCCCTGGTCTACAAGACGCTGAGTTCCGTGCAATTCGAGGAGGAGTCGAAGGAAACCGTCAAAGGAGGCCGACTGACCTATACCGCTATGAATTTGCCGCCTGTGCCGGATGAGCCGTCTCGGTTTCCCTTCCGAGACCTTGCCTGCCGGGTGATGTTGCTACCGACCTCGATGCGGGGTAGCAACGGTATGAGGTCTCCCTTGTTCGAAACCTGGAAGGACGCTGCCGATGTGGTCTGGGGGGACCGAGCATGGGGGTACACTCATTTTCTGGGAGATAAGGGGGCTGCGAAGAAGCAGGCGAAGATCTTGGCGGGCTCGGGATCCACTGGGGACCAGGCCAAGGCTATCTACCGTTGGGTCCGCGATGAAATCGAGACAGAACCTTATGGGAACGTCTGGGTTGGAGAAGTCGGCGCGGGCGATGTCATCAAGGACCGAAAGGGTGATCTGACCGAGAAGGCCCTTTTGCTCCACGCCATGCTCAAGGCAGTGAAGATCGACAGTGACCTGGTCTGGGTCAATCCGAAGACCCGCAGCAGAGTCGAGCAGAACATCCCCAACCCGGCCCAGTTCTTCCGTGTCCTGGTTGTTGCTGATATCGATGGACAGAAGGTGTTCCTCGATCCGACCGATCGGACCCTTGCCTTCGCCAAGATCAAGCCTTCGGTGCAGGGGGTGCCCTGCCTGATCGTTGACAAGAAGAAGCAGGAGTGGAATATGACCCCGGCATCGCCGCCGGAAGACTCGATTCGAGAGGCAACCCTCCAACTGGCGATCGACGAAGAAGGACGGGTGGAAGGATCGGGTCGCCTCATTCTCAAAGGGAATCACGCCTGGTCGCGATTGGGGTGGAGAAACACCGAAGAAGCGACAAAGGAGGCATGGACCGAGTGGGTCGAAGATTCGTATGAGAACTTCGACATTGACGAGGTCGGTGTGACCGAGGTGATCGAGGACCAAGTTGTCACGGTGACCTGGGAGATGCGGCAGCGTGACGACGATGTTCTCGGGGATGAGGTCTTGTTGCTGCCGGCTGACCCCCTGGCCGTGGGCTCGAATCCTTTTACGTTGCCCCCCAACCAACGGTGGACTCCGGTTCAGCTTGTCTTCGGCGATGTCGAACGCGTTGTGACCCACCTCAGTTGGCCGGAGGGATGGGTCTTGGATGGCGAGCCCGTGCTGGGACAGTTCGCCAACGAAGCCGGGCGCCTGTCAACCTCGATCGACCTCAATGAGGAGGAGCGAACGGCAACGCTGACCAGGGAGCTGAGAATCGCCAAGTCGGAGTTCGTTGGGCGCCAGGCCTATGGCCAACTGAGGGCCCTCTATGTTGCGGCCCTTGAAAATGATGCCGAAGAGTTGATCGTAGTTGTTGAATGACCGCTCGATCGTGTCTGGTTGTTTTGCTCGCACTCGGTGCCGTCGCCGTCAACGCGGCGACCATCACCGAGCGTAGCATCGAGGTCCAGCTCTCGGATTCCGGGATGAGGGAACAGATCCGAATCCGGGTTTCGATCGAAGAGGTTGGGGATCTCGATGCGTGGAGCGAGTACTCGATTTTAGTTGATGAAAATATCGAACTCCTGTCGTTTTCGATCGAGATCGTCGACAGTCAGGGCGACAGGGTCGATTCTCTCAAGAAACGGCACCTCAGAGAGGAGACGTCGGTGGGCTTCGGCCTTCATTCGTCATCCTCCGCGATGGTCGCCGACCTTCCAACCTTGTCGGTCGGAGATCGGATCTCGATCAGTTACGTTCGGATGTTCGAACCCCTTTTCCTCGCCGATTGGGCGCCGATTCTGCTCGATGTGCCTCAATCGAGTTTGAACATTCGAATCTCCGGGTCAAGCGAATCACTACGGTGGTCGCTGAGAAATGCCGAAGAACTGGTCGATGTCGTCGATACCGGGAACGGCATTCATTGTCGGGGTCAGGACCTTCCAAGAAGGGAGCCGCCGGACGGTGCGGGTGATGTCTTGTCGGTTGGTCCGGCTCTGGTCTGGACGTGGGATCCAGCCGGTACCTGGAATGAGGTGGGGGCGTGGTACGCGGGATTGACCGATGATGTCAGTTCCTCCTCCGTCCAGAGTCGCCGGCTGGTGGATACCGTGACCAAGGACCTCGGATCGGCCCGCGAGAAGGTGTTGGCCCTGGCGGACTACGCCCGGCTCAAGGTCCGGTACGAAGCGGTTGAGATCGGGGTTGGAGGATGGGTACCGACGCCGGCCCACGAAGTGCTCACACGCGGATGGGGTGACTGCAAGGACAAATCGGAACTCCTCAAGGCATTGCTGGCGGGCATCGGCGTCAAGGCCCATCTGGTCCTGATTCACAACGGGCGGACTGCGATGATCGACCCGAACTTCCCTTCGACTCTAGGTTTCAACCACTGCATCTTGGCCGTTGAGACCGACGGATTCGAGATCCTGCCGACGGATCCGGTCGTTGATGGACTGCTGTTCCTGGACCCGACCTTGGATCGAGGTGCGGCCGAATGGCTCAACCCCACCATCCAGGGCCAGTGGGCCCTGGTGGCGGCCGGAGAAACCGGGAGATTGGTCAGATTGCCCGTTCGATATGCAGAGGAAAGCCGGGCCATGCGGCTTGAAGGGGTTATCGACGAAGGGGGCGCTTTTCGTGGAACGGCTCGGGTGATGATGACCGGTTTGCGGGCCGTAGGATGGTTGAGGGATCTGGACAGTGAGGCACCGGAGCGAATTGAAGAAGCCGCGCGACGGTACCTTCAGTATGTGCTGCCCGGCATGACCCTCGGGACACTGGCATGGCGTGAGATTGAGGGCACGGTCCCAACCTTTGCCGTCGAGGGGATTGTCACCTGTGATCGGTTCGTACGAAGTGGTCGGAGTCGCCGCCTGAGGTTTTCCTACTTGAACACTCTGCCGGAAACCAGAGAGTTGGAGGGGCGGAACGAGCCGATGGTAATTATGCCCGGCATCAACCTGACTCAGTGGCGCCTGATTCTGCCCGAAGGATGGTGTCCTCCGGCGGCCCAACCCGAACGGGTCGGCAACTCCATCGGCTCGATTGAACAGACTGTCGAGATCGACGAGGCGGGCCGGCTGGTCCTCACCCGAAAAACGGTCGTGCGCCGGTCTTGGATTGGCGTTGAGAGCTTCGAGCATCTGAGAGAGTTGGCCGGCGCTGAAAACCGGCTGAGCCGAGGCAGCCTCCGGATGATCTGTCCGGAGAGTGAGTAAGGCAAAAAAACATCGATTCCAGGCCCGAACAGTCTTTCAGTGGAATGGGTCGGCTCGTGCTGCTGACCTCCGCCGGGATCAAAATGCAGCTATCAAAGAGCGGCACGCACCAATGTCAGAAGATTGGTGAGAAATGCGGGTTAGATCAGGGTTGCGACGAACTCCATGCCAAGAGATTTCCATCTTCGAAACCGTCGGCGAAGATGGAGGGCACTACCGGCGTGATCACACAGCAGATGTCCAGGGTGTCGTCGGGCTGGGGTACCTGGGTCATCGTGCAGGTCGAATCCGCCGGGCAGATGCCGTTGCAACTCGGCAGGGTGATCCCGGTCTCGACCCGGATCGTGGCGGTGGTGGTTCCCGCATACCCTTCGAGTTGGGAACCGGGAGCGCCTTCGAACTCGATCTGGTAGGTAATGTCGAAGAACGAGTCCACGGCAAAGTCCCCGCTTGGTAGCCTGGTCAGGCTTGTCTGGCCGGGGCCCGGTAAGCCGTTGTCGGCGCCACCTCGTATGTTGAGGACGTCGAAGTCCGGGTCGCCGAAGAGTTCTCCGTTGTAGCGCCGCATTTCGCTGGGGAACAGCTGCTCGGCATCACCCGGGTTGCGGGGACCCGTGTGCGCCTCGCTGGACATCGGTATGGCCAGGACCCGGTTGAAGCCGTTCAGGCCGCCGGTACCCGTGAGAGCCAGCTGCAGAGTGCCTTCGAAGCAATGGCCGTCTCCACCCAGGGAACCACCCGGTATCTCACACTCCCCGGGCGGTATTGGCAGGGTGCAGAAGCCGGTGGTATTGGTGCACAGGAAGTTACTGAAGGGTCCGTCGAGCTCGATGGTGCTGCCCGCGGGCAGACCGTCGATGATCAAATAGACCTCGTCTGGGCTCAGGTACTCACAGCAGCTGGGCGGTAAAGTAATGGTGCCGGCGCCGTTGTCTGTGACCACGCAGGCATTGTTGGGCAGCGAGTCGTCGAGCACCAGGGTCCACTCGGTGGGATCACGGCAGTCACACTCTTCCACGAAAGTGATCCCAGTTTGCGGGTCCCAGTTCACGCACGATGGAGCACAGCCGTCCGTCGGCACCGGACACACCACGGGTTCACACCCAGAGGCGTCGGCCAGGGGCACACAGTCGGTGGCCGGCGGCTCGGTTTGGATGTTGATGGTTGCCGTGGTGGTACCCGCGTACCCTTCCAGGACCGAACCGGGGCATCCTATGAACTGGATTTGGTAGGTGATGTCGAAGAAGGAGTCCACCGCGAAGTCCCCACTCGCCAGCTCGGTCAAGGTGGTTTGACCGGGACCCGGCAGGCCGTAGTCCGAGCCGAAGATGAATCTGAGTTCGCAGAAGTCCGGGTCGCCGAAGAGTTCGCCGTAAAGGCGGAACATATCGGTCGAGAAGGTCTGTACCGGATTGCCCGGGATACGCGGGGCAGTGTGGGTCTCGGCGCCGAACGGAATGGAGATCACACGGTTGAAACCGGCCAGGTCGCCGGTGCCCGTGACGTTAAGATCCAGCGCACCCGAGTAGCAGTGGCTGTCACCGCCGAGGGTGCCTCCCGGCGCTTCACACTCGCCCGGAGCCAGGGGGAAGCTGCACACGCCGCTGCCGCCGTCACAGAGAAATTGGCCAAGGGGGCCGTCAAGCTCGATGGTGGTCCCGGGCGGCAACCCGTCGATGATCTCGTAGACGTCGGTCTGGCTTGTATAGTCACAGCCCAGGGGAGGCAGAGTAGCGGTGCCGGCGCCGTTGTCCGGCACAACGCAGGGCGTAGCAAGTGCCAAACCAGTCATGAGCAAGAGAATCAAAGGAATAAACCATGCCGAATTCAGTCGGCTTCCACGCCAGAGTTGTACGCGTTCCATCGTCAGACCTCCTCGCGATTGTTGGTTGCCCCCCATCATAACCCAGCACATCCGTTACCCCATCCTCACCCCGCGCAATCGGTTCAGGGCGGCCATGACCTCGGCCGCTCGCGGCAGGGCGAGGTCGCCGTCCGGACGGCCGGTGAGGTCGTTCCAATCACTGTTTTCGAGTTCCAAAAGGAGTTCCTCGATCCGGGGAACCGGTTCGAGCGCAGGTTGGCTCTCTTTCGAAAGCCTTGCCAACAGCCAACCGATCACCCGGATCTGGCAGGGATCCACAAGCTGTTCGACTGCGCGCAAATCGACGTCGTCGCGGCCGAGAATGAGGGTGTCGAGGCCGCGGACGCCGATTTTGGTTCGCCCCGGCTTTCGTTCAGGTTTGATTGATCGGGGTTGGAGTTGCCTTGAAGCCGGAGCGACCAATGGAGCGCCTCGCTCTTCCAGTCGTCCGGTCTGGTGGGTACGGGCCACTTCCAATGCCTCGGATGTGACGTCCAGCACCCGGTAATCGTGCATCTGGATGACGGTGTCGGCGTGATCGAAGTAGTCGCCGCTGCCGCCCATGACGAGGACGGTCGAGACCCCGAGGTTGGTGTGGATTTCTCGGATTCGGTCGATGAACGGGGTGATGGGTTCCGAGCTTTTCGCTACCAGAGTCTGCATGCGTTCATCTCGGATCATGAAGTTGGTGGCCGAAGTGTCTTCATCCAGGAGGAGGGTTTTGGCTCCTGACTCGAGGGCCTCAACCAGGGCCGCTGCCTGGGAGGTCGAACCCGAGGCAAGGTCGGTGCTGAAACTGTCGGTCGCTCGGCTTCCCGGCAATTCTCCGATGAAGCTGGAGATATCGGCGCCCGCAACCGAGCGACCGTCCTCGGCTCGTATCTTCACCGCCGAGCCCTCGGTCACAACGCGTTCTCGTCCGTCACCCGGCACGTGGTCGTAGATTCCAT
>JAIOSJ010000213.1 GCA_021107705.1 Thermoanaerobaculales bacterium | reverse complement strand
TATTCAGCGAACGAGAATGCGGGCCGCGCAATCGCGCTCCAGCTCGGTATCCAGGGGTCTTGACCTCTTTGACTCTTTGACCTTTTGACCTTTTTGACCCTTTCTTTGTGCATTTTTGTGGCTACTCTCTTTGTGGCATTTTTCAAGAGCCTGAGCTGCCGGCCGTCAGCTCCTCCATCACGTCGTAGACGCAGGGAATGACGAAGATTGATCCGATGGTCGAAAAGATGAGACCTCCGATGAGGGTGAGGGCGAGCGGGGCTCGCAGTTGCGCCGCTTCACCGATCCCGATCGCGAGTGGGAGAAGCGCCAGGACTGTGGTCGCCGTCGTCATCAAGATCGGCCGAAGCCTGATCGCTGCAGCGCCGGCCAATGCCTTCCTCCGCTCGAGACCCTCAGACTTCAAGCGACGCGCGGTGTCGACCAGCAGGATCGCATCATTGACAGCGACGCCGGCAAGGACAATCAGACCAAGAACCGACATCACACCGATCGGTTGTCCCAGCGGAACGAGGACCACGGCGACCCCGACCAGGGCCAGAGGAATCGCCGCCAGGACGGTGACGGGATGCCGAAGACTTTCGAACGATCCGGCCAGGACCATAAGAACCAGGACAACGGCGAGGATTCCAGCCCACTTCAGCTCGGCGAAGGTTCGCTCTCTCTCCTCCTCTTCTCCCGCGAGATGGGCCCGCAGTCCCGGATCGAGTTCAATCCCGGAGAGCGCTCTTTCGGCTGCCGCCAGTGCCTCGGGATACTCCACGCCATCGGCCACGCGGGCTGTGACCTGGGCGACACGCCGCTGGTCCCGGCGAAAAATCTCCCGCGCTCCCTGAACTGACTCGAGGCGGGCAACCTCACCCACCGTGACCCGCGCCCCAGATGCCGAGGCGAAGGGAACCGAAGGAAGCTCCTCGGACCGTACCCTCGGGAGAAAGAGGCGTACATCGCGCTCCTCGTCCCCCATGGTCAGGACCGTGGCCCGCCGCCCATCCAGAGAAGCCTGAAGAACCGCCGCCACCTCATCGAGTTCCACCCCGAGCCCGTCGGCCAAAGTACGCCGCATAACAACCCGCAGCTCCGGAGGTCCGCCCTCAAATGAGGATCGCGCATTCCACAATTCAGGCTGAGCCGAGAGCGCAGCCTGGACAATGGCCGCTCCCCGGCGAAGATCCTCAAGAGACCGTCCGGTGAGTTCGACTTGAATCGGCGCCCCTCCTGTTCCGAGGGCCCTGGCCAGAGCGGACGTCCCGGCATCCCACTCCACCTCGATGCCTTCCAGCTGGGCGACGGCAGGCGCCGCGGCGCGAATAACCTCTCCCGCCGAGCGGCCTTCCCGCGAAAGTCGAACCCGTAACCTCGCCGAATTCTCCTCGCTCCTCTCCTCGCGAATGAAGCGATCGTCACTCGGGACCCTTCCGACCTCGGTCACAACCGCGTCGACATCATCTCCGGCCACCGCTCGAATCACGCCTTCAACAGCCTCAGCCATCGTTGCCGTGTTTTCCACCCGTTGTCCAGGCGGGCCCACGAGGCGCACCCCCATTTGGTGGGGGTCGGCGGGCGGCAACAACTCCGTGCCCAACCCAGCCAACTTCGAGATCGCCAAAGCAACCACCAGGACCGAGAGGGCAACAACAAGACCCGAACGAGGAAGCAGGGTCGCCACCAACCCTTCAACACGGCTCTTTCCGGGATCGAAGATCCTCCCCTGCCTTTTCGGCAGCAACCAGCGGGCGAGAGCAGGAATAAGGAGAACAGCCACAGCAAGGGATGCGAGAAGGGAAAAGACGACCGTAAAAGCAAGACCGGAGACGAGGCGGGCGGCAAGTCCGCGAACGAACAACACCGGAAGGAATACTACACAGGTCGTGAGGGTCGAAGCCGCAATCGCTCCGGCCACTCGAGCGGTTCCGGAGGCGGCAGCCTCCTCCGGCGCGGCTCCTTCGGACCTCCGCCGGGAAATGCTCTCAATCACAACAATTGCGTTGTCGACCAGCATGCCGGCGCCCAGGGCCAGGCCACCGAGGGTCATCAGGTTGAGGCCATGACCGAAAAAACCCATGACAACGACAGTTGCCAACAGGGAAACCGGCACGGCAGCAGCCACCACCAAAGTGGGCCCGGCCGCCCGAAGGAACAGGATCAGAACGATCACTGCGAGGGCGATACCGAGAAGGGCTGCCCCCTCAACGTCGGCAATTGCCTCTTCGACAAGGGCGGCTTCGTCGGCCGCCAACCTCACTTCAACTCCCGGCAGATCGGCATCCAGGTGGGCGAGCGCCTCACGCACAATACGGGAAACTCGAACCGTGTTGGCGCCGGCCTCCTTGTAGACCTCCAACCCCACACCCTCCCGGCCGTCCACCAGGACCAGACTCTCGATGTCGGCATCCGCCAGAATCACGTCGGCGACATCGGCGACCCGAACCGGGACCTTCCCACCTTTTCCGTCGCGAACAAACCGAACAACGACCTTCGCAACATCCTCGGGCCCGTGAAAACGCGCCAATCCACGAACCAGATACACTCGATCACCCTCTTCGAGGGTACCGGCGTTCACATCCAAATTCGCCGCCTGGAGCCGCGACTCCACCTCGCGCAAGGTGATGCCGAAACCGTCCATACGTTGCCGATCGAGGCGGACCTGCACCTCTCGTTCCCGGCCTCCGACAACCCTCACCTGAGCCACGCCCTCCAGCTGTTCGAGGGCAGGCCCGACCTGCCGCCGCGCCATTCTCCTGAGTTCGGCGAGGTCGGGGCGCCCCTGCGGCGCCACCAGACCGAAGGCCAGAACCGGCAATTGACGCGGGTCGAAGCGACGAACGACAACCTCGTCAACCTCAGGGTCTGCCGCCACCGAGCCGAGGGCTTTCTGGACCTCCACCACCGCCAGGTCCATATTCACACCCCAGTCGAAGGTCACTCTGGTCACCAGGCGACCGGTACGGGCGACCTCTTCGATGGCACGAATCCCGCCCACGGTGAACAGGCGCTGTTCAACCTGCTCGCCGTACAATCGTTCCATCTCCAGCGGCGGCCGGTCGCCGCTCTGAACCGCAACCAGAACCGTAGGACTTTGAACGTCCGGCAAAAGGTCGATCGGCAGCCGCCTCCATGCAACCTGGCCGAGAAGCACGACGGCAACCGCGAGAACGGTGACGGCCACCGGCCGCCGTGCCGCAAAGCGCGCAAGACTCTCCATCAGGCCCGTTCCCTCACGATCTCCCCGAAACGCGAACGCGACTTTCGTCCGCCAGGGTTTCAAGACCTCGAACAACGACCCTTTCGCCGATCTCGACGCCCTTTTGCACCTCGACGGTTTCATCGTCGCCCAGACCCAACTCAACCTCTCTGCGCGCGACCCTCTGACCACGCAAGACGAACACCACCCTCTTGCCCGCCCTCTCGGTCACCGCCTCTCGTGGAACGACCGGAACGCCTTCTCGCCGCTCGACCAACACCTCGACCTCCACGAACATCCCCGGCCGAAGAAGGCCGTCACCATTGTCGACTTCGACCTCGACCCGCAGCGCGCGGGTTATCGGGTCAATCGCCGGCGCGAGACGAACAACCCTTCCGTCGAAAGCCGTTCCGTCAAACGAATGCTGCAGAACGCGGACCGAGAGGTTCTCGTGAACACGGGCGACGTCGATTCCAACGACGTCCACATCCGCGACCAGGACATGGGTCTGCGCCACCTGGGCCAACACCAAGCCCGGCGTCACCAACTGACCGTCCGCCATGGGACGACCCTCGAGATCCCGGCCGAGGCTCAGAAGAACCCCGGCGATCGGCGTCACCAGCCGATTGCGGTCCTCTGCGAGCCGGCTCCGGTCGAATTCAAGCCGGGCATCTTCAAGCGTCGTCTCCGCTCGCCGCAGCTCCGATTCGTTGATCAGGCCTTGTTCGAAAAGTTCACGGGTCGCCTCATAATCGCTCTCAGCCGCCAGAAAACGGCGACGAGTGGCCGCGGTGCGGGCGGCGACACGGACATCCTCTCCCTTGATCTCGGCCACGACCTGCCCTGCTGTCACCCGATCCCCTTCGGCCAGGCGCCGACCGTCGGGGCCACGAGCGATGTGCAACATGCCTTTGGACTCAACCGCCAAGCTCACGACCTCCCTTGCTCGCAGAGAGCCGGTCGCCCGAATGTGGTCCTCGACATCTCCTGCTGCAACCTCCTGAACCGACACCGGCACGCGAAACTCGATTTTCTCGTCGTCGGCGCCGGGACCGCATGACACTATGGTCAAGATCATCAGCCCCAGAATCACCATGTAGCTACGACTCATTGCGCCTCCTCACCGACGCCGGCGCCCGCTGCGGGCGTCCAACGAATGGCATCCGCAACCACGATCATCCCGGTGGTCGCATCCGAGAATTCGACGATCACCTCTCCGTCGACCAAGTCGAAGGCATCGACGAGATTCCACCCACGAGGCGCCGCCGAAGCGTCGAAATCCAGCTCCTGGCGAACATCGTCCTGGACAACCGCCAGTTTCCACATTCCCCACTTTCGAGCAAAGCGAAAGCGCTGTTTGTGAGGCAAGTGGATTTCCAAATCCCACAGACCTGCCTTCGGAGCGAGACCGTTGAACTCGGCCCGAGTCTTGCCCTTGCCCTTGCCCATCCAGGCTACGGTATGACGATAACGCCCGTACGCCGTCGAAGAGGAAGCTCGAGACCACTCTCGGGGAATCGGCCCGAATTCATCAGCCGGCAGACCGCCATCGAGCTCAGATTCATCTCGAGCCTTGGCGCCCAACCTGAGGCCCTGGCGATCCTGTGCCGCGACGATGGTGAACCCGTCATCAAGATCGTCAATGACGATGGCTTCACTTTCGGCCCGAACCCAAGGCACGTCCCTCGTACCTTCCACCGGATCCACAGCAATTGTATTTTCTTCATCGACCTCGGCCATCGGCACCCGGAACGAAGTCCGGTTGAAGGCAATGTAAGGATCGACCCAAACACCGGTTGGCGGTCGCGTCAACACAACGTTGAATTCCACCGCCGAGCGCCCTTTGATGCGGATGGGATCGCTCTCTTCCCGGTCTTGGTCATCATCAACCCCAACATAGTAGACGACCCGGAACATGCCCGCCGATGACTCGTCGTTGCGCACCACGAGGCGGAGCTGGTACTGAGGACTCCCGTCGGCCGAGTCCGGCAGGCGAAATGCCTCCGCCTCCTGCCCAACCAGGCCCGGGAGGTCCGTACTCGTCAATACGTCACGAATCATAGGCCCGAGATCGGCGCTCTCGGCCTCGGCCAATGTCACAAAATCCTCGAGAGCGAAGGTTCCCCCGGACGAGTTTTCTCTCAAGGCGCCGAGAAAACGAGCGGTTCCTTCAAATCCCAGGTCATCGTAGAGAGCCTGCGACAGAGTGCCCGCCTTCAGAGACAGAGCGTCGATGGATCGCTGGGGATCATCCCATGGATCCATGTCCGCCAAAGAGACCCCGAGCACGGCCTGCCAAACATCCGGCCTGGATGAAAAGACCTCGATGACGGACTCGGCAAAATGTCCCTGTCGATTGCCGATCAGATGACCCTGAATTGTCTTGCCGATGTTCTGACCCATTTCGCGTGTAAAGAGGTGGGCCGAAAAGTAGCCGCGCGTATCCGCCAGGAGAAGAGTCCCCAGTTCGTCAAGAGTCCAGTCCACGGCTTCTCTGCCGCGCCCCTCGGGAGCGCATTGGTGCAAGAGAAAAGACCGGGCAACACCGGAAAAGAGGTTGCCTCCGGAGAAATCATTAATGAAGAACTCCTCAAGTCTCTCCATCTTGGCCCGCGGCGTCCCACCCTCCCGGTCCTGCCAATCTGATTCGTCCCTGAAAGGCACATCGAACCGGGCCAGAGGGAAGCCGAGTTCCCGTACAATCATCATGCCCGGCTGGGCGAGAACGGAGTCCAAACGCCATCCGCCTCCAAAGCCCCGCAGTGCGTTGGGTCCTTCGACCAGGGTGAAACCGTCATAAGGATAGGCAAAGCCCGCCTCGGCGGCCTCCTCGAGCCGATCCGCTATTCGGGTCTTGATCTCCGTACCTGCCTCAGCCAGGTCCTCCAGAACCCGGGAGTGGCCGGGTGTCATCAGAATTTCCGTCCGAACACCGGATATATCGGCAGCGTGGCTCTCAAATTTTGAGGCCACCACGGCGACTGAGCCAACCGGAGTTCCAGGTAGAAAACGATAGGTTGTGCGCCCGTCTTCTGTTCCCAGATCCCGACGAGTTCCGGGACCTGCCGCCAACCATCCTTCGGGAATTATCACTTCGAGATCCACGTCGAAGAAGTCCGGACCACTTTCCGCGGCCCTGCCGGAACTCACCGCAGTTCCGGCCGTGGGCAGCCAGAAAATTCCTGGCATCAGAGCAACGAAGCGTCTGTCGTTGATTCCTCGGACCCACCCCAGGATATAGAGCTGAGCTTCAATCGCCGGCAGTCGCTCAGGTGTCCGGGTACCATCCAAATAGCCGAACAGCATGTCCGGCTTACCTTCTGCCTCAAGGTGAATCAACCGCTGTTCGCCCGGCTGCAACACCAGATCCAACTCGAGCAACCCGTCAGAGTGTTTGAAGCCTATTTCCCGATCACCCACCGACACCGCACCCACCATCAGGCCCGGGTTGAGACTGAAAAGAGCCGGATCAACGGCCTCACCTGGGGGCGCCGTCACAAGAAGATCAACCGAAATTCCAAGCCTGCCGCCAGGATCAATGTCGGCCCGTGCTTTGAGTTCGAGAACATCGGGTGAAAGCTCGTCGAAACGAGCCTCATGAGCCGCCTGCCATGCGTCGAGCTGTGCCAGATCGGAGGACCGGATCATCGAGCCCGCTCCCATCAGACCAAGAGCCACCAGAAGCATCACGCCCCCGACCAGGCCACGTTGTGCCCGCGATCCACCATCGAGCCGGGGATGCACCGCCACCGCCAGACCAAGAAAGCCCAAACCGGCGAGGAAAACACCCAGGCGTTGGAAAAGACCCACCAGATCCACCACGCTGGGCAGAATGTCCGAAGGAAATTGAACGGCATACATCCCCGCAATGTCAAAGAACACGATCCAGGTCGACGGCACCTTGAAGGAAGCCCAGATGACACCAACGAGGATCGCAATCGTCAGCACCGCCGCCACCAACCGATGGCGGACCAGAAGGGTTACGAGGTAGGTCAGACCGAGCGCCCATGTAAACGCGGGAATACACATGAACAAGGTGAACATGACCAGCGACCAAGGTTCCAAGGTGGCGCCAAAAGGCGCCCCCAAGGCCGGCAGGACAACGCCCAAGATCTGCATCAAGCACACCATGATGACCGCCGGAATCCAGGCCAGCAGAACCTGGGCGAAAAACCTCCCGACCAACAACTCGATGTTACTGATAGGCCGCGCGTCAAGGACCTCGACCATGCGCTCTCGAACATCCCTTGCTCTCACGTCATAGGCAAGAAAAACCAGGCCGGCCATGAAGAACGCAAGAAAGTAAAGACCCATCGCCCCAATCAGAAATCGAGGACCGATGCTCGCCGCCGTCCCGGAATACGATGAGAAAAAGGCATGCAAAAGACTGTAGTAAAGGTAGATCAAGAGTCCCGACAACATTGCCAGCGAAAGAAAAACCCAGTACCGGACCAGGCGACGCGTCAGGCGAACCTCGGCGTTCATCACGGAAAGAACGACGTCAATGCGCATCAGGCCACCTCCTCTCCGACACCAAACCCGCTGCGGCCTCGGCCGGCCATGAAGGCAAGATACGCTTCTTCCAGGGTGGGATCATCAACCTGGGTTGCGCCGGAGGGTGCGGCCCCCTCTCGGACGACTCCCCGAATGTGTATCAACCCGGCATCGGCGGAGCGGGAGACAACCTCTATCCGATCGAGAAGAGCCACCTCTTCGGTAGGTTTGACGCTGAATTCCACCACCCGACTCCTGGCCTGATTCACCAAGTCCGAAGGTGCGCCGCGGTAGACAACCTTCCCCCTGTCGATGAGAGCAAGATCTTCGCATCCTGAACCGAGGTCGGCAACGATGTGGGTCGAGAGGACGATTGTCCTTTCGCGAGCAAGTTCAGCCATCACAGCCCTAAAATGGAGACGTTCTTCGGGATCGAGACCGACCGTCGGCTCGTCCACAATAAGGAATCGGGGATCATGGACCAATGCCTGGGCAACCCCCAACCGGCGCAGCATTCCCCCGGACAGCTTCTTGACCTTGCGATCGGCGACCTCCGCGAGACCGACCTGTTGGAGAACCTCCTCAACCCTCTCACGGCGCCGGAGCTTGTCCCTCATCCCTGAAAGAGAAGCCAAAGTGTCGAGGACCTCGGCCACACGATGCAGTCGCCACGCGCCGAACTCCTGAGGCAAATATCCGATCAGCCGCCGAACTTCCGGCCTTGAGGACAGTACGTCGAAACCACCTACGCTCGCCCGTCCCTCGGTCGGCGCCAAAAGAGTACACAGAATTTTCATCAAGGTGCTCTTGCCCGCCCCGTTGGGGCCGAGAAGACCAAAAAGACCGGTCCCAACCCTCAGGTCAACCCCGTCCAGAGCTACAGTACCGCCCTTGTAAACGTGGCGAATGCCCTCGAGATTGATGAAGGCGTCCGAAATCCCATACTCCCCATCTCGCATCGCACCCATGATCTCCTCCCAAAACTTCGGAGCCGGAACCCCCATTGAAATGTGGACCAAGCCCGCATCGCTCGATTAGATTCTACGCAAGAAGAGCTGGTGAGTTTGGAAAAGGGCAAGGAAATCAGCCGTTGGCCAACGCCGCCTCCCGGAGCCATTTCAGGAGCCGAGATTGACCGTCGTCGTGAAACCACAGGAAACGGGCGCCAAATCCGTCAACAGCTTCTCGCCCCATTACTACGTGACGCACGACCTTGGCCTGGCCGGCGAGTTCACCGTCCGGTATTTCCAGGGTGAAGGGGAAGGTGGAATCCAACGCGGGTGGATGATCCGTCCCGATGAGCATTCCTCCACCTGAGATGTTCTCAGTCACCCACGTTTCCTCTTGACCCCTGACGGTCGCAACGACCTTGAGCTTCTCCTGCCGGCGCTCCGCCATCGGTTGACTGACCTCGATCATCCGCTGAAGGACGATGCCCAACACCGTCGGACTTTCTTCGTTCGATATGGCCTTGTTGACACCCCGACCGACGAGACTGGCGGCCCCGCGAAGACGAGTCCCTGATGCCAGGAGGACAAAGACCGCGCCGGCGTTGACAGATCCTCGAAACCGCAGAGAAGTCAGAAGGGCGCCAATCCCTCCTGGTTTCAGCGGATAACCGGAAACCACCGCATCGAAGCGATCGTTCCGAAGACGCCGACCGGCCTCATTCGGATCGGAAATGCACTCACCCTGAAAACCGAGGCCATTCAATACCGGCAGGTAACGATCCGCATCGGACAGGGGCATTCCGGTGAGAAGAATCTTTTTCGAAAATTCCGGCATGAACACACTCTACACCGTCCCGTCTTCATTCGTGAAGTTATTATTCCCTAAATTGAGCGATTCTCAGCGGCGATCTGCACCAACCCCTTGCGCTCTGGGCACTTTCAGAAAGCCTCGACAGACCTCCGGGTATGCCTGCGTTTTCTTCAAGCACCAGAGGATCAAGGGTTTGGCACATCTCATCCGCCAGAATCGCTCAGTTTAGGTATTCGGAAGAAGTTGGAACGGGACGAACTTGCCTCATGGCATTTCCTCGAGTTTTGCAACCAGCTGAACTCAGACCAACTCGAGCATTTCGAGCGAGTGTCGTTCGACGTCAGCACCGTAACGTTCAATACCTTCGGCACTGATAACGAAGGTTGCCCGCTCTCCGGCCGTCCTGGAAAAGTAGACCCGGTGGCGGTCGCCTTCGGTCACCATGTCGAGGGCACAGAGTGCCGGCGCTATCTCCGCCGACAGACTCTGTCGACAGACCGGACATTCGAAGTTCCACAAAGATCCCTCTTCAACCTCGAACCCCGGTGGCAAAAAGGCATGATAATTGCCGGGCTCAGGGTGAAAACCAACCATCACCCGATGACCACCCATCTCTCCGACAACGATGATCGTTTCGTCCGGATTGAGCATCGCCGCGCATCTCGGACACGAATACGTCCAGTTCATTGGCCACCCCCTCGTTCCTAGTCTAATCCAGAAGAGAAACTTTCAGCCAAAAAATCACCGCCGGCCACGGTGCATCCCCGGCCGCAGCAGAAGATTGGTGAGAAATGCGAGCTACTGCGAAATCACCAGAAGCATGTCTTTGAGACCCAGGTAACGCTGGGCGGCGAGTTGAACCTGTTCCTGGGTCACGGCGATCAGATCTGCCGTTTCTACGCGCAAGGTCGAGGCGGGACCTTCATACAGAGCCCGACCGAGACGGTAGGCTCGGGAAGCCGCGGACAGGCTCCGCAGCATCCGACTCCGGCGGTCGCGGGCGGCAAACCGGGTCAACATCTCTTGCTCGACGGCTTCGGCGGCCAAGTCAGTCGAAATCCCATGCATCAGCTCCGTCACGCGGTCCAGATTTTCGGGCCGCGTTCCGACCCGAGCAGCCACCACCCAGTCCCCACCGGGAAGAACGCGCAATCCGGCGCCGAGACGATAGGCCAGCCCTTCCTCCTCACGGATCAGGGCCACCATCCGGTCCGACATGGCGTTCACCGCCACCAGGAGGGCCGCTCGGTCTTCATCAGGAACCGTGAGACGTCGACCCCACAAAAGAGTCATCTGCGGAGCGGAACCATCGCCGACCGCAACCGCACCACCACTCGGCTTGGGTTGTGGATAGGGTCCACGCTGCGGCGATGAATCCAGCCCACCTCCGAACAGATCCTCGACGATCTCAAGAGTCTGTTCCACCGGCAGAGGAGACGCCACCGTGAGAATAATTCTCTCGGGCGCGAAATAGCCCGCAGGCCAACGGCCCCACGCCGCCTTCACCTGGTCGGCCTTCGGCAATTGGGCGTCAACCGGCCCTGAAACCGGCCTCGCCAAAGGATTCTCGGTCCCGAGGAGAGCACCGTACAGGCGTTGACTTGCCAGAGCTCCCCCGCGATCTCCTGCCTTGCGGGAGGCTCGGTGAGCAGACAGGGCGCTCTCCATCCCAGCCTCGTCCCATGCGGGTTCCATGATCATTTCAGCCAGCAACACCAGCCCCTCCTCGAAACTCGCCGCAGGACCTTCGAGCCGCACGTAGGAGAAATCAGGAATGTGATACCTGTCATCGAACGGAATCATCGACGCGTCGGCCGCCTTGACTTCGATGCCGGCCCTGGTCAGCCGCCTATCCAGTTCACGGCTCCCGCTCATGCCCGTACCCGCAGGCAAGAGCCGGTGGATCAGGTCCACGATACCCGGACTTTCCTCAGGTTCTCTCAAACTTCGATCGGCCACGAGCAGGTGGATACCAAAGACCCGTCCTCCGTTCTCCGGCAGAATCCCGAGTGTGAGACCATTCGCCAGGACCATCACCACACTGGCGAAAGGACCCTCTTCGAAAACACTTTCCACTTGTATCTCTTGAGGAGCGATGGACTGCGGAAGGGAGGTCCTCTCGACGGGTCCACCCTCACCAATCCAGGCGGCCCGAGAACAAGCGCCACACTCATCGAGCAGTCGAGCCGCTGCAACGCGCACGGATTCTGGCGCAACCTCGGCTGGGTCAACGGCTTCACGCAAGGGGCCGCGGGCCGTCGCCAGGGCATCCCCGTAAAAGACGGCAGCGTAATGAAGGCGTTGGCCGGTGAGTGCCCTTTCCGCCTGCCACGCCCGAGAAATTCGAAGAACGTCACCATCGGCGGGGCCGACTTTTGCGGCCTCCAGAAGTCCCAGAAGGCGTGCAAGCAGATCTTGGGCGTCGATCCCCGGCTGGGCCTGGAGTCGGATTTCCAGAAGGTCTCGAGGATCATGGGGAATCAACGCTACCGAAACACTCTCGGCGAGCTGAGGCGTCAAGGCCGAAGAAAGAGGCCCACCGGCTTCCCCAAGCCACCGAGCGACCAGGTCCAACTCGGTTCGGTTCCAGTCGCCCCCTGGGGCAACGACCAGAACCAAGGTTCCGCCCTCAGCACCATCGGCGCCACGGCCCATCCCACCCATCGCAGGCATGCCTCCACCCATTCCTGAAGGCATGGCCCCTGGGGCGCCCTTTTCCTCGGGCATTGGAACGGCCATCCACTCACCCCATCCCTGCCAGCTTAAGGGGTCGTCCCTTTCGGGCAGGACATCGGACTTCGGCAAATGTTCGAAGACCTGAAGCACTGATTCGAGACCCTCAAGAGGAAGATCTCCCGTGATCAAGACCCGCCACGAACTAGGACGGTATCGATCCTCCCAGTAACGAACCACGGTCTCGCGATTGGTCGCGGCCACTGTCTCCCCGAAGCCGCCTACCGGATGCTCGAGAGGAGTGCCGCGCCAAAGGGCGCCGCGCAATCGCTCCTCTTTGAGACTCTCTGGGGAGGTATGATCCTTGGCCAACTCCTCCAGGATGACCTTGCGCTCCTTCTGAAAAGTCGCCGGCACGATATTCGACCGATTCAGCATGCCCACGAGCAACTGGGCCGACGCAACTGCCTCCTCGACCGGCGCCAGTGCAAAGAAAACCGTGTTCTGTTCTCGAGTAAAGCCGTTGACATAGGCCGAACGCTGCTCGAATGCCTCGGTGACACCCCGTTCATCCAGATCGTCGAATCCATCGAAGAGGAGGTGTTCGAGGTAGTGGGACAGCCCGGCCATATCCGGCGGTTCGTCCTGGGACCCCGCCGGAACGGCAATGGTGATCAGAACGGTACCGGAGCCCGCTCGAGGCCACAGCAGGGCCCGTGCCCCAGAGGGAAGATCCCTCTCGACCGGTGCAATACTCAGACTCTCGGCGGCCTGTCCGACAACCGGAAAGCCCATCACCAACAGCACGACAAGAGAGAGCAGCAGGCAGGAGGCGGAAGAAAGGCGGGCGGTCAACGATGCGTTTTTCATGAGGGGGATTATCCAAGAATTGCACGCGAAACACCATCCCTTGCCGAAAGGACTTCGAGGTTTCGGCCGACGCGGTACGAACGGCGATGGAAGCATGATGCCCGCGAGAAACTGGGGTGCGGGTTATGAAGTCCCAACCAGGATCTTGACCAAATCGTTCTCGGTGCTGATGCTCTGAACCCGGGCGCCGGCATCCGTCAGATCGAATACGACCCACATCGAGGGTGGTGTTTTCTCCGGGTGGTGACCAAGGCGAATGAGGTTGATCTCCGGGCTCCCGACGGGGATTTCCAGCGGTCTGTAGGAAACGCGAATATCACGGAGCCGAATCAGGATTCTCGGTGGAGCGCTCAGACCGTCGTCCCGAACTCGTGCCCGATCGAAGAGCCCATCTCCCCGTATCACGACCAACGTGCCCCCATCGACCATCTCCCAGGTCACATCTTTCAGGGCAGTCGCCGGCGCCGACGAAGCCGCCGGCGCAAGTGGAGGCTCGACCTTGGTCGAACTCTCGACGGAAGGCGTCGTGCCCTCGTTCTCATCCGCGCTAAGTGCCTCCACGGCCGCTGATACGGCGGCTTCAAGATCATCCTCACTGAGGATCACACCGGCGGCGTCCTGATCCGAACCTGCCTCGATCTGAGCGGTTGTAGCGACGGTCCCAGGCGTCTTCTGAAGGGGCCAAAAGGGAAGCTCCCCCTCAAAATACTGCCAAACGAGCCATGACCCGGCGGCGATGACAACCACGGTCAGAACTCCCAGAAGCCCCCCCAGCCACCGCCCGGCAGGTCGTCCGGCCAACTCCCCGTTTATCGTGAAATGATCGTCGTATCCGCCATCTTCCCCGGCGCCCATCCTCTCGGCAGTCCTCAAGTCCGAGTCTG
>JAIOSJ010000399.1 GCA_021107705.1 Thermoanaerobaculales bacterium | reverse complement strand
GATACACCGTACCCTGCCGTGCCTTTCGCAACTCGCCCTCCTCAACGGACTGTCAAGTACACCTACGTCGAGCGAGCGAATCGAGAAAGCGCTGAAGATTACAGTGTATTGGGCCTTGCAGCCGAAGATTGGTGAGAAATGCGGGCTAGGAGCGTGTCTTGATCACCACCGTGCCGGCAATCATGTCGTGCAGGGAGCGGCTGCGTTCGGTGAAGAGGACCATCAGGAAGCCCATGCATAGGATGAAGCCCGAGGCTATATAACCCAGCAGCCGTAATCCGGCCTTGCCCCAGCCCATGGGTTCAACGCCGTCTTGGCGTACGATCTTCATACCGAGGAGCTTCTTGGCCGGTGTGGCGCCTCTGGTAGCCCAGAAGTAGAGGACGTAGAGAATTCCCGCCAAGGTGATGATCAGCCATCCAAGAATGGTGATGATGACTGCCAAGACCGCTTGCTTGGGGGCCAAGGCGCCCGCAATGAGGGCCAAGGGTACCTGGATGACTGAGAGGGCAAAGCCGAGAACAAGACCGTCGAGCACATAGGCGAAAAGGCGCATCCGGAAACCGGCGTACTCCACACCTCCTGCAGCCACAGGGAGCGGGGGCGGTTGAACCGGTGGGGCCATTGGCGCGACCGGCGGGATCGGCGGAGCGGCGGGGTGCCGCAACGCGCCTACCGGCGGGGTTTCCACACCTTCGGCATGGTTGCGATCCGCTTCCTCCTTGGCCTTGCCAAACGCTTCGGCCACATCGAGTAACATGGTGGCTTCAGGATCCGGTGGATTGTCGTAACGGAGAACAAGGGACCCGATGCGGATCACGTCGCCGTGCTCCAGCGTTCGGTCGCTCACCCTGACGTCGTTGACAAAAGTGCCGTTGGCGCTGCTGTTGTCCACCAGAACGAAGCCCTTGGGGGTCTTGCGAATCACTGCGTGTTGGCGCGAAACGGCCTTGTCGACCACCACTACCGTATTGGCGACAGAGCGACCAATGGTGATCTCGTTCTCGCCGAGATCCACCTTCATCTCACCGGCAGTATCGGGTTCACGGTAGAAAAGTTCGGGCATTCGATCCTCCTCAGAAAGGTGGTTAACGAAGGACTTGTCTTAAGCATTGTAATGCTCCCACTTCACACTCGCATTTCTCACCTGTGACCTCTTGAGACCAGCGAGACACCATCCCTTCGTGACCCAGACCGGCAGAAACGTGAATTGCTATCATTGCTGTACGGGGCCTGCCTTCGCCCCAACTTACATCCGGGGAGGATGATTTCACCTATGGTTTTCCAAGAGGACAAACCCTACGACCCGGCGTATATCATTGCGTGGGCAGCAGCGGGGCTTGGCGCCCTTATGCTGCTCGGCTCTTTCCTCTTTGAACCAGTCCTGTCCCATTGGGCTGCGAACACCGGAGCTGCAAGCCCCGAGGCGCCGGACGCACCGCCGCTGATTCCGGACCCGGCCTTCGCGGTGATCCACGAACCCCTCACCATCAACCGCATCGAGGAGATGGGATCGACCATGATCAAGGCGTCCAACGGTGGACAGATCGATACGGGCGAGGTTTCGATCACTGTGCCGGCGGGTGCCTTCAGCAGTGACCGGAAGCTCTCGATCTATCGGATTCAACCCCTGCCCTGCCCATTTTCCATCAGCGACGTGGGGAGTTCCGAGTCCCTCGAGCCGCAGGTCATCGGTGCATGGGAGGTGGATGTGGGTGAGGAGGAGGGGTTTTTCCCCGGAGAGGTGGAGGTGGCCATTAACCTGGCTGCCCTGGGCGCGGTTGACGCGCCAGTGTTGATTCCCGCTATTTCCTTGGACGGTGCGACCTGGACCGAACTACCCTTCGAGCACAGAGGAGACATGTTGGTGGTGCGAACCCGGCACTTTTGCCCGGTGGTCATTTGGGGGATCGTCAAGGCGGTTACTGTGGGGACGACGATTGGTACAGCGGTCTATTTCGGTATCAAACAGTACTACGGGCCGCAAGAAAATCTGCCCGACCCCCTGGAGGTGTACAAGCCGTTTCGTCGGTTGTCCCTCGACCCGGAGGGTTTTGAAATTTGGTGGAGCAACAAGCTGCCCGGAGTGGATCCCGATACCGGTTTGTTACGAACCGATTTCTCGGATTTCAAGGCAGGTGTCGAGTCGATCGTCAAACGACACATGACGATGGCCGACAGCCAAAATCCAGACCCTCAAAGCTGGCCGCATGAGGTACGAAAACGGGCCGAACAAGAGTTGGGCAAGTTCATCAAGAAATGCACGGTTCCGGACAGCGTAAGACTCCTCGAAGATGCGTTGGTATTTGCTCAGACCTATCTCGAGTCCCGTGGTTTCGACCGCCCGTTCTTTGACCTGCCGGTGTATGTGGTTCCCTCTCTCGGAACCGGCTCTGCTGGCGAGATCAACAATCCGTGGTTGGGGCGGCGGTATCTCACGGTGGGTATCGATGCCAATGAAGGGGCGATGTACACAACGGCTCTGCACGAACTCTTCCACCACTACCAAACGGGATATGTCTCCGTTGACAGGCTTGGACACCTTGCCCTGATGGAGGCTTCGGCATTGCTCATGGAACGGGAGGCCGAGGCTCACTACTTAGCGGCTTCAAAGCCCTACGACAAGTTGGAGGGGTTGGTGCTCGCGCAAGTGCTCAGTTTTGCCCACGGTTTGGAGGGCCCCTCCAGTCGGGCCGAGAGTCCCACCAAGAAATTCGGCTATGGGCTGTCCTGGTATCTCGAATACCTCCGTGGATGGTGGCCGGGCGGTACAGATGCCGAGTTCCACCACGAGTTGCTGAAGTACTGGGGTAGTACAACATTCAGCGCCAACACCAAGGCTTTCCTCTGGGCAGCCGGCGGCGACCAAACGAAGCTCAGCCGGAGCTTCTTGGGCTTTGCGCGTGACAAAATCCTGTCCGGCCTCGAAGAGGGCGCAGGAACACGAACACCCTACGGCAAAAAATACGGAGCCTCCATCTTCGAAGACTCCCCCTACAGCCCATCGATTACGGGAGGAGGTACCCTGAAGGAAACCTACGGTCTCACACCAACGGTGATGGACTTCAGTGCATCCTCGAAGGTCGAGATTGGTGACGATCAAATCCGGCCATGGTCGATTCAGTTCTACAAAATGAGTCCTCCGGGGCGTGCCGACACGGAACTCGTCGTCCGGGCGCCCAGAGCCTGGTTTCCCAAAGATGAACCCGGTCGTGAACTCTTTCTCCGGGGTAAGAAAAACGAATTCAATGTAGAGACGCTCAGCGAAGCCAATCTAGCGCCCGAGAGCTGTGACTTTCTCGCCACGAGCCTGCCCTTTACTGCGGACGCCTTTGCCTACTTCGTCGACACAGGCCAAACAGGGTCGGGGTGGTTCAGTGGCTATGATCCGGCGGTCTTCAGCCTTCTCGAACCGCCCACCGACGTCGAGATCAAAACCAATGGTGAAACAGCCACCGTGACGTGGAAGGGACCGCCATCTGATTTGCAGATCTCCAACTACCGGGTCTATGCCGACGGGCAGCCGGTTTACGCTGCAGAGGTAAAAGGGAGCGAACGTTCCGCAGAGATTTTCTTTGTGGGATCCACTCCCAAGGTATGGCTGGTATCCACCGTAGAGATCTGCCGCGATGAGGAGGGGGAACCGTTCGTAATCGAGAGCGTGAAGTCGGATGTCGCCGGAGGTGAGGAACCGGCAAGCTATGAGATGACGATTTCGATCGATGCGGGGATGGATTCCATCCAAGGCCCGTGTGGCTCCATGTATCACGAATGGAAGTTTGAAGACTTCATTGTCACAGTTCCCGTGCGGGTCGATGCGACCGGGAACTTTAATTTCTCACACCAATGGAATGCCAAAGCGCAATACTCCGCCCCCTCTCAGTTCAGCCTCATAGGATCGGGCACCTTCAATGATGACAAGCTGCATATCGATGCCAAGTTCAGTACGAGTTGTTCGTGGCTTGAATATTTTCACCCAGATGAGCCGAACTCCTTCTATGCCGAGGTCCAGGGCGCCTTTGTAGGGGAAGGAAAATTCATTGGTGGTATCTGGTTTGGCGGCAATGCCAGCGGAGGCTACGATGCCACCGTCAATTATCGCACCTGCAATGGGTTTACCGGCGGCGAGCCCTGTTATGAGTGGAGTCAGGGCAGTACGGAATGCCACGGCGAGATCAAGGGTATCTTGAATTCCATCGATGATTTCACGCGCATCGCGGACTAGAGGTCTGCCTACGGATTTATTGGCCTCTTGTTTTCGGGGGCGCCCCAATAAGACAAAACCACTGCTGCCCCACTTTGGACGGCAGTGAGGTAAAATGCCCGTTTTCTGGTGTACGAGCTGGGGGTGAATATGAGTGATGGGCCGGATTCTCGGTACGATTTGGCGCTTGGGCCTTTCTTGGGTCAGATCGCTGCTCGGCTTGAGGAACTTCCTCATGAGAGCATCAAAAATCTCCTGTTGGCTCATGCGCGGGGGTTGACGCGGTCCGAACGATCTGCCTTTCATAACATGCTTCTCACCGATGTTCCTGTGGCGACCGAGAATATCGTGATTGAGCCGGACGGGGAACTCCTGGACGACATATCGTCTTTGAGGCAAAACCTCTCCGATGGCTCCTACTATGACGGATGGGGCTGGGATGACGAAATACATGACGAGCGATCATTCGGTGACGAGTCATGGGTTGACGAGATGGACGCGTTGTTCGATCGGGCTGCAGGAGAATTTTGGGCCCGTAACTACGAGCTTGCGTGCACTGCATACGGCCGTCTATTAACGATTTTCGACATGAGCGAAGATGGCGGGACCTTTTCCGGGCCGAGACCACCGGAAGAAATGGTCGAATCAGATCTTGATGAAGCGGCCGCCCGGTACCTGCGCTGCCTCTACCACACAACCAAACCTAAGGAGCGGGTTCCGGCGCTCTCAGATGCGGTACGCAAACTCGCCTTGTTGTACGTCGCCCGGGTGAGCATGAAGGCAGTGATCGATGCCGAAGTCGATTCTCTACCCGGTCTGGCTCGTTTTTTCGATGAGTGGAAAACCGCCTTGACAACTATGGAAACCGGGCGATTCTCGGGTTCCTATATTGACAATCCCCTACGCAGGCGCCTGCTGCGGGAAGTATTCGCGCTTGACGGCGGCGCCGACGGTCTGGCTGAATTGGCCCGCAAGGATGGATCACATCACGCCGAGGCGTATCACGACTGGGTGACGGCACTGATTGATTCGGGAAGGAATGAAGAAGCTTTGGCGGCGGCCCAAGAGGGCGCTGAGAAGATCCTGCAAAACCGGCTCAAAGCCAAGATGTGCGATCGTTTGGCAGAACTCGCCTCTGAGCTGGGACGAACACAAGTGTCGGTTAACGCAAGGCGCAAAGCGTGGCGAATCGAACCGAAGCAGAGCCGACTTCAGGACCTGTTGGGCGAAGCAGCCTCCGATCCGGCTGAGATCGAATCGCGGGCGATCGAGGAACACGAATGGGGTCGTGAAAGCGACATCAAACTCGCCGACAATTTGGCCGGATTGCTCGAGGTACTGGTGGGGGATTTCGCGGCAGCGCAGACCCGTCTACTAAAAGCCAAAGTTCTTGGTTGGAGTAATACGACTCATCCGGGGCAGGTTGTTTTTCCGTGCCTGCTCTTGGCTGGAAGCGCCAGCACGTTCATTGACAATAGAACGGTGATTGCGCAGATGTTTCACAAAATTGACCGACCTGAAGATCAATGGCAGAGTCGGCAATATGCCCTTGACGAGGGCGATAACAAGAACCAAGAGATCCAGCCGGCTGAACTCAACTCCGAAATATTGTCGAGGCACGCATTGTCCGCCCTGATCATGCTGTTGATGAACCGACAACAGGTACCCGAAACCGATCGAGAAAATCTACTCAAGAACGCCGAAAAGGTAGCTCGCCACCGCACCAAGTCTATCGTTTCGAATACCCACCGGAAAGCTTATGGCCGCGCAGCAGAGGTACTCATAGCCGTTGCAGAGGCGTGGCATCTGGCGGATAATAAACACCGGAGTAAGTCATTGTTGAGCTGGGCCAGGAGTCAATTCCCGAGGCACAGCGCTTTCAAAAGAGAACTCAATTCGGCCGAAGCTCGATCACCACTGTTAAGTTCGAAGACCTCATAAATCCAGCGCTCGTTCCTGTGCCAGTCTTTGGGAAGTTGGGAAGTTGTTCCACTCAAGATCTTTGCGTTGCGGCTTTGCGTTAAAAACTGTGTTCTTCGACCCTCCGCCGTTTGCAGCGACCCAAAAACCAACCCGTACGCCAAACGACCAGCCCATGCGACAAACCACCAACCGGTGCGCCCAGATGCCAAGTCGTGGGAATTGAACATCGGCCTTCGGGAGCGCATCGAGATCCCAAAACGATCAGGCACGGGAACCCGCCTCTACGACCCGCCTCTACGAGAGTCCGTATCTTCAATAAGCGTGTAAACTACTAAGGGAGGCATCGATGGACGAATGGATCGTAAGCAACCCAGAGATTCTTGGCGGCAAGCCGTGTGTGAGGGGAACGCGCATCAGTGTCGAACTGATCCTCGAGTTGCTTGCAAGTGGCGCCGACCGCGATGACATCCTGGCAAAGTACCCACAGATTGGAGAGCAGGGATTGGCGACAGCGCTGGGCTACGCAGCAAGGGCCATGAAGAACGAGGTCATCTGGGACGCCCCCATCTCGGCGTGAAACCCCTCGACCTTCCCCTGCTCCTGCCCCCTTCCTGGCCTCCTGGCTTCCTTATTAAAACCCTCGTCGTCGACAGTCATCCCATTGAAAACAAAATAATACGGAAGCCAGGAGACCAGGAAAGCTGAGGGGTGACTTTGGCTCGGTGCATTTTTCTCAAGGGGATGGCTTGATTGTGTAAACCTAAGGTTCATCTTGAAGATTGTGGCGGTAGGCGTCCCCGCCTGCCGGGCCGCTCATTTGAACGGCTGCGTCCTTGACCTCCCACGAACCTTGAAAATTCGGGAGTTTCTTGAGAGTGCGGGCTATGCTCCACACCCTCCTATTCGGTCTTCCCGATCAACCCGGCGACACCACCACCGACAACGGCAATGACCGCCAGAACTGCCCACGACAGAGTCCAACCCCCAGTGGCGTCCCACAAGGCTCCCGCCACGGGCGGTCCGATTACGGTCCCGAGATTAGAAAAGGCAGTGATGAATCCGAAGGCAAAACCCACCCTTTCGGGAGGAACCAGTCGCCCCGGGAGAGCGTAGGTTGCAGTTGGAACCGCGGACAGGCAAAGTCCTACCAGCAACATCGCCACAAGCGGCGGAACCAGCGATGCCGACATCAGAGCAAGAACTCCCGCCAACAAGAGCTGACCCAAAACGACCCACGCAACCGGTCGACCGACACGATCGATGACCGCGCCGGCCAGTGGACTGAAAACAAGGGCAACCCACATCAAGACGGTCACGGTGAGCAGACCGCCCTTGCCTCCCCCTGCCCACCCGGGAGCAAAGGTCGGCACCGCGGCATAGGCGGCGAAGAACAACATCCAGGAAAAACCGAGGGCAAATAGCGGCCGACCCACGGTTAAACTCTTCGATCCTTCCTTGGCAGCTGCGGCCTGACCACGAACGTTGCGAGGAATGGCAAGACTGTGAAGAGGAAGAGCAACAGCTGCGAGAGCCGCCAAAATCATCAATTCACCCTGCCGACCCAAAGTCTCGAACAGGAAGGGGTGCACCGAATAGACGACGATCATGCTCGCGGGATAAACCGCCATGAAAAATCCCATTGCCAACGCCAACTGACGCCCGGAAAAGGCATCGGAAATCAGCCTGGCAACCAAGAGGTTCATTACCAAACCACCGATTCCGAAAACGATTCTCCCTCCAAGAAGAGCACCGTATCCGGGCGCCAGAGCGAAAAGAGCGGCCCCGCCGAACATCACCATCAGGGCCAGGTTTCCTGCGGCCCTCGCCGGCCAGCGATCCACCGCAGCTCCCAGTGGGATCGACAGGAATATTGCCGGAACTGCAATCGCTCCCATCAGAAATCCGAGATGGAGATGACTGAGACCGTAAGCCTCGCTCAAAGCGGGAACCAGTGGTGGAACCGCAAAAAAGGTTGTGCCGACTGCGAAGAAACTCACCACCGCCGACGCCAGAACCAGCCACCGTCGCTGACCCAAAATATTGGAAGCGTCATTCATTCTGTAGATTGTACAGATCCCGGTCGTGCTCTACCTCACGAGTTCAGAGGGAGGAACGAGAGTGATTCCCCTCTCCGCCAATCGGGGGGACTCTTCGGCCAATACTCGAATTGTCACTTCGGCGACGTGTCCGATCGCTACGCACTCACCATGGATCAGAGCCCTATACACGGCTTCATCGAGTTGAGTTCGAACGGCCGCGGTCGTTCGTTGGTTATCGAGAAACACGTGGCGGCGGCCGGTCGGCACGCCCTGGGCTCTGGCTGCGGTCTCGGCCACCGTGTGAATGGTCGTTCGAGAATCGATAAATGCCAGACCTCGACCCTTGATCTCCTGCATGACCCAGGTCATCAGGCGCAGATCGGCCGTCGCCTTCGAACCCATATGGTTGTTCATCCCGACCGCATGAGCCACATTGTTGAGAGCTGAGTGAACCGTAGTTCGAACCTCGTCCTCCGTCATCGAGACAAAGACCGCACCGAGCCCCGGGTTGTTTTCCGGATAGCCCATGGGCTCCATCGGCAGGTGCAACCAGATCTCGTGACCCGCCCTGTGGAGGGCGTTCGCGGTCTCGGAACTCACAGGAAGAAACGGCAAGACGGCAATCCCGATGGCCTGGGGAAGGTC
>JAIOSJ010000431.1 GCA_021107705.1 Thermoanaerobaculales bacterium | reverse complement strand
CGCGCCGGTGTCAAGATAGGGCAATCCAAGACGCTCAGCCAACCGGATCGCAACCGATGACTTCCCGGCGCCGGCCGGACCGTCGATTGCAATGATTGCTGATGATCTTGCGGAACTCATTTTCAACGACCTTGTCCTCTCTCCGAAATCTCCAAGCGCACAGTCTACTTCAAACACAGCGCAAACACTTCTCACCTTGAGGCCCGGCCGGAAATGTCTGTATGCTCAGACAATGGCACGGCACGAAGGGATCAGCGCCCGAAAACTCCTCCAGGACGAAACAAGGCTCGTCGAATGTTCGCCGCACGGTCGCCTTCGTATCGCTGTGGGTTACCCGAACTCCTATCACGTTGCCCATTCTTCCCTCGCCTACCAATGGGTGACCCGTCTGACCGGAGCGACGCACGAAGTCGGCGTCGAGCGGTTTGTCGCCGACTCCCACCTCGCCGGGCGGACTCTTGAGAGCGAAACGCCTCTCGGCAACCTCGATGTGCTCGCCTTCAGCTGCTCCTTCGAACTGGATGCGGTCAACATCCTCAGAATCCTGGATTCGGCCGGCATCCCCCGCCTGAGCAATGAACGCGCCGCGCGCCACCCTCTCATTGTCGTCGGGGGAGCTATTGCCTCCATCAATCCCCTACCGCTCTCACCCGCTGTCGATGTTTTCTGCCTCGGCGCCGCGGAATTGCTGTTGCCGAACCTGCTGGCTGCAATCCAAGACACTCCGGAACGTGAGAAATTGCTCGAGGACCTCGCTGCCCAGGACGGGTATTTCATCCCACGCCACCACCTGGATTCCATGGGAAAACCAATCGGCCGCCGACGCCGCCTCGAAAAGCGCGATCACCATATGGCCGCGAAAGGCTCTGTCCCCTTCTCTCACATCGTCACGCCACACACCGAGTACAGCGAACGAGCACTGATTGAAATGTCCCGCGGATGCCCGGAGAAATGTCGCTACTGCTGGGTCAGTTACAACTACGGCCGTCTGCGTTGCTATCCAACCGAAGCAATTCTCGCAAGGGTAGACGAACTGTCGCACATCACGAATCGGCTGGGATTCGTCGCCACGGCAGTCGGAGACCACCCTGAACTGCCCCATATTCTGGAATACTGCCGAGAGAGAGAACTCGAAGTGGCGCTCTCCTCCCTCCGAATCCCGGCGATGGTTCCGGAGATCCTGCAGCCCCTGGCGGATTCGGGGGCACGGTCGGTGACGATTGCGCCCGAAACCGGCAGTGACGACCTCCGCCGCCGACTCTCCAAACCGATTCCGAACAGCCGGATTCTCGAAGCTGTGGAGACTGCCCAGAGATGTGGCATCGAAAATCTGAAGATGTATTTCATTATCGGCCTCCCAGGGGAGTCGGACGACGACATCCGAAGTATCTCGACCTTGCTGAGGGAAAGCCGAGCAACCATCCTGGGCCATGCTCGACAACGGGGGCGCATGGGCAATCTCCATGCGGGGATATCGATCCTTGTTCCAAAACCCTATACCCCGTATCACCGAGAGGCCATGCTTACCGCCGCTGAAGCACGGCGACGCATCCGGATCCTGCGACAAGAACTCAAAGGCATGCCCAACATCAAACTCGATATTCCATCCTACGGCCAGGCCCGATGGCAGGGCTATCTGAGCCGAGGTGGGGTACAGGCATTTCACGCCATCAGCGCTGCAGCTTCCGGTTCGGCGCCGAAACAGGTCATGGCGGACTACAAGCAGGCGGTTGATGCCGCCACCACTTCCCAACCCACCGACGATCCCGGCTGGTCCTTCATTTCCTCCGCGCCGTCGGGTTAGCAACTATCTTGGAGTTTTACATTTGAGAAGTTCTCGCCGAAGACCTATATTGGATATGTATATATAGATTTGTCCCACACAGGGAGGCCACAATGCCTGAACAGCCGGTCGAGCGACGTCCTCGCATTCTCTCAAAGCCGACACTGGGCCTGATCGCCTTGGGGTGTATCGCCTTGGCCGCCGCGCTGGTGGCAGGCATTGCCGACAATCCTCCTGGAGCGGCGCTGCTCTTCGGCTCAGTCATCTGTTTTCTGCTTGCGATCGTCCACAGATGGTCCCGACCCAGGACCTTCCTCTGGTTCGCGGCCGCCGCCGCCGTTTCCTTTCCGGTGTTTGTCATCCTCCACAACGTGTTTTATGGCCTGGGCGAGATGGCGTCCGAACGGCCCCTGCTTCACGGCCTGTGCGAGGTCCTCCACGTCATCACGTTCTTTGTCGCAGTCCTGATCTCTCCTCCGGCCCTGGTCATCGGGCTGTTGGGCGCACTCGTCACATACCTTGTCCGGAAGAGAGAGATGAACAGAGAGACTGGAGGGTCATCATGAGCTGGACCTACTGCTGCCCCCACTGTCAAGGCATGCTCAATCCTGAGAATGCAATCATCTTGATCGCGAAACATCGAGGAAAAACCTTCCTCACCGGCTTCGATCCCCAGCCGGGAAACTACGAGATGTCTCTTCCTCCCGGGACTGAGGTCCTTGCGGGCGAGGTCTGGACCTTTCTCTGCCCGATGTGCCAACAGGACCTGAAAACCGACTTCGGTGAGTTCCTCTGTGCGATCGACATCCACACGGATGAAGAGTCGCACCGCGTTTTCT
>JAIOSJ010000006.1 GCA_021107705.1 Thermoanaerobaculales bacterium | reverse complement strand
GTTTCCAGGTTGCGGCCGGTTGCGTTGGTCGTGAGTGCCGGGTTTGCAGGACATCGGGATGATCCGGTGAGCGGGTTGAAAATGACGGAGGCCGGCTTCAGCCGCATGACCCGGGCCATCGTACAGGCTTCCGAGGCATGGTCGGATGGACGGGTACTGTCCATCCTTGAGGGTGGGTATGAACCGAAATCTCTTGCTGCATCAGCGAGAGCCCACGTTGAAGCACTGGCTCAGGGCACGGTCGTTAATTAGAATCTCGTCCTCCAGCCTTCCGTAGTGTTCTATGACGTGCATGTTGATGATGGTGGGGAGATTTCCGGTTGCCTTCTGGATCCAGTCAAGACCATAGGCGAGAAGCTGGTTGTCGTCGGTGATGTGAGGGTAGTCCTCGCTCAAGAGGCGGACCCCGCCGAATCGAAGGACGAACAATGAGTTGATGGTTGCGCTGTCGAGATCGAGAGGGATCCGGGACGGCATCGGTCGCCACGGGCGCCTGCTGCCGACGATGATGCCGGTCTGGTCAAAAGGATCTCGGTACAGAGCCGAGTAGGGGAAAGCTTCGTGGAAGGTGGCGATAACGGCGCCCATGTGTTGCTCCGAAAGGAGGTGGAGCGGGACCCATTGGGCCACGACGCCGTCTTCTCGCAGGCGCTGCCGTACGAGCTCATAAAATTCTCGGGAATAGAGGTTGTTGGTTCCGGCAAAATTGGGCGGCATCGGCTCCAGGGTGACGAGGTCATACCGTCGGTCGGTAAAACGGCGAAGAAATGCTCGTCCATCCATCACATGAGTCTGAACGGCCGGATCTTCGAGGACCGACTCATTGGCCGGGAAAAGCGAACCGGCCCTGAAGACGGCTTCGGAGACGTCAACGACATCAATCGAGCGAAATCCTTGGCGGCGAACGGCGTTTGCGGTTTGTCCGGTACCGAAACAGATGACCAATGCTCTTTCTCGATGAGGTGTGGCGAGGGCAGGAAGATGACCCATGTAGCGCATGTAATGCGCCGTGTCAGCCTCGGTCGATGCCCCAAAACCGTCGATCACCAGCTCGCGAACGCCGTCTTCGGTCTCAATCACCGTCACCGTTGAGTCAGGGCCCTCATCTGTGAAGAGGATTTTCCGCCAACTTGCCGTGTCGCTGCCCTGGACACGAACCCGGCCGATCTTGGCGTCAAAGCCGACTGCGAACGCCGCCGCGAGGACGGCCGCGCTGCCGATCATCACACGACGGCCCTTTCCCATGAATCCAGCCATGAGGGCGAGGATTCCGGCGGCCATCCAACCGGTGCGGGTGGCGCCGATCGATGGCAGCAAGACAAAGCCGGCCGCCAGCGCACCGGTGATCGCCCCCAGGGCGTTGGCGGCATAGAGTGAGCCGGCGCCGGTTGCGCGGGTCTGGCCGTGAAGCAGCCAGGGGAAGATTGTGCCGATTGCGGTTACCGGCAGGGCGAGGAGACCGAGGATGATGGCAAATCGGACCGGACGAACCCACAGCCCGAAACTCCACGGCGTCCACAGATCGAGCCGGTCGATCGCCGGTGTCGCCATGAAAATGAGAGACGCCCCGGCAGTCAGTAAGAAGGGCAGGGCCCGCGGCCATCGGTTGCGAATATGGGGACTCAGCCACCCGCCGAGGGCGAGGGGAAGAAGGAAGCCGGCGAGGATCATGCTGAAGCTATCGGTCGTGGCCTGGTAGGCGGCTCGCGCGGCCCGAAACCACGCGACCTCGAGCATGAAGATCACCAGACCACTCACGAATGCCAGGCCGAGCCACACGGCCGGCGGTCGGTGGGCGACCACATCGTCAGTGGCTGGAGCTTCGATTTGGTGGGTTCTTAGTGCCCAGAAGGCAACCGACAGGTTCAGACCGGCGGCGATCAGGGCGGTCTGGTTCACGCCGAAGAACGGCAGGGTCACGAAACTCGCGAGTAAAACACCAAGCACCGCACCACCGGTGTTTATGGCGTAGATTGTCGCCAGCGAGGTATTCATGGACTTCGTACAAGTTGCCAGAATCGGAATTGTCGCTCCCATCGCGGCGGCCGGAATCAACAAGATTGTGATTGTGAGGACGAGCTGAACAATGAGCGCAATCGACGGTGACAGGGCAAAGACGGCGGTGTCGATCCGGCTCACGATCGCCAATGCCGTCGGAGCGGCGAGGGCGAGAAGGCCGATAAGGATCTCCGCAAAGGCATAGGCCTTCAACGGACGGGCCAGGAATCCTCGGCGAGCCAGCCGGCCGGCGGCAATGCCGCCGAGAGCAAATCCCGCCATGATGCTGATCAGGGTGACTGCCGCCCCCTCTGCCGAGACGCCGAATGAGAGGGTGGCATGGTGTTGCCATAGGAGTTCCCAGATGAGTCCGGCCGCGCCGGAGGCAAAGACGGCGAGGAACAAGGCCGTGGATAGCTTCTTGGTGGGGTCCACATCAGTATCGATGCGCTCACTCGACTGGATATCTTTCGGATGACGGGTTGGCGGCGGAGAGGACGTTGTTCCTGTCATCGGGCCGAGACTAGCACGGCGGAGAGCGGCAACGGTGGCACTCGCTGGAGCGTGCTTTGCATTTTCCTTGGTAGGCGTTTCGCAAACGTAGCCCCTCCCAGGAAAATGCAAGCTTGGCAACTCCCGGGGAGAGCGATCAAAAACGGTTGTTTCAATGGAGTGGGAGGCCGTCGCTTGCTCCGTCCGCGGGGCCGGGAATCTGTTTGTATGACCTTGCCTTCCCGGGCCCGCGGTTGGGGCGACGCTGGTTCACCGGAAGGTGAATCAGAAGGCCGGAGACTCGACTCAAATCGCCGGAGTTGTCCGTTCAACAAAGCCGAAACCTATCGCCCGGAAGTACGGGTTAGCCCGCACTCTTAAGGAACTCATCGGCAGTTTGATCGACACGGAACAATGAGCGTAGGGGTTT
>JAIOSJ010000079.1 GCA_021107705.1 Thermoanaerobaculales bacterium | reverse complement strand
GGGCGCGCATCTCCCTCAGAACCGCATCGCGCGCCTCATTCGTCACCTGGCCGTTTTCATCCATGCCCTCGAGCAGGAAGTGCGAACCGATATTCGAAGTCATGATGATCACCGTGTTCTTGAAGTCCACGGTGTGTCCCTGACTGTCCGTCACCCGGCCGTCATCGAGGATCTGCAGCAGCACGTTGAAGACGTCTTGGTGGGCCTTCTCGATCTCGTCGAAGAGGATCACTGAATACGGCTTTCTCCGCACCGCCTCCGTGAGCTGGCCGCCCTCCTCATAGCCGACGTAACCAGGAGGAGCGCCGATCAGCCGCGACACCGCGTGCTTCTCCATGTACTCGGACATGTCGATGCGGACCATGTTTTCCTCGGAATCGAAGAGAGCTTCAGCAACGGTCTTGGCCAACTCGGTCTTACCCACGCCGGTCGGCCCGAGGAAGATGAAAGAGCCGATCGGCCTGCGGGGGTCCTTGATGCCGGATCGTGCACGTATGACTGCATCCGCCACCAGCTGTACGGCCTCGTCTTGGCCGATGACGCGCTCATGCAAGACCTCGTCGAGGCGCAGGAGTTTCTCGCGTTCACCTTCGACCAAGCGGGTCACCGGAATGCCCGTCCACCGGGACACGATGTCGGCGATCTCCGCCTCGGTGACCTCCTCGCGCAGGAGTGATTTTTCGCTCTCGTCCTTCTCGATACGGTCTACCTCAGACTTCAACTCAGTTTCGAGTTTCGGCAGCACGCCGTGCTTGAGTTCCGCGGCCCTGTCCAAATCGTAGTCACGCTCGGCTTCTTCGATATCCCGGCGCGTCTGTTCGAGACGTTCACGCAGGGAACGAACCTGGTCAATCGCCTCCCTCTCTGCCTCCCACCGGGCTCGCATCTCCCGTTCCCGCTCCTTCAGGTCCGCCATCTCCCGACGCAGACCCTTTAGACGCTCTTTCGATGCCTTGTCTTTCTCCTTCTTGAGGGCGGCCTCCTCGATCTGGATCTGCATCACCTTACGGCAGATCTCGTCGAGTTCCTGCGGCATCGAGTCGATCTCGGTCCGGATCATCGCCGAGGCCTCGTCCATGAGATCGATCGCCTTGTCGGGCAGGAAACGATCGGTGATGTAGCGATTGGAAAGCACTGCCGCAGCAACCAGCGCGTTGTCCTGGATCCGGACCCCGTGGTGCACCTCGTAACGCTCTTTGAGACCCCGCAAAATCGAGATCGTATCCTCCACCGTCGGCGGCTCGACCAAGACCGGCTGAAAACGGCGCTCAAGGGCCGCATCCTTTTCTACACGCTTGCGGTACTCATCCAGCGTGGTAGCGCCGATGCAGTGCAACTCGCCTCGAGCAAGCATCGGCTTGAGCAGATTCCCCGCATCGGTCGATCCTTCGGTCCTGCCGGCGCCGACGATGTTGTGCAACTCGTCAATGAAGAGCAGCACCCTTCCCTCGGATCGCTTGATCTCGTTCAGCACCGCCTTGAGACGCTCCTCAAACTCACCCCGGTATTTGGCGCCTGCCAACAGCGACCCCATATCGAGGGAAAAAACAGCTCGGTCCTTGAGCCACTCCGGCACATCCCCCCGCACGATGCGCTGGGCGAGACCCTCGACAATCGCCGTCTTGCCGACACCGGGTTCACCGATGAGGACCGGATTGTTCTTAGTCTTGCGAGAGAGGATCCGAATCGTTCGACGGATCTCGGCATCTCGGCCGATCACCGGGTCGAGTTTGTTTGCCTTCGCCTGAGCCACAAGATCAATACCGTATTTCTCGAGCGCCTCGTATGCCTCTTCCGGGTTTGCCGAGGTCACCCGCTGGTTTCCGCGAATGGCCGTCAAAACCTGAAGAAAGCGATCCCGCGTCATGCCGAACTGTTTGAAGAGCCGCCCGGCCGCGGAGGCATCACCGGTCTCAATCAGGGCCAGGCCCAGGTGTTCCACCGAGATGTACTCGTCCATCAATCGTTTGGCCTCGTCGCCCGCCCGTACCAACACTTTCTGTAACGCTTGAGTAATGAGGATCTTGCCCGCCTCGGCGCCGGGACCGGTCACACTAGGCACTTTTCTGATTTCGCTTGCCAGTGCAGTTTTCAGAGTACTCGGATCCACCCCCATCCGCTCCAGCAATCGCGGCAGAAGCCCGCCCTCCTGCTCAAGCAGAGCCAGACCGAGATGATCGACATCCACCTCCTGATGATTGAATCGAACGGCCAGAGTCTGCGCGGCCTGAACCGCCTCCTGGCTTTTCTGGGTCAATTTGTCCATATTCATGAAGGCCTCCTCAATGAAGGTGCGGTGTCTCTTTCACCGTCTTTTCGAGAATAGGATATGAGTGGGTTATTGTCAAGTTTCGTAATTTTGCAAAAGATTTTCTGAGTAATCTTTTGTAGATTTTGCAACACCGGCCTTCTGGCTCGCTTCGCGACCCAGCGTCGTCCCGTCTGCGGGGCCGGGAAGACTGAGCGATTCAAACGGCAACCCGGCCCCGCAGACAGCACGAGCGGCGGCCTGCCCGCCTGCCGGGAGAACTGAATTTGATCGGCCTCCCCGAGAGTTGCCCGGTCCGACCTTTTGCTCCCACTTGAGGGAAACGACCCACAGCAAAAGGCCGGGACCCGGCACGCTCCATCGGGGGCGGTTGCTTCGTGGTGTGGAGGATCTGCATCCTCGATCGCCTGATCGGCGTGGCGCTCGCAGATACGCGGGCGGCGCCTCCGAAGGGACGTGTCCACTCCTGACGTTCTTCCAGATGCCATCCGCTGACGACAGGCGCCGAAGAAGAACGTCAGGGGTGGCAACCCGCCGGGGCGGGTGGCGGTAGGGAGCGGAGGGGGCGGCGGGTCTGTGATGGGTGGGTCGGGGGAAAATCCTCGGGGAGCGCTACCCGATCATGGTTCTCCCTGCAGGCGGGTAGGCCGCCGCTCGCGTGAGCAGCGTGGTCGCAGTCGCTCCGTCTTTTCATTGTTGTGACCCCGCTGCTCATGCGACGCTGGAATGCCGTCAGGCATTCCAGAAGGCCGGGGCTCAAAAGAACCATCCCGACGAAGGCGCCGGTCGCATACTGATGAGAACCCTGCCCATCCCTGCCACCAAGGCGAATCTCGCGAAAGACTCTCCTCCGGCCGAGGTATCCTGATCCCGGAGGGTCCCGATCAGAACTGAAAAAAGACCGATCACTCATTTTCTTCTCAAGACGCTGATGGTCGCGGTCGTTGTGGGGACCATCGCCGTCGCCGGACTGCATCTGTGGAGTTTCATTGCCCTGAATACGGCCGAAAAGGCCTTCGAGGCGTCCAGTGGTTCTCAAGAGATCGGCTCGGACAGCCTCTACTCGCCAGCTCAGCTCCAAGCTGCGGCGAGGGCCGCCTCGGAGCTTGACTGGAGTTCAGAGGAGCTGAAATCCATTGCTCGCCTGTTCATCCTTCCTCTCGACGCATGGACCGACGAAGATGAGGCGATAGCGGAACTGATCGCAACCCGAAACCGCAACGTGATGGAATCTGTCGTTCTCGGCCTCAACTCAGAACAACCCGACAGTGTCGACTCAGGCGATAAGACCTCGGAAGAACGACGCCATTTTTCGACAGTCGGGGCCAATCTGCCTTTGCTTGATGCCGCCCGGCCCCTTGGGGCGGAGGCGCGGTGGGCTATAAGGACAGGAAAGCCCAAACAGGCAACGGACCTGCATGCAAAACTCAGACAACTGGCCGAAGGCCTCGAGAGCCAGACCATGATCACTGATATCCTCATTGGGTCGCACGTCGAAAGGATCCTCGACCGCTGTCTACTGGAAGTGGTCGCCTCCGAGGCCTACCAACTGGCAGACAATTCGCAGATCGTTTCGGTCACGGATCTCATCCCCACGACTGATGTTCTTGGGTCCCTCCGGCAGGCCGTAATCAAAGATACAGCCCGAAGGATAACGACTCTGAAGAACGCCGAAAACGATCAAAAGCCAAGTCTGCTGACGACAATCATCGGGACCATCGTCAAGCCGATAGCCGAACGCCGAATTATGGCCTCTATTCTTGCCTGCGAAGTCGATCTTATCGAACGTCTGGAGATTCCCTTTGGCGCCGACCCGGCCGCGGCGACATCACCCCCACAGCGACCGAGATGGCAGATCTTTCGGATGCTGGGTGAGATGGGGCGTAGCAACACTCTGAACGCCATCGGCCGCTGCCAGGCCACCACCGCCCTCAGGCAACTGCTCGAAGCGGCAATTGTCATGAGATCGAGTTCATGGCCGGAGAATACCTATCCCGAGGCACGACCCGATCTTCCATCCCTGACGACGCCCGACCCCTTCAGTGGCGAACTCCTGGAATACCGCCGCCTGACCGACGGCCGATTGCACCTGGGAGTCGCGGGAGGTCCCAAACTCCTCAAGGCTTTGAGGCGTCCTGGCCCCCGGCACTGGCTGGATCCCGTAGTACTCGAACCCCCGACGGGCGAACGGTAAACCCGGATACGCTGAATCCGTATATCTCATCGAGTATCTCAAGAGGACAATGCCTGATGAAGGGAGTTGGAAAATGAAACATAGAGTTCATAGATTCGACATCAAAATGACAAGGGACCAGGACAAATTGGAGGAATTCCTGAATGGCCTGGAGGGCGAGGTCGTGGCAATCATCCCGAACGTCGCACCCGTCATTTTTAGTCTGCATCCGCATGTGAACTTCCTCCTCATCGTAGAGAAAGTGGGCTGATTGGTTGCGAAGCTGCTTTGGCTGTATCATGGGAATTGTTGCAGTGAGAAGGTCGTGAAAGGCCCACAACACATTGAGGTTTAGATGACTGCGTCGGAGGACTTTCAGAATCTGGTGGATCGATGCCGGGAGCACTGTCTGTGGTTCACCTCGCCTGATCGATCCCCATCGACTCGGGAGACTCAGATCGAGATTCTTCGACTGATCGAACGATATGGAACCCGAGATGACTTCATCAGGGCAAAGAGGCTCAGAACATGGCTCTTACGGAATTCCAACGAAACATTCTCCGTCTCCTAGCGCCGAGCCGCCTCGAAGCAACGGCCCTTCAGGACGCACTCGAGAGAAAGGCCATCAGTCTCCACCGGGGGACCATTGGCGGTGCGTGGCCGGTGTTCCCCTAAAAGCCCTTTGAAAATGCCCTCTCGCGGCTGCAATGCTCGATACACAGCAATTCGACGATCCTCGGGAGTGCAAGAAGTTCCACAACTTGTTCTCAAAGGTGATCGGGTTCGTCCTCAGGTCGGATCGGCGTGCGTGCATCTACCAGATTAAGGAACTCGGTCTGGAGGGTCACGCCAAGGCAATGGTGGATTTGAGACGTCCCTCAATCAGAAGGTGATCTCCAACCGCCATGCGGCTGACATTGACGCCCGAGAAGCTGCCGCTCAGGAAAGGCACCCAAAAATCGGAGTCACAGATCCAGATGTTCTGAGAGTGCCGTCAACCGGGTGATCACGCCCCGGCTTCCATCGACCTCAACCTGTTCGCCATCGCTGAGGACTTCGGTCGCCAGCCGTACTCCAAAGACCGCCGGGATGCCCATTTCACGGGCCACAACCGCAGCATGGCACATCAGGCCGCCGACTTCCATGACCACCGCTGCGGCGCGGGGAAAGAGGGGCGTCCAGCCCGGATCGGCAAAGCGCATGACGATCACGTCGCCGTCCGCGATGGCCCTCGGGTCGGGTTCGGAGAGCACCTTCACCCTCCCCGTGGCGCGCCCGGCGGAAACGCCTGTTCCCACAAGCTCGTGCTCGTTCACGCCCGGAAGGTCATGATGAAGATCAACCGGAACCCCGTCGGAGCGGAGAAAGTCGGGCGCCGGCTGGTCCAGAAAGCGCTGGTATTGCACGCGGCGCTCGGCCACCTTCTGACGGTGTGACTCGAGCCCTGGGCGCCCATCAGCGAGGGCCGACAACTCCGGCCACTCGAGCAGGAAAACGTCGTCGGGGCTGTCGAGCAGGTCATCCCGGCTGAGCCGCTTTCCGATTTCCAAGGCGGCCCGCCGGGCGCGGTCGAAGACGAAGAGGCCGTAGTGCTTGGGGGCCTCACGAAGGGGCATGTACAGCTCCACCAGACGGGCCAACCAGCACATCACCGGGCGACGCCACCGCGAGGAGGCGGCCAGAGCGGCGGTCAGTGCGCGATCGCGATCCTCTCCCAGGCGGATCATCCGTTTACCGATCCCCTCGCGAACGGAGCGCAAGCCGGCGCGCACCAGCTCGACGATCATCGTCGGGTCGTCACTCCAGCGCGGCGCACCGAGGTCGAATTCCATCGGACCCCGGTGGCCAAAACGGTCGAGGAACCCGGCGAGCAGCTCGAGCCAGGGCGGTCCATCCGGTCGGACCGCCAGTTCCTCGAGGAGCGCGTGGGCCGGCCGGTCCTCAAGGAAGAGTTCGGCAAGCGGGCGGGCATTCTCCACCAGGTGCTCGATGGCCAGCGAGATCTGGGTCGTGGGGTTGGCTGGGATGCCGGTGGCGAGGAGACCCATGGCCGTGCGGTGGCTCCTGAACACACGCGACGCGAGGCCGTAAATCGCCATCGCCAGGCCCTCCATCTGGAGGCCATCGAGCAGACGCCGGCACTCGGGCCGGCCCCACAGGCGCATCTCCTCGATCAGCTCGACGTTGGACAGGTCACCGACCGGCGCCCGACGGGCAATCGCCTGGCCGTCGTGCTCGAGGACGGCGAGGGCTCGCCTCGGCCGGAGTGCCCTGGTGAAGCGGAGCAGACCGAGGAAGGTGGCGAGGAGCAGACGCGGCGTGAGAGCAAGTTTCGAACCACCAAGGCGGCGTGGTTGGAGGACGCCCGTCGCGCGCAGCCCACGAAGCACCTGTGCGGCCTCGGCATCGACAAACCCGATCGCGTGGCACGCCAGTGGACCGATGATCGGGGTGGCGAGCACCCCGTTCATGTTGAAGTAGACCCTGCCGTTTAAGAGGTCGAGGGCCATCAGCTCGCGGTTCAACGCCGAGGCCGGTGGGACCCCAGAAACCTGGTGTACCAGGATCGGCATCAACACCTCGCGCCAGTAGCCCCAGGTCAAGGGCAACCACGGGTCGGGCATCGTTTCGCGCACGTTCCAGTTGGACCACACCGTGACCGGCCCGTCGTCGGCCTCGTCGTAGGACCGGCGGATCGCATACTGTGGAGGGTCGACAGCGGTCGTGATCGGCCGAGCCTGGAGCCACCACAGCTCTCCCGAGTGATCGATCGCCCACTCCAGATCCAGCCCGAGCGCCTCACCGAAAAGGACATCGAGCTTCAATGCCAGCCCTGCGATCGTCTCGACCGAGGTCTGGCCGAGCCCGCAGGCCGGCCCCCGCGAAAGGCACTCCAAACCACCGAGGCCGGTGCCATACACCCGCCAATGCTCCGGCTCCCGCAAGCCCGAGACCAGCCCTTCACCGCTGCCCGAAACCCCTTCGACGAGCACTGCACGGTCTTTCCCGGCCGGGTCGCGAGTAAAGCACACACCCGCCACACGGCAGCTTACCATCGACTGAACCACCAGCCCGACCGGCACGGCCGAGCCAAGCCCGGCGTAGGCCCGCACCCTGGAGGCGTCGCCGGAGGCGACGCAATGGCCGGCGGCTGAAAGCAGCGCATCGAGGGTGTCGATCCCGAGCACGGACTCGAGCTGACCGGCAAAGGACTGCTCCTGGGAGTCCTCTCCGATTGCCGATGACCGCACCGCCACCGGACCCCACTCGAGCAGTTCCGAGGCCGCGGCCGCGAACAACCCTCGCTCCTCCTCGGTCCACAGCTCGGGAATGGATGTGACGGCCGATGTGGCGAAGCCGAGGGGCACTAGCACCCCCGCCCGAAGCAGGCGAGCGAGACCCAGGGCCTTGCCCCCGAAGTCGTGGTCACGATCGGGGTCGATCTGGTCCAACGAGCATAGTCGCCAGGCCAGACGATTCCGACAATCTCGCCCATGCCTCTGTTTCATAGAACGAGAATAGCCTGGAGGGCGAAGTCGCGGCACGAATATATTGACTAGCCCGGTCTTTCCGTAGCTGGCCTCCTACTTGACATCAAGCTTCGAGGACATACGATGGCATTATCGGGAATTTCGTGGGATTTGAGATGAGGAAGGAGAGATCGATGGTTGTTAATCGTTACTGTCAGATTATCGTTTTGTGCGGGCTGATCCTCGGGGTAGCAGGCATGGGTTCGGCCGGGTTTTCGGGCACGGAGGTCTACCTGCCGTCAGTCG
>JAIOSJ010000014.1 GCA_021107705.1 Thermoanaerobaculales bacterium | reverse complement strand
GTGGACATCGAGACTCTGGTGGATCCTGTGGTCATGGCGCCCTTGCGCAGAGAGTGGGACGAGACCCGCCAGGCGATCGAGAACCTGCTCTCGACCGGCAAGAAGTTCCCGACCGGCAAAGAGAAGATGCCCCTGTCGAAGGGACGTTTGAACAAGGCCCACCTCGAGGCTGAGATCATGGTGCGGACAATCCTCGGCCGGCTCTCGCACGTCAACGTCCTGGACCCGGCGTGTGGCTCCGGGAACTTCCTCTACGTCACCCTGCAGAAGCTCAAGGACCTCGAAAAAGAGATCATCGTCCACGCCATGGACCACAACCTCGGTGGTTTCTTCCCCATGGTCGGCCCGTGGCAGCTCTATGGCATCGAAATCAACCCCCACGCCTTCGAGCTGGCCCAGATGACAGTATGGATCGGCTACCTTCAGTGGACGCGAGCCAACGGCTTTGGCATTCCCCAGGACCCGGTCCTCAAGCCCATGGACACCTTCGAATGCTGTGACGCCATTCTCGACCTGAGTGATCCGGACAATCCCCGTGAGCCCGAGTGGCCGGCAGTGGATTTCATCGTGGGGAACCCGCCGTTTCTTGGAGGGAAACTCCTGCGGCGGGAGTTGGGCGACCAATACGTCGATCATCTCTTCGATCTTTGGGATGGCCGCGTGCCCCGTGAGGCGGATCTGTGCTGTTACTGGTTTGAGAAGGGGCGGTCCCAGATTAAAAAGGGTCTGGTCGTGCGTGCCGGCCTCCTTGCCACACAAGGCATTAGGGGTGGGGCTAACCGTGCCGCCCTGACGGCCATTAAGACCGATGGTGACATTTTCTTCGCCGAAAGCGACCGCCCATGGATTCTGAATGGGGCGAATGTCCATGTCTCGATGGTCGGGTTCGACGACGGGAGCGAGTGTTCGCGGGTGCTCAACGGCGTTGAAGTGGACCGCATCAACGCTGATCTGTCGGCTTCAACCGATGTGACGCAGGCACAGTGCCTGCGGTGCATGCGCGGGATGTCGTTCATGGGCGACACGAAAGGCGGGGCCTTCGACCTTGGCGAAGATGATGCCCTGGAGTTGTTGCAGAGCCCGAATCCCAACCGCCGGCCGACCTCTGACGTGATTGTCCCTTGGGTCAACGGGCTTGATATCACACGGCGCCCTCGCCATATGTGGATTGTCGATTTCGGGACCGAAGCAAACCTGCAGCACGCAGCTGGATACGAGAGTGCATTCGCCCGTATCGAGAACCTGGTGCGCCCCGCACGGCTGACCAATAAACGCGAAATCTACAGAACGATCTGGTGGCGTCACGTTGAGGCCCGCCCAGGGATGAGGTTGTCCCTGGCCCCATGTTCAAGGTTCATTGGAACCCCGCGAGTTACGAAGCACCGCCTTTTCACTTGGCTCGAAGCGCCCACCCTTCCAGATTCCCAGGTCATAGTCATAGCCCGAGAGGACGACTACTTCATTGGGGTACTGCACTCATCCATCCATGAGCTTTGGGCGCGCGCTCAGGGCACCCAGCTGCGTGAGCGCGAGTCCGGTTTCCGCTACACCCCGTCATCCTGTTTCGAAACCTTCGCCTTCCCCGAGCCCACCGACGAACAACGGGAAGCCATCGCCGAAAGCGCCCGTGAACTCGACACCCTCCGCTCCAACTGGCTCAACCCGACCGAGTGGGTTCGCGAGGGGATCCTCGAGTTTCCCGGTTCGGTCGGCGGACCATGGGCTCGCTACGTTCATGATCCGGACGAGCGCGGCATCGGCACCGTTCGCTACCCGCGCCTCGTTCCCCGCGACGACGCATGTGCCGCGAAACTCAAGCCCCGGACCCTCACCAACCTCTACAACCAACGCCCGACCTGGCTCGATCTCGCACACAAAAAGCTCGACCAAGCGGTCTTCGCCGCCTCCGGCTGGCCCCCTGATCTCACTGACGACGAGATCCTCCAGCGTCTCCTTGATCTCAATCTTGAGCGGGCTGCTGGGGAGGGGGGTTAGATGGGCCAGGGGTGTTTGCAAGGCGAAGGTGCTTGGCGGAGTTGCTCGTTACGCCGGCCTGGAAGGTAGTTTGTCCTCTCGCGTCAGGATATCGCAGCATTCAAGCGACGGAAGTTCATGTGATGCTGCCCAACGGCGCCAACCCGCCAGTCAGGCAATTCAGGGTTTGACCTCGCTGTCCAGGAGTTCAGGCGATTGGCAGAGAAGGAATCCCACATGAAGGTCACGAATCTGGTACTGCACTGCGCCGAGAGGTTGTCACATGGTCTTCCATCCTCGAAGCGACGGAACAGGAGGAGTACGAGAAGGCATACAGCCGCCTGATTCACGAGGTGGCCACAGCGTCCAGTGATTTTCTCACCCTCACGAACTTGATCGTTGAAGCCTTCTGCACGCATATTGTCAAGGACCTCGGTGGAACTCTGAAGGCAGTGGAGGATTGTGAGGTTCAGGAATCGATAGGTAGCGGGGAAGCGTGTTTCCCTGTGTTCCTTGCCTGAATTCGATAGGCTTTTTCAACGACATGGCATTTATAGACGCTGTCCGGCGACTCAATTCAGGGGACCTCGACTGGCTCCTCCGATTTTCGGCAATATTTTCGACGCTGGAACTCAATCTTAGCCAGGAACTCCGGCTATTCCCTGCGATAAATAACGAATTGGCCAGGCTGCTCACCCAGGCGATCCTGGTAAGCAAAGCCGCGCACTACAAGGATCGAACTTTCTCAGGTTCATCTTCAAGATAACCTGCCTGAGTACGCTGATATCCAGGAGGTTCTGTCCACGGGTATTGCCGGGGGAGTTATCTGCGTTGTGGTAGTTCCCGAAGCAGTGTTTTTTGTTACGCAACAGATCTTGGCGCACTCAAAGGCAGACGAGAATCATCCTCTCAATGGCTTCCCGTACCCCTTTTGTATTATGAGTTTGGAAACACTTGAATATGCCGTTGCAATTTCAATACAACGCTCGACCTCGCTTGCCTCGGTCTTGGGCCGATTCGCTGAACAGGCCGAGAATTTGGAAATGTCTGCACCAGCTTCCGAGCTTTTCGATTCTGAAAGCCTTGAACCAATCTCGTTTTTCGGGTTTCAGTTTTTTGACACAATATAGACCAGTGCTTAATCAGCAAGGGCTGAAAAAACAAGAATAAAACAGATGTCCCTTTTAAATTCAAGGGCATTGAGCCGGGACGGGGGCCGCCCGAACGGTCGAGAAACCCATTGTCCAAGACGGCTTGAGAGGGCGAGAGGGAGTTCGACCCCTGGGGAAGCTGCGTGCCGATACCGGTACGCAGCTTCCCCAGGGGTCTCCGTGGGAGGAGTCGTCGGCTTTCACCGTCTCATCGACGGTCGAGCATGCCTCGCTTCGTGGTCAATTGCCCCAAGAAGGCCTTCAGCCCTGTTATGATGTTGGGGATGCCGGAAAGGAAATCACGATCCCTACCTCCTGTCATTCGGGTTGTGCCGGAGCGTGTTCATCTCATACCCATCAAATCGCGCCAGTCCGTCAGCGGTGCCGATCCAGACAAACCCCTCGTGGTCCTGGGCGAGCGCATACACCGATCTGTGGGGCGGGCCTGGGATGAGCTGGAAGCGGAGATCCCGCAGCTCGACCGAACGATCGCCGGCGGAAAGTGCCGAAACCATGAGCAGCGCGGCGAGGAGAACCCTCGGTATCCGGCGTGGGGAACTGAACCCGCGTTCCTGCAGAATGGCGTTTTTGAGATTCACTCTATTCAAAAAAGTCTACTACAGCGACGGAAATCGCGTGTTCGCGCTATTGGAAAACCCCGCTCGTCGGGGCATTGTGGCAATAAGCAAAAAATGCGGAAGTCGTGTCGGCGCTACGCCCCATATTTCAACGCTTCGGCGCCACTGGACCTTTCGCACGACAACGGAGGTGTTCATGCGATCTGGTAACTGCGCAAGGCGTTTCATGCTGACGATTTTGGTGTCGCTTCTGGCGGGCGGCGCGCTTCCATGCTGGAGCGGAGAGCACTGGGTGAGCCCGACTGGTAGCAACACCACTGGCCTGGGCACGGAGGGCAACCCGTGGGGCGGCATCAACTACGCGATCCTCCAGGCGACCGGGGGCGACACCATCTGGGTCATGGACGACGACAACGTCTCCACCGCCGACTACACCGAGAATGTGGTGGTGGACAAGAGTCTCACCATCCAGGCGTACGACAATGACGGCAGCCATCCCCAGATCGCTGCACTCGTCAATGCCAATGGTTACCCGGTCATCCTGGTGGAAGCGGACAATACGACGATTCGAGGTCTGGACGCATCCGGTTCGACCTATAGCCCTGGCATAGAGGTTTCCAGGATCGTCGGGATTTCTGCGAACCCCGTGTACAACGTCGTCATCGAGAATTGCCGGGCCGGGTGGGACGCAAGCCACACCAATGAGACGGGCATCTATATGCGGAGGATGCTGAGCGGGCGGGTGAGCGGTTGCACTGTGAGCTACAACGACGAGATTGGCATTTTCCACGACCCCAACTCCACGGATTCTCCCAGCGTCCAGATTCTCAGCAACACGACGAGCCACAATAGCTACAATGGCATCTTCTTTGACGGCGCGCATGGCAACACCGTCAGTGGCAATACCTCGGAATCGAACGGCTGGGAGAACCTCTATCTGACCAACTCGGACAACAACTTCATCGAAGGCAACGTTCTGCGATTTTCGGGGGGGAGGGACGGAATTCGTCTGGCCAGCGGATCGGACAACAATACCTTGAAGGACAACATCAGCAGCGGCAATGCCACCTACGGCATCGAGCTCGACAACTCACACGGCAACACCCTCTACCGCAATGGATTCCAGGGTACCTCCGGGGCAGTGGACTCGCGCAACGGCTCGGTCAACACCTGGGCCTCACCCACGGCAGAGAACTACGCATACGGCGGCATTATGCACACGGGATTTCTCGGTAATTACTACACCGACTACGGTGGCCTCGACGCTGACGGCGACGGCATCGGTGATACCGTTCACGATTTCCCAGCGCCGGAGACCCAGGATGATGCGCCTCTCGTAGAACAACGAGAATCCTACGGCTTTGACGCGGTGGCTGTTGACGGATTCGAGGACGGCACCTTCGACGGCTGGTCGTCCGTGGTGACCTGAACGAAATACCGGCGCGCTTGGCCTTGATCCTGCGCGATGTTCTTTTCGTATGAACGCCCAGCGACCGCAGGTCCGAAAGCTTGCGCCGACCTCGCGTTCGGACGATCGTCCGGTCGCCGTCGGCCTCAAGCAAAAAGACCTCTTCAGGCTCCATCGGTACCCGCCGACCGTCCTCCAGATGCAACAGAACCCTTCGTATTATGTGTTCATGGCCCTGTCCTGGCACAAACCGTCCGAATAGTGAAGGAACAGGCCATATTGGGCTATGAAAGGTCTTCATGGGGAATGAGCGAATAGAACAGTATCCCTTATAAATTTCAATATACAGGTCCAGGCGTACCCGCACCCGAATTGGGTGGGAGGTGGTATTCGAGGATTTAATGCCCGACGACAAT
>JAIOSJ010000031.1 GCA_021107705.1 Thermoanaerobaculales bacterium | reverse complement strand
GAGGCCAAGGCTCTGCTGCATCGCCATCGCATCGAGAAACTCCTGGTCGTTGATGATCAGGGCAATCTCAAGGGACTCATCACGGTCAAGGACATCAAGAAGGCGCATGAATATCCGGATGCCTCAAAAGATGCTCTCGGGCGGCTGAGGGTCGCTGCGGCCATCGGGGTCTCTGCAGACCTGGACGACCGCTGTGCCGCCTTGATCGAACGCAAGGTGGATCTGCTGTGTCTGGACAGTTCCCATGGTCACTCTCGGGGCGTGCTGGAAGCGGTGGAGCGTGTACGAGGCACCTTTCCGGACGTGCCCCTGATCGTCGGCAATATTGCCACTGCTGACGCTGTTCGAGATCTGGTGTCACTGGGCGTTGATGCCGTCAAAGTGGGAATCGGGCCCGGGTCAATCTGTACCACACGCGTCGTCACGGGCGCCGGCATGCCTCAGATTTCGGCGATCGATGCCTGCGCGAAGGTTGCTCATGAACACGGCGTGGCGGTCATTGCGGACGGCGGGATTCGATTCTCCGGAGATATCACCAAGGCCATCGCTTCCGGGGCAGACGTTGTGATGATCGGTTCGCTCTTCGCCGGTGTCGAGGAGTCGCCCGGAGAGCAGATTCTCTACCAGGGACGCACTTTCAAAGCCTACCGGGGCATGGGGTCGATCGGGGCCATGAAGGATGCTCACGGATCGAGTGATCGTTATTTCCAAGAGGGGGAGGATGTCGCCAAGTTGGTGCCTGAGGGCATCGAGGGCATGGTCGCATTCAAGGGTCCTCTTTCAGGCCAGTTGACTCAACTCGTCGGTGGATTGCGCGCCGGAATGGGCCTGGCGGGATGTGCCTCCATTTCGGAATTGCAGGAGAAAGCGAAAATCGTTCGAATAACCGCTGCCGGGCGTCAGGAAAGCCACGCCCACGACGTCGTCATCACGAAGGAAGCGCCGAACTACCGAACCGACCGAAGCTGACAGCTGACAGCATTTTTCTGCTATCCTCCCGGGCCATGATGAAGACGGCTTTGATTACCGGAATTACCGGCCAGGATGGTTCTTACCTGGCGGAGTTTTTGCTCGAACAAGGGTATGAGGTGCACGGTATTGTTCGGCGCGCTTCGACCTTTAACCGGGGGCGCATTGATCACTTGCGTTCCAACGCGGGGAGCAGGAAACTTTTTCACTTGCACTATGGAGATCTTGGTGATTCCGAGAGCCTGATTTCGGTACTCTCGGAGACCAAGCCGGACGAGGTTTACAACCTGGCTGCCCAAAGCCACGTCGGTATTTCGTTCAAACAGCCGACCTACACCGGGGATGTCACCGCGATCGGGGCGGTTCGCATGCTGGAGGCCGTTCGCAGGGTTGTTCCTGAGGCGCGGTTTTATCAGGCATCCTCCTCCGAACTCTTCGGAAAGGCCGAGGAATCGCCCCAGAACGAGGCAACGCCGTTTCACCCGCGTTCACCGTATGCCGTGGCGAAGCTGTTCGCCTTTTGGGCGACGGTCAACTACCGAGAGGCCTACGGACTCTTTGCCGGGAACGGAATTCTCTTCAACCACGAATCGCCGCGCCGGGGTGAGAACTTCGTCACTCGAAAGATTTCGAGAGCGGTGGCTGAGATTGTCGTCGGTCTGAGAGAGTCGGTCTCGCTTGGAAACCTGAATGCAAAGAGGGACTGGGGTTACGCCGGGGATTTTGTGCGGGCGATGTGGTTGATGCTGCAGACAGATGAACCGTTGGATTACGTGATCGGAACCGGCGAAACCCATTCCGTGAGGGAGTTTGCCCATCGCGCCTTCGCTGAAGTCGGAGTCGATCTTGCTTGGGAAGGCGTTGGTCCGGAAGAGGTCGGCAAAGATGCGGCAACCGGCGCCGTCAGAGTGATGGTTGATCCGAGGTATTACCGTCCGGCAGAGGTGGACCTGCTGTGTGCCGATCCGGCTCGTGCCGAAAAAGAGCTCGGCTGGCACCCGGAGGTTCGATTCGAAGAGTTGGTCGGCATGATGGTGCGTGCGGATTTGAAGGCGATGAATTCTAAGGTCTGACGAGAGTTTCCGGAGGCAAGATGAAGATTGTCGAATGTGTGCCGAATATTTCCGAGGGCCGGCGACCCGAGATTTACGATGCCGTGGCTGCGGCAGCGGCCTCGGTTCCGGGGGTTCAGTTGTTGGATGTCGATCCCGGTCAAGAGACCAACCGTACAGTCATTACCTTTGTAGGTGAACCTGAGGCGGTGCTTGAGGGCGCTTTTCAGTTGGTCAAAAAGAGCTTCGAGCTGATTGACATGCGGGAGCACAGTGGCGCTCATGGTCGGCAGGGAGCAACCGATGTGTGTCCCTTCGTCCCCGTTTCCGGAATCACGGTCGAGGAGTGCGTCCAGCTGTCCCATGAGTTCGCGCGGAGAGTAGGGGATGAGTTGGGCGTTCCGGTCTACATGTACGAGTTCGCAGCAACCCGACCGGAGCGTCGATCCCTTGCGGTCATCCGACAGGGTGAGTACGAAGCCCTGCCGGAGAAGCTGAAGACCGAGGAATTCGCCCCGGATTACGGTCCGGCCGAATTCATTCCGTCTTTCGGAGTGATGGTCACCGGAGTGCGGAAATTTCTCATTGCCTACAATGTCAATCTTGATGTCACCGATAAGAGGTGGGCCAATCGGGTGGCTTTTGACGTGCGGGAAAAGGGCCGGATGGTGAAGGGTCCTGACGGGAAGAAGATCGAAAAACCGGGCATGTTGAAAGCCGTTCGCGGAGTCGGTTGGTACATTCCGGAGTATGGCTGCGCACAGGTGTCGATGAACCTCGTTGACCTGGATGTCACACCGATGCACGTTGCCTTCGATGCGTGCGAAAAGAGCGCCCGAGATCGTGGTATGAGAGTGACGGGCTCGGAATTGGTCGGTCTGGTTCCGCGCGAGAGCATCGTCGAGGCCGGAAAACACTATCTACGGCGTATGAAGCGGTCTCCGGGGGTGCCGTACGCTGATCTGGTTCATGCTGCAGTGAGGTCTCTCGGCCTCGCCGAACTGGCGCCGTTTGAAATCAAAAAGAACATCATCGAAGAGATGTTGGCGCCGGAACGGCCCCTCGCCTCGATGACTCTGCAGGATTTTGCGGACGAAACCTCCCGGGATTCCGCTGCGCCGGGAGGCGGGTCGGTGGCCGCCCTGGCAGGCGCCCTTGGCGCCGCTCTTGCGGCGATGGTCGCCAACCTCCCGCATCCAAAGGCGGCATTCGCCGGCGTGCGCGACGAGCTGGGAAGCATCGCGATGCGCGGGCAGGAGGTGAAACAGGCCCTGCTCGACGCAATCGATGACGACACCTGGGCATTCCAGAAGGTCATGGATGCCGGGAAGTTACCCGCTTCGGAGCGTGAAGAGGGTCTGCGACGTGCAACTTTAGGCGCCGCAGCCGTACCTCTGACGGTGGTTGAAATGTGTCCGGAGATCGTGGCCCTCTGCGGGCGAGCGCTTGAGGCTGGAATGAAAGCATCGGGCTCTGATGCCGGCGTTGGTGCGACGATGGCCCGGGCGGCGGCTATAGGGGCTGCGATGAACGTCTCCATTAATCTCCAGGAGATGGCTGAAGATCCCGAGGCGGGTGAAATGCTCCGTAGGGCGGATGTCGCTCTGCGTGAGACTGAGAAGGCGAGTGAAGAGTTGGTAGCCGAGGTTTGGCGGCGGCTCGGACGGAAATAGGGGTTGATCCTTCGGGAATAGGGAGGCCCCAAGAAGTGCTGATAGTGATAACCCATTTCTCACCAATTTCGTGACGAGCCGATTCCTGGTGCGAGATGGGGCTTAAGGAATGAAGAGAGGAGGCTGCCGGCTGATGGCTGTCACCACACGAAACGTAATGGAAACTGAACAAGCGTACTCGATGCTTTCCGCACTATTGGGCATGGCCTTTGCTCGGGTTCTTGTTCCGCTGTATTTCTTGGCGGGCGCCGTGCTCAAGATCATTGACGCGAGTCCGACTCATTTGCCGACGGCTCTCATCAAATGGGCGGGTGCGGCCGGCATTGATCTC
>JAIOSJ010000096.1 GCA_021107705.1 Thermoanaerobaculales bacterium | reverse complement strand
GGCCATGGCCAAACAGGCAGAGGCCGAGCGTGAGAAACGCGCCAAGATCATTCACGCGGGAGGCGAATTTGTGGCCTCGAAGAAACTTGCCGAAGCGGCGGAGATCATGTCCAATCCGGTGGCATTGCAGCTGCGCTATCTTCAGACCTTGACTGAGATTTCGACCGAAAATGCTTCGACCATCATCTTTCCGATGCCGGTGAATCTTTTCGAAAAATTGGTCAAGTAACATTCGTCCGGGGGTTGTCGGAAATTACCCAGAGTGCAAGGGGTAGGAGCCGATGCCCGGCCGCAGGCTGGTAGCCGTTAGCCTCCGCATCCGAAGGATGCAGCGGGGGCAAGGTGTAGATCGCCGCTGAGAATCGCTCAATGTAGGTTAAAGTCATCACGGGGTCGGGCGTGCCCGGCCCCGTGATCGTACGGCCGCAAAGAGATATGCCGCAGGATCGCTCGGGAGGTCACATGTCACCCACCTATTACGTCATTGAACTCACGCCGCGATGGCTCACCATTCTCCTTCTCGCCCTGGCGGGACTAATGGTGCTTGCCTTCGTTGGTGGTTATGGTGCGGCGTGGTCGGTCTTGGGTGGCGGTGAGTTTGCCGGGCAGGACTCAGCGGGGGTGGCGCCGACGCCGACGATAGAAACCGTCGTTGTCGATACCCAGCGGACCCCAGCGGTGATTCCTTCCGTCGCAACCCCGATCCCGGCCGAGCCGACCGTGACGCCTGGGCCGATGCCTTCTCCAACCCCAGTCACTACCGCAACCCCGATTCAGCCGACGCCGAGGGTCGCAGCTTCAGCTCCGGCGCCGCAGGACACTCCGTATTGGGTCCAGGTCTTGGCCTCGGGAAATATTCAGGCGATCGAGAAGGCCCGTCGTCGCTTGGTTGAAGCCGGTTTTCCTAACCAGAACCATAAGGTGACCGAGAGTCGCGTCGCCGGCGGTTCCATCCTCCTCAAATTGCGGATTGGGCCCTTTCCGGATCGAAAATCCGCCGGTCGGGTCATGGAGCGGATGCAGCAGTCCGGCTTTCCTGACGCCTGGGTTGTCTCTCCTTGAGTTTCGGCGGATGCGCTCCTTCCGCCGCCCTGCCGGAGTGGATTCGTGGACGCAAACTCAGGCTCGGTGAATTGCACGAAATTAAACGCAGGATGCGAAAAGGAGACCTGAACACCGTTTGTGAAGAGGCCCGTTGCCCGAATCGAACCGAGTGTTTCAGCCGTGGAACCGCGACTTTCCTGATCAACGGCCGGGTGTGCACGCGCAACTGCAGCTATTGTTCCATCGCCCACGGTCGTCCGGCGCCGCTGGATGCCTCCGAGTCACGGCAGCTGGTCGAAGCGGCGCGAAAGATGGGTCTTAAATTCGTGGTGATCACTGCGGTGGACAGAGATGACCTCCCCGATGGGGGCGCCCAGGTCTTTGTCGAATGTATTCGCCTGCTCCGCGAAGAACTCGATCCGGCGCCGAAGATCGAAGTGTTGACACCGGACTTCAGAGGAGACTCGGCTTTGGTCGATTTGATCATCGATGCCGCTCCGGAGGTCTATAACCACAACGTCGAAACCGTACCGAGACTTTATGGTGAGGTCCGCCGGTCGGGGCGCTACCACTGGGCGATGGAGGTCCTGCGTCGGGTCGGAGAACGGGCGCCCACCATCTTGCGTAAATCAGGTTTGATGGTCGGTCTCGGGGAGACCCGTGAGGAAATCGATGGTGTTCTCGCTGATCTGGCCGAGGTGGGTTGTCAGGCCGTCACCATCGGCCAGTATCTTCAACCAACTCCGGAGCAGGTGCCGGTGACCCGCTATTGGGCGCCCGAGGAGTTTTCGGACCTCGAGGCGGCCGGTCGCCGACTCGGTTTGGACGTCTTCGCCGGACCCTTTGTGCGTTCCTCCTATCGAGCGGAAGAGGCGTTCCTGAGAGTCACCGGGTAGGGTGAGTTCTCAGCGTAACTGCCTGCAATATTTAACACAGAGACACAGAGAACACAGAGGACACAGTTTTTTGCGCAAAGCCGCGCAGCCGCAAAGTTGGTTAGCCCGACGCCGATCGCGGATCAGGTTCGATCTCTGTCTACGTGATAGTCTCATTCAGGGAAAAGAACTCTGCACATCGGCGGATGCCCCAAGACGCCTTGGCATAATGGAAGCGCAGGTAAATGGCATTACTTTTCGACATTCTCGGCCCTGAACATCGGCATCCCCTGTTGACGGAAGCAGTTCGTCGGCTTGCTGAAAATGATGAGGTTGGGCGTGGCGCTGTCTTTACGAAGAGAGCGGTCGTTGATGCGCTTCTCAATCTTCTGGAATATACCCCGGCACAATCCCTTTATCAGATGCGCCTCTTGGAGCCGTCCTTCGGCAATGGGGATTTTCTTCTTCCCGCTATTGGAAGACTTTTGGATGCCTACCAAGCGGACGGCGGCACCCCGGACAGCGCCGTTCAAGATCTCTCACAATCGATTCGAGCGGTCGAACTTCACGAACTGACCTTCGAAGATACGTCGAATCGGATTATGGACCGCCTGCGGGAGTGGGGGATGTCCGATTCCGACGCGGCTCAACTGGTCGGAACCTGGTTGATCCACGATGATTTTCTGCTTGCATACTTCGAAGAGGGTTTTGACGTCGTCGTTGGGAACCCACCCTATGTGCGGCAGGAACGAATTCCCGACGCCCTGCTGTCGGAATACAGACGGCGTTACTTGACCCTATTTGACCGTGCCGATCTCTATGTCCCGTTTTTTGAACGAGGTCTTGATCTCCTGAAGCCTGGTGGGGGTCTTGGGTTCATCTGTGCAAACCGTTGGCTCAAGAACAAATACGGGGGACCCCTGCGAGAAAAGATCGCTCGTGGATTTCATGTTGCGTTCTACATCGACATGGAAAAGGCCGACGCTTTTCACTCTGACGTGATTGCGTATCCGGCGATCACCGTGATTCGGCGTCCCATCGACCGGAACAACCCGCTGCCGACACGGGTCTTGGCGGGAAAGGACATCGAGGTTCAACTCTTGCCGCGAATTGCGGACGGCATGGTGACCTTCGAGCCGAGTCAGGGAAACCAGGTCATCGAAGTCGTGGGTGTCGCTTCCGGGAAGGACCCCTGGTTGATGGACAACCCAACCCAACTTCCTCTCCTTCGTCGGCTGGAGAAAGAACTGCCACGACTGGAAGAGACGGGGTGCAAGGTCGGAATTGGCGTCGCCACGGGTGTTGATCATGTCTTTATCGGGAAGTACGACGAATTGCCTGTGGAGGAATCTCGCAAGCTGCCTCTGGTCATGGCCCCTGATTTGGAGAATGGCGAAATTCTATGGCGTGGCCATGGCGTCGTGAATCCCTTTGAATCGGACGGGAGGCTTGCCGAACTGGGGGACTATCCCAAATTTCGAGCATTCATCGAAAGAAACCGGGAGGCAGTTGCCCGCAGACATGTTGCCAAAAAGAACCCAAATAGCTGGTATAGAACGATTGATCGGATATACCCGGAAATCTGTTTCAAACAGAAGCTCCTGATTCCTGACATTAAGGGTACGGCGACGGTAGTCCGGGATCCTGGTCAATTCTATCCCCATCACAACCTCTACTTCGTCACGTCCAGCGATTGGGATCTTGAAGCACTGCAGGCAGTCCTTCGCTCGTCGGTCTCTATCATGTTCGTGGCTGCTTACTGCATTCGGATGGCAGGGGGTTTCCTTCGCTTTCAAGCTCAATACCTTCGTCGAATTCGTATCCCACTCTGGGAAAACGTTGGTGCCACCCTTCGAGAACGATTGGTTGATGTGGCAACAGAGAAGAACCTTGAAACGGTGGACAACGTGGTTTTCGATCTTTTCGGACTTTCGCCTCCGGATAGATTGATCGTGTCAAAAATTGCGAAAGAAGCTCAGGTTCAGCCGAAGGGAAGAGAACAGTGAACGCGTCACCATCCTTGTTGCCTGATGATTTTGATGTTCACGCAGCCCGTGCGGTCATGACTTTTTGGTCGACGCGCAAAGGGTCGTCGCCCGGGAAAACGCAAGGGGGATCTCGAGACGCGGTGATTAGCGGGAAGAACATGGATGGCTTCATAGAGCTGGTCCGGAGAGTCGCTGCTCATTGCGGTCTCCCCATGGAGAGCGTTCATACCCGGCGCCGAGATGTCGTCTTGCCTGGTTACTTCAGACCGACCAAGAACTGGGACGTCTTGGTGATCCATCAGGGTCGGCTGTTGGCGGCCTTCGAATTCAAATCTCAAGTTGGTTCCTTCGGTAACAATTTCAACAATCGGTCGGAGGAGGTTATTGGGACTGCCGCGGACCTCTGGGCTGCGAATCGCCAGAATGCCTATCGGCTGTATGGCTCCAGTTATCAAAGTCCTGTCTTTGTCTCCGAACCGGGAGCACCCTTGCTCAATCCAATTATCCAGGATGATCCACGGCCACCGTTCCTCGCATGGCTCATGCTTTTGGAAGACTGCCCCAAATCGAGGACGCCGGTCAAAGTGGATGAGCCCCATTTCAGTGTTTTCCCTGAGTTCAAGGGGGCGTCCTACGCCAAGAGATATCAGGTTTTGTGCGAACGTCTGATGAGTCGTCGACTGTATGGCGCTGCTGCTCTGGTTCTTTCTGAATCTGACGATGGGGTAGAGACTGGGGCGTATTCGACCCTTTCCACGGCGACCGGGCTTAAATCCCTTTTCACAGCTTTCGCAGCGAAGCTCCTTTCGACGTTGGCGGAGGTTGATGACGGCGGGTAGGCGAGGGGAAACCTGAAGATCAATGAGAAAGAAAACGCAGAAAGTCATTGAGTTCCTCGGTGGTATGCACGAGTTCATCGTGAACCACCCGCAGTTTCGAAAAAAGATCGAAGGTCGGTCAGAGTCCCTGATTCAGGCTGAGATTCGACCGCTTATCATCCGGTACCTTGAACAGTACTTTGATGAAGCTGGGTATGTAGATCCCGTTGCAAGAGCACATCGATCGTTCTATTGGGAGGGCCAAGAGGGCCAGTACGGCAGGCAGCGGTCAACCACGTTTGGAACCAGGAACTATCCGGATTTCATTGTCACCGACCCATACGTGGTGGCTATCGAATACAAGCAAAGTGAAAACGGATCGGTCGTCAAACATGGGATCGGTCAATCGATCATGCACACTCTCTCCGACGAATTTGACTTCGTCTACTACTTGTTCCACGACCAGTCGTCAGACAAAAGAATCGAACAGTCTATCCGCAATGACCGAGAAAATGGAATCATCGAGCGCATGTGGAGCGATTTCAACGTCCTGATCAGGTTCGTTTAAAGGGAATCGTTTTGCGGTGCCCTGATTGGAGCAAAGATGAACGTTAAAGGTCTTGCAGTCGTGGCATTCGTGGTACTTGGAATCATTGCCTTGTTGTACAGCGTTTCGATGCTCCAGGGATTGTTGATGTTTCCGTTCTTCCAGGATGAGTTCGAAGGGAAGGCATGGGCTGTTGGTCTTGCGTGGGCTTTTCCTTTCCTTTTGGTGGTGGCTGGTGGTGTTTTCCTGCTGGTAAAACGCTCTTGGTTGGCGGCGTGGATTTCACACGAGAGTCATGAAGGCCCCTCCGAGGAGTCCTCGGAACAACTGCCGGCGCTGGCATTT
>JAIOSJ010000342.1 GCA_021107705.1 Thermoanaerobaculales bacterium | reverse complement strand
GCGACGGCATCCAGGATGGTAGCGAGCCCGGCGTACCAGGGGTCGAGGTTGAGCTTTACGACCTTCCCGAGCCGCCGGTGAGGGCGGCCGGCGTCCTGGCCGGCACCGCCGTTACCGACGCCAACGGCTACTACGCCTTCACGGAGATTCCTCCGGGGACCTACTACCTGGAGGTAAACTGCCCCAGCACCCTGTTCACCGTTCCCGATGCCGGCTCTGATGACGCCATCGACAGCGACATCGATGTGGGCAACCACGGAACCCTGGCCATGACCGTTGACGCAGGTAAGTGGGACGGTACCTGGGACGCAGGACTGGTGCCGGGCCTGGGCGATCGGGTGTGGATCGATCTGGACAGGGACGGCGTCCAAGACGACGGGGAGCCGGGCTTTCAAGGGGTGACGGTGCGGCTGCTGAACGACGCTCTGACCGAGGTGGCCACGGCTGTAACCGACGCCGATGGCGGCTTCGCCTTCATCGACCTGGCCGGCGCTTCTTACGCTGTCGAGGTGAAGGCTCCGCCGGGTTACTCTTTCTCACCACGGAACACAGGTGCCGACGACGAGGCTGACAGCGATTTCGACGCTACGAGCGGGCGCACATCGTTCCTGGCCTATGTCGCCGGCAGCCTCCAAATCACCGTCGATGCCGGACTGTTTCCGACCCTGGTCTTTGATGACGGATTCGAGTCCGGTAACACCTCAGCATGGTCGAATACTGGTTCATAACCAGAGGTTAGACCGGGTGCCACGTGTCACAAAGTTCCGCATCCGTGCTTGAAGAAACTGGGGAAAAATACTGCACCTGTGTGATCGACGAACATGAGGAAATGCTGCGTCACCAACGGCTGCCGTATTTGTTGCTGGCTCTTCAGCGACGTGGGTCGTATCACCGGCCTTCTGGCGCGCCTCAGGGCGCACCAGCGTCGCCATTCTGCCTAAGCCAAGCCTCCCTCTACGCCAGACGTCACTCCGCCTTCAGCGGGCCCGCAATGATCCCCCGACATTGGTTCATCAGCTTGAGAAGATCCGCTTCGTTAACGTCTTCGGTCAATACCGGCGGATGGATGATGACTTCAGCACGACCCGGGAGCAGGTCCGTCCCGGTAGGAGGCAGAATCTCGGGGGTGCCGATGAGAGTTATCGGCAAGATCGGCAAGCCCAGGTCGAGAGCGACGCGGAACGCGCCCTTTTTGAAGGGGCCCATGCGGCCGGTCCGACTCCGGGTTCCTTCGGGAAAAAAGATCACAGAGGTCCCATGGATAAACCTCGGCTTCGCCGCGTTGATCGAAGCAAGAGCCGCCTTCCGGTCCGAACGATCGATGAAGATGTGGCCCAATTTTTCGCACCCGATCCCGAGCCCGGGAATTCGCCGCATCTCTTTCTTGATCACCCACTTGAAATCTACGCCCAACCATCCGTACAAGACAAAGACATCGAAGAAGCTAAAGTGGTTCGAAATGATGACGTAGGACTGTTCCGGATCAATATTCTCTCGCCCCGAAACCGTGACCAGCATCGGCGTGAGATAAGCGTTGAACCTCGCCCACAGCGCGCCGCAGATAAAGCTCACCCGGCGAGAATCCAGGAAGGTCAAAAGCAGAACCGGCAGGAAACCGAAGAATATCGTCATGAGAAACATGATTGGGATGAGAATGAACAGCTTGTATGGCTGGTAAAGCCACCACCCAACCCATCCCACGGGACTCAGAATACGATCGGTCAAACCAAGACGACCCAATGTAACTCCCAATAATTCAGATTAAGTTTCGCGGCGCCGATAACAAACCGCCACAACATCACCATATTCTAACCTGGTCCTCTCGCTGCGGTGGATCGTTCTACACTTTTTGAAACACCGGCCTTCTGTTTGGATCACTCTGCAATCCCCGCCCCGCAGACAATGCGACGCTGGTGCACCCCCATGTGCGCCAGAAGGCCGGTGCTAGAATACTGAAAGCCTAAGGTATTCAAAGGGGGTAAGAAATGGCTGCTCTTGTGGCACACGTTGTTGTGGTCTTCATGCTCGTTGTTGGACTTTCCTTTCTGGTGCAGGGACGCTACTGGCTTCAGTTCTCGAGGGAAGTGAGGGAGGTTCCGAACCGCTTCTTCCCTCTCGCTCTTCTCATGGTGGTCCTCGGTTCAGCAGTTGTCGCGACACATAACGATTGGTCATTCGGCTGGGGCCTGGTGATAACTATCTACGGCTGGGCCCTGCTGGTGAAAGGGGCGGCCCTGCTCATATACCCACAGTTTGCGGACTGGTTCTCGGATCTCAGCGATCGGTTCTACCTCACGTGGATCCGAGTCGGCGGAGCCATCTTTGCTTTGTTCGGGGCGATCCTCACCTACAAGATCTGGTTCGCTGCCTGACCCGCTGGAGGCGCCTTCCGCGTATTGACGAAGACGACGGCCCACCAGGGCCTCGTTACTGTGTTTCGTCGATGCGTTGACCTGCCCGGTTTGACAGCTGGTCCTTCACCCAGCCCGGAAAATCCGACCAGGGAACAGCGAGGTTCTTATGCGAGAGCATGGTTGGCTTCTTGACTCGGCAGACAAGGAGCCCGTCATCGGCCGGTCATTGATCGGTTCTGGTCGATCCGAATCTTGATATGACGGAGGATCTCCGGTGCGTATTGGATCTCGTCAAGTATGACGGCTTTGCCTTCAAAGCGATCGAGAAAGCCGTTCGGGTCTTCGGTCGCAAATTGCTGCTCGAACGGATCGTCGAAGGTGATGTAGTCGGTGTTCTGATTCAGTTCATTCGTAACAAATGTGGTTTTGCCGGACTGCCTCGGTCCAGTTATCATGACGGCAGGGAAATGCTCAAGGGCACGGAAGAACTTGGTTTTAAGCAACCTTTCTACATACATTTGACAAATATAATATTAAGTATTGATTCTATCAATATTGGTGTCCAATCCGGCCTTTCCGTCTTTCTGGTGCAATTCTTGGGGGACTCATCTGATAGCGAAAATTTGATTCCAAGTCCGCACATCCCGCGCATCTGGTAAGATCAATGGACCCCATCCACCCTGCAGGTGAAATTGCAGGTGAAAGATGAATGAACACACACAATACATCAAACGATACATCGCAATTCGTAAGCAGATTGCTGCACTCGAGGCCGAAATCGAAACCCTCAAGCCGGCGCTCGTCGCCCGTGTCCATGAAGTTGGCGACAGGCTGCAGTTCGGGGGATACGTCTTCCGCTCACAGGTCTCCCGGACCTGGAACTACAGCGATGCGGTCGCCGGGTTGCAAACGCAGCTCCGTGACACGAAACGCAACGAAATCGAGCAGGGTGTTGCAACGGTGAAGAAGGAAACGCCCTTCGTCACCATGACGCCGCTGAAGAGGCCACCGGCCGAGAAAGCCGACGTGCCGGCGAAACCGGGACCTCCCTTGTAGAAAGGGAGCATCCCGCAAGGTACCCGATTGTCTAATTGACCAATTCTCCATCTGCAGTATCGATGGGGCCCTATCGTAGTGATATCATGGCGGTTGAAGGTCCATCACCCAATGTCGCATAAGATCCAGCTGGAGCGTAACGCGTTATTTCGAACGTATAAATAATAGGCTGGAAACAACAAACCCAATGGAGGATTCCTTTGGCATTTGCCAATTTGTCCAAGGAGCAATCTCATGAATAAGCGGATTATTCTGTTGTGCGTTTCAACCGTGTTGGTTCTTTTTGCCGCTGAAGCCCTTTTTCGGCTTGCCATGTTCGTCAAGACACCTCGTGGTTTGGTGTTTGACTCGGCAATGGTCTTTTCATTCGCCCCTCGCGCAACGGTTTACGGTCTGAAACTCAACAACATTGGCGCACTTGGCGATGATGTGATTCCCAGAACGGCCAGGGGTGGGTCTTTGCGGGTCTTCCTGTTCGGTGGATCGACTTCGTATTCTCTTCACTACGTTAATACGGTCCGTGAAGCCCTGCAAAACCAGCTCAACCGGGACTGCTCCGTTACCTCCTTTGGCCGCCCACGCTACACTTCATATCAGGCGAGGGTGCTGGCGCAAAATGTCTTCGCTCAGTATCGTCCAGATGTTGCGGTCCTCTATCTAGGAATTAACGACACCATTTTCGATACATTTTGGTGGGTCGATGGTCCTCCGAATGTTGGCTTCATGGATTGGCGGGACGACTGGCCTCCGTTGCTGTTTCAAGGAATTCGATACCACTTGATCCACAAGCGCATCCGGTCTACACCATCCTTCCCTCAAGGAGCGCTGAGAAGTGAAAGGATCTTACGAAGCAATATTGAGAAAATCGCCGACGAAGCAAATCAGGAGGGTGTTCATTTAGTGCTCTCGGAATTCGCGTTGGCCGTGCCGACTGACGATCAAAGGCTGTATTCAACTATTCAGGACCAAGAACCTGTAATGCGCCACTTCTGGGGAAACATCGAATCGACCATACGTGCCGTCGATGCTCACAACGCAGTGCTCGGACAAATCGCCATCCAAAGAGACATAGAATTGGCTCCGGTAGCGCGGATGATTCCAAGGTCAGGCGAATACTTCAACGACATCTGCCATCTAACAGCTATCGGCAACGAGATTCTTGCCAAAACCGTAGCTACCTCCATTGTCCGTACAATCGCAAAGAATCAGGACAGCACCTCCGAGAAGACTGAATGACGAAAGTACCGAAAGGTACCTGGCCGATGAAACTAGCGTTCTTTGAACTCAAGCCACTTCAAGGCGTATCTGTTTGCAACGCCATGGTGCGGCGGGCCTTGAAAATCAACCATATCGAGGATCCCATGTCTGCCGCCACGAATACAAAGAGGAGATCGAGTCCGAGTCGAGCACCAATGAGGTGCTGGTGAAGATTGATCAGTCCCTCGCCTAGAACCGCAATAACAGCCTGAGTAACGATCCACAAAAGAAGGAAGAACGCCGTTGTCATCATCCCTGTCCACCCATTGATCCTTGAACCGATCAGAATCCAAGCAGCACACCCACCGATGGCGAACCATATTATCGGAGGCCACGCAGCGAAAAACCACCGTGACAACCTTGAGTATTGCCATGGCAGTTCTAAGGTTCGCTTGACTGGCTTTCGGCCGCTCTCCTCCCTGACACGGGTCCCTCGAGGGTGGCTTTCGATTAGGGCAAGCTTGTTCGCCATCTCTTTGAGAATGGCAGACCGTGCCGATGAATCAAATACGTAGTGTTTCAACAACGTGAGGCGCGAAATACTCTTCAAATGCTGATGGACGGGGTGATCGATGCCGATGTTCCCAGACCAGGCATCTGTTTTCGGGAGGTTCCAATACTGTCGAGGCACATCCAAATCCTCAAGCACCTTTTCCGGCTCAGACACGACGCGCAAGATTCCGCCGTAGACAGCGTGATAGTTGTTGAATACCAGAAACCGAGGACCTGGCCCGAAGAAGAAATTCCACCAGCTGGCAAGGAACACCAAAGCCACGGTAGCAATGAGGGCGATGATCCTGTGTGGGCACACCCGGATCCGGGCAATCAGCGGAATTCCCATCGCCAGCAGCATGACCGCGGAGAAGAACACGTATTGCATTTTGCTTCCGCTACCAAGGAAGGCTAGGAAGGCGAAGGCTACGACTGCCAATATCCACGCCGACAGGCCATGCTCACAGATGGCATGCGTTTTTGTTTCCAGTCGTTCAAGCCAGATACTCGCCCCAATCAGCGCAACAAAGAGCGCACCGTCGGCATAGAAGCTGTTGAAAAACAGAAGGTATCCAGGATCTACAATCACGTAAACCATGAGCAATGCGATCGGTATCGGAAACCCTCTGGCTATGCCCGTTGCAAAAATGGCAGCCAGAATAGCCATGAATAACAGCCCCATCTGGCGGAGATCCATCAGACCGTCACCTGGCGACAGTCCCCAGGTCAGATGTTTGGCGAACCACGCCAGGAGCGCACTGCTTGACGGGGCGGAGAGAAGCTGAGTTTCACCGGTCTGAAAACTGCACCGCACGTAATAGCCCGGATTCTCCAACTGACTGACATGTTCTATTCCAGCCGGCCGCATGACTCTCCAGAAATCCAAAATGTCGGCAACGCCAACGCACGGAGTTTGGACGAGGATCTTCACCCCAATCCCAATAAGGAGAACCAAGACCACCGCAGTGGACCAACTGAGCCAGCGGCGGACTCCAACGTGCTCAATAACCGCAGTTGTCATGAATACCTACCGTAGCTGTCACCCTAGTAATTCGATCGCGAAACCACTGCAACTGGATGGGGAGTTATATCGCAAGTCTATGGTTTTGTTCATATCTTTATCATATAACAGGTTACGGTTCTCATATACGCTTCGGATGGAAATTCCATGAAAACAAATACTGTGTCTTAGACGGCCTGGTTCTTTCATTATGCGATGCTTCGATCTCCCGACCTGCAGCAGCGTCAGTGCTTTGACCGGCGTTCCCGTGAGTGACCCAAACAGTGACCCCGGCCTTCTGGATCGCCCGGCGGCGACCCAGCGTCGCTATGAAGCTACCTGCCCGTGAATTGCCAAGTGTCGGCATTGTGAGGATGGCGACTGGTTGGCGAAAAGCGCTTCGACACAATGCCGCATAACCACGTTCCGTCGGGGAGCGCAGTCCGCGTGTCTGCGAACCGCTGTGCCTAACCCGGTGGTCGAACCTGCGGGCCCTCCAATACACGAAACAATCGCCCCCGCGGGAAGCGCGCTCAAAAACAGTCTTTCCGGCGGGCAGGTAGGCCACCGAAGAAGATCAGAACACTCCTCGAAATACCTTTCAGGGTCTGGCCGTAACTTCGATTACCTCTATCGCGGCGGCCAAGTTTCGACTGTCCGAACTCCCCGGGACGAGGTCCGAGGGCCGGGCCGAGGCCGAGAATTGAAGAATCAGGGCCGGCCCCTCAGATTCTTGAGAAGTTGGGAAACCGGCGACGCTGATCGTCTGTGTCCCAGGTGCCACGCGTTGTTCCAGGGCGGTCCGGCCGCCAATCAGCATTCTCACCCACTGGCGATCGGCGACACCGTGAAACGGTCTCAGCGTCAGTTCTACGTCAAGGCCGGCCCCAGAGAACGTCGGCAACTGCACAGCTGCTTCGTTGCCGATGACCCATGCAAAACCGGACCCGTCCCGGCGGCGTTGAGGGGGGCCGAATCCCTGTGCGGTCAACGACAACGTCTCTCCGAAATCCAGGCTTACGACCGAAACCGGGCCGAAGGAGGGAGCGAAGGCCAGCCTCAGCCAGCGCTCAGGCGCCGGTCGCGGAATCTCGGCCACCGATGGAGGAACCAGACTGGTGTAGGGCAACCACCAGCTCGGAGGCCCTTCCCCCTGGATTGGACGCTGAGCCAAACGCTCCATCCAACCGGTCTGCCGAATCCGTGCGATCGTCGTTCGGGCATTGAAACGGGGTGAATCCACTCTCTCCGAAGGAAGCAGACCTCCGGAAACCACAAGGAACGACGACCCGCCAAGGCCGGGGATGTCTACCGGCCGCATCAGGCGCCGGTCCGAGAGGTACCACGAGAGGCAAACCCGGCTCCACTCGTTGGCTGCGATAATCGGTTCTGCAGTCCGGGCCGTTGCGCGGACAGTATCGGCAAGGATATCCCAGTGGGGCCGGCCCTCGTGCCAGTATCGCCACGTCCCAGGAAACACCAGCATAACCATGGCGCCATACATCACAATTCGCACCCACGACCTCCTGAACCGCTCGGTCACCCAGCCAATAGCAGCACCAAGGCTTAGCGGCATGAGGAACCAGAGGGTCAAACCGTAGCGGGCGTCACTCCAATGGCCGACAGCAGCGAGGACAGCCTCCCACACGAGCCATGCCCCGAGCCCTGCAACCATCACCCAGCGATGCCTTCGATTTCGCACAAGCACCACCAGGCCGATCAGGAACACCAGCGCCAAAACGGCGCTTGAAAGCGTCGGAGCGAGACCCTCCCTGGCAGCCCCCGTCAGGGCATGCCATCTGACTCCGATCTCGGCGAGAGACCAGTCGGTTCCGCCACGTTCCAGGCGAGTACCCAGAGTCTGCCAGATGGCGACGATCCACGGGACGAATGCCAGTCCCCCAACCGAAACGGCCAAGCCGGCCAGGCGAACCGGCCGCGGAACCAGGTTGGTGCCGCGATCTCTCGACGTGGAAACGGCTAACAAGACCGGAATCACGATCCAGAATGTCAAGTGTGTGTAGCCGCCGATGACCACCAGTACGGTAAGCAGGGTCGCTGGGCGCCAGCCCGGCGCCCGCGCGAGACGTTCGGTCACCAGCAGGCACAGTGGAATCAGGAGGAGGAGGATCGAATATGCGCGCATCTCCTGGCTGAAACGGACGTGGAACGGACTCAAGGCGGCGAAGGCGCCGGCAGTCAGGGCCGCCGTCGTGCCCAACCGCTCACGGACCCAGAACATCAAAACGGCAACCCCGGCGGTCCCGAAGACGATGTAGGGCATTCGGATCCAAGGCTCCGCCAGACCAGCCCGGGAGGCCAAGAAGGCAACAACGGCGTAGAGGGGTACGTTTTCGGCATCCCCAGCACAGGCCGCCAGCAGCCGATCAAACGGGAGCGCCGCAAACCGAAGAGTGATGACTTCGTCAAGCCACAGGCTGAAGGTACCGAGATTCCACAGACGAATGAGGAAAGTAATACCGACAATGGCTGCGAGAGCGGAACCCCACCGACAATCATCCTGAGGGAGGCGGGGAGTGGCCACCTCTATACCACCGGTCTCGAGCCGGTCTTGAACACGGATTTGCCCTCCGCAGAGCGTGGACAATCCTCTGGGCGCCACCTGAGGAAATCAACCGCCGGTAGTAAGTGGGAGGGAGTGGTGCCGAAGGGTGTGTCAGATTCCGTCCGCTTGACGATGGAGGCGACACCGATGGTACGGTCATCTAACTCCTCCATTACGGTCGTGACCTCTCGGGTGCTCTTACCGGTGAGCGCCACAGGCCGTGAAATCCTCCAAAGCATTGGGGCTATATGTCTTGGGCCGCCGATTGTACTCAGGGATAGGGAATTCTTTTTCACCCATTCCAAGCGTACCACTACCTGAGCCGGCCGGCGCCTCTACCAAGGCGTGCCTTTGCTTTGATCGGCCTCCTAAGAGTAGCTTGGTTCGTTACTCCGGCAGCTACGTTCGGTGTTGCGTCTGCGGCGGAACTGTCCTATCTTAGCCATGGGTGCGCATCGATCCCCAGGGACGGTGACGCGAAGAAGCCCGAAAATCCGTAACGGCGGACTTGATCGGAAGGACAGGTACCGTATGAACAAACTTCCCTATGGCCTGATCGGCCGCGGGCGTGTGGCGAGCCACATGGCCCACTACCTCCAGCTCGAGAAGCAATCCTGTGTCCAGTGGCACAGGGGAGAGACTTCGACTCCCGAAGACGCGCTGACCGAAGCCGACATCATCCTCCTGGCCATCAGCGACGACGCGATGGAGGGTTTTCTCGAACGCCACCCATTCCACCAAGAAAAAATCACCGTCCACTTCTCGGGCAGCCGGACCATCGACGGAGTTACCGGCCTCCATCCCCTGATGACCTTCGGACCCGAACTCTACGACCTCGAGACCTACCGTTCGATCCCCTTCGTCGAGGAAGAGGGCGGAATTGGATTCCACGAGGTCTTCCCGGCCCTGCAGAACCCTTCCCAGGCCATCCGGACGGAGCTGAAACCCCTGTACCACGCGCTGTGCGTTCTCGGCGGAAACTTCTCGACCCTGCTGTGGTCCAAGGTCTTCGGTGATTTTGAGGGCCGACTCGGACTGTCGCGCGAACTCCTGCTGCCCTACCTCAAACAGGTCTCGCTCAACACGGCCGCATCGGGTCGTGAAGCCCTGACCGGCTCCCTCGCCCGGGGAGATCGGGAAACCGTTCGCCGAGATCTGCAGGCACTCGCGGGAGACCCCTACGAAACCGTCTTCCGAGCCTTCACCCAGGTCTTCGACCACCGGGAGGCAACGCCATGAATGTCCAGGATTTTCAGAAGAAGAAGCACGACGCGGTTCCCATTTCAATGGTCACCTGTTATGACAGCTGGAGTGCGGCGCTCATCGCCGAAACCGAAATCGACTGCGTCCTTGTCGGTGACAGCCTGGCGATGGTGATGTACGGACACGACAGCACGCTTCCGGTGAGTGTTCAGACCATGGCCGCCCACACGGCTGCGGTCAGGCGCGGCATGCCGGAGAAGTTCATCATCGGCGACCTTCCCTTCCTCTCCTACCGCAAGGGGGTCGAGGTCGCCATGAGCAACGTCGGCAAGCTCATGAGCGCCGGCGCCAACGCGGTCAAGCTCGAAGGGGCCGCAGGCAACCTCGAACTGGTGCACCATATCGTCGAAAGCGGGGTCCCGGTGATGGGCCATCTCGGTCTGACGCCGCAATCGGTGCATCAACTTGGCGGTTTCAAGGTGCAGGGCCGCGGCGAGCAGGCCGCCGACAAGCTCAAAAAACAGGCTCTGGAACTCGAGCGGGCCGGCTGTTTCGCCCTCGTGTTGGAAGCGGTGCCCGCCGAGGTCGCCGCCGATGTGACCCAGGCCCTGGGGATCCCGACCATCGGCATCGGCGCGGGGCCGGACGTAGACGGTCAGGTGCTGGTCTTGCAAGACCTCCTCGGCGTCAACACCTCGTTCCGTCCCAAGTTCGTCCGCACCTGGATGGACGGCTCGACGCTGATCCGGGACGCCCTCCAAGCCTACCATCGGGACGTCACCTCGGGTCAGTTCCCCAACGGACAGGAGAGTTACCGTTGACAACAGTCCTTCGTAACGTCCCGGAAATGGCCCGGTGGTCCGCCGAGACTAGGCGACTGGATCTCGCCCTTGGCTTCGTACCGACCATGGGCGCGCTTCACGCCGGACATTTTAGCCTGTTGGAACGGGCACGCAGGGAGAATGACCGAGTCGTGGTCAGTCTCTTTGTCAATCCCACCCAGTACGACGACCCGGCCGACCTGGAGGAGTATCCACGGACCTTTGAGGCCGACATGGAAATGATCGAGAGCGCAGGCGTCGACACGGTCCTGTTTCCGAAATACAAAGATCTCTATCCGGACGACTATCGGTTCCGGGTCACCGAATCGCCCTTCAGCGAAGAACTCGAAGGCGGGGCCCGAGAGGGCCACTTCGACGGGGTTCTGACCGTGGTCCTCAAGCTGCTCAACATCGTTCGGCCCACCCGAGCCTACTTTGGCGAAAAGGATTGGCAGCAGTATGTGCTGGTGCGGGACATGGCGGCGGCCTTCTTCCTCGAGACCGAGATCGTGGCCTGCCCGGTAATCCGCGAAGGCGACGGCCTCGCCATGAGTTCGAGGAACGTCCATTTGACTCCCGAGGAAAGACGCCTCGCCCCGGAATTTCATCGAATTCTCACGGGTGGAGAGAATCCCGAAATCCTCCGCCGCCGGCTGAAGGAGCGGGGCTTCGATGTCGATTATGTGGAGCGACGTGAGAATCGCATGCTCGGGGCCGTCCGCATCGGAAAAGTGAGGTTGATCGACAATGTCGGGATCTAAGCAAACTCGAATTCTGCTTCAAGTAACCGGGTCGATCGCGGCCTTCAAGGCGGCCTCACTGGCATCGATGTTGGTGAACGACGCTTTTGACGTCCAGTGCATCGCCAGCGAGGGCGGCCTCAAATTCATCGGGGCGCCGACGCTCGAAGGCCTTACGGGCAAGCCCGTGCTCACCGATATGTTCGAACCGGGACGGGCGCTGGACCACATCAGCCTGGCGGACTGGGCCGATCTGCTCATCCTCTATCCGGCGAGCGCCAATCACCTCACCCGTCTGCGGGCCGGCCTGGCAGACGATCTCATCGGCGCCCTGTTCCTGGCCAACAACTTCCGCAAGCCATACTGGCTGGCGCCGGCGATGAACAGCAACATGTTCGCCCACCCGGCCGTCACCGAGACCCTGACAACCCTCGAGACGTGGGGATGCCGGGTCCTCCCAACCGGCGAAGGCCGGCTGGCCTGCGGCACCGTCGGTTACGGGCGGCTGCTCGAGCCGGAAGAGACCTTCTCTCTCATTCGAAAGGCTTTTGCATGAAGATCCTCGTGACAGCCGGCGGCACCGAAGAGCCGATCGACGGCGTTCGCCGACTGAGCAATCGGTCGAGCGGCGCCACCGGCGGCGTACTGGCCCGCCACTTCGTCGAACAGGGCGCCGAGGTATTGCTCCTCCACGCGAAGCAAGCAAGGCTTACGGATGTGCCCTGCCGTCGTGAGACCTTCGTCACCTTCTCTGACCTCGAGGCGGCCCTCCATCACCACCTCTTCGAACAGGAGTGGGACGCGGTCGTTCACCTAGCGGCCGTAAGCGATTATTCCGTTGCCTCGGTAGAAGTCGACGGCGACGAGATCTCCCCTGCAGGCCGGGGCAAGATCGGTACCGGCCATGAGCTCGTGATCCGGCTCGAGGCCAACCCGAAGATCATCGACAGCCTCAAGACCTGGTCACTCAATTCCGCCATTCGTGTCGTCGGCTTCAAACTCACCGATGAACCCGACCCCGTTCGTCGCGAAGAAGCCGTACAGAAACTCATGGCACGGGGGAAGACCGACCTCGTGGTTCACAACGATCTCAGGGAGATCGGCAAGGAGCATCACACGGCTTCCTTCTATGACCCGCACGGGCCGGTCGCCCACAGCGAAACGAAGGAAGAGATGGCGACGACCCTGTGGCGGCTGATCCTCAATGGAGAGACGGTATGAAACTCTGCCTCGACGTCGGCAACTCTCAGATCTTCGGAGGTCTCTGTGATCAGAACGGCCTCCATTCCAGGTTTCGCAAGGGCATCGAACGCGGCGCTTCATCGGATGAGCTGGGACTCTTTCTGAAGCAGGTTGTGCGGGAGAACGGCCATGACCCCACCACGATTTCCGCCATCGGTTTCTGTTCGGTCGTGCCGGACATCAACCACTCACTCGTCAACGCCTGCCGGCGCTACTTCGACATCCAGCCCTTCATTCTTCGCGCAGGAGTCAAAACCGGGCTCAAGATCCGGTATGGAAACCCCGCCGAGGTCGGAGCGGACAGGATTGCGGGCGCGATGGGTGTCATCGCACGTTACCCGGAGAAGAACGTCATCATCATCGACCTCGGCACGGCAACAATCCTCGAGGTGGTGACCGCCGATCGCGAGTATCTGGGCGGCGCCATCGTGCCGGGGCTCCTCATCTCGATGCGCGCCCTCGAACAGAACACTGCCGGACTACCCAAGGTGGAGATCCTCCAGCCCGAGATGACCTGTGGACGATCGACCGTGGAGAGCATCCAATCCGGGCTCTACTGGGGGCATCTCGGGATGATCCGAGAGATCCGGGACCGGTTGGTCCGGGAGTGTTTCAAGGACCGTCAACCCGTCATCATCGGGACCGGTGGATTTGCCGGCCTCTTCAAAGACGCGGGACTCTTCGACGCCATCCATCCCGACCTCGCCTTGGAGGGCGTTTCCGTCGCACTGGAACTCAACGAATGAAAATCGAAATGCTCAAGAGCAAGATCCATCGCGCAACGGTGACGGGCGCCGACCTCGAATACACCGGCTCGGTGTCAATCGACCCGGCCCTGTGCGAGGCCGTCGGCCTGCGCGAATACGAAAAGGTGGACGTCCTCGACATCGACAACGGCGCCCGCCTCACGACCTACGTCATCATGGGTCAAACCGGAGAGATCTGTCTCAACGGCGCAGCGGCCCGCCTCGTGCAAAAAGGTGACCACGTCATCATCGTCGCCTACGCCCAGTTCGAGGATTCCGAACTCGAAAATTTCCAACCCAAACAGATCCTCGTAGACGAGAAGAACAGGGTCATCCGAGATCTTTGAATCAAGCAATCGAGTGTGGACGCTCCCATACCCACCTGATAGGCTGTTTGAGACCGCCCAGGCATCACGGTGTACATACAAGCGCGGTCTTGGAGGTCGGCATGAACCTACTTTTGGGAATCGAACGACTCTTGATGACCCCCTGCACCGGTCGCACTGGGCTGATTTTCATCAGCCTGGTGCTCGCGGGCTCGGTCGCTCTGGCCCAGATTCCGACTCTTGAAGACCCGGTAACCACGGCCTTCGGAACCTATCAGCCACCTGCGGTGGAGGTGAAGCCCGACGCCACCTGGTATGTGGTGCTTCCGGATCTCGCCAACGTCGTCAATGGGGAAGACTTCAACCTCCCGCCGGAGGCCGAGGCGCTACTCGAGGAGCAGGCATTCTTCATCGCCCTCGGTCGCGATCCGCTGTACAACAATAACTACAGTAGCGCCACGGCCTACAAGAACTTTGAGGATGTCTACACCGAGGCGGAGGAGGCTGGAATACCGTCCTATGTGACTACCGATACCATGCTCCACGTCTTCCATCGCCTCTTCGATCATGCCCTGAAAACCACCGAAGAGGAGTTCCTGGCCGCCGAGACGGTCGAGCTGGCCGAAAGGCTTATCTCCGGGCTCGAGTCGATGTACGACCAGGCAGCCGGCGACGATCTACGCACCGCAGCCAGGCTTGCCACCGGTCACCTGGCGGTGGGCCTGCTGCTTCTCGACCCCGGGGCGGCAGTGCCGTCGTGGCTGGAACCTGAGCTGTCGACCGAGTTGCAGTACATTGAGGATGCGGCCGTCAGGACCCAGTGCCCGCTCTTCGGGGCCTATTGGGAGGACTACACCCAGTACAAACCGCGCGGCCACTACACACGCTCGGAGACCCTGGAACGCTACTTCAAGGCGATGATGTGGTACGGACGTATGACCTATGCGCTGCGCGACATGGATGAATATTGCCTGCCGCTCGAACAACGGCCGGATCTCACCGCTGCTGCCCTGCTGGTGGTCCGTCAGATGCTACTTGAGGAAGGCGGCAGCGCCGAGGTTCAGCGCTGGCATCTGATCTACGACCCCACCGAGTTCTTCGTCGGGGAGAGCGACGACCTGCAGTTCACACACTATGCGGAACTCGCGGAGTCGGTCTACGGGGCTCCGCTCGACCAGCTCTCGCCCGAGCAAATCTGCAACCCCATTGCCCTGCAGACCTTCATGGACCGGGCCGAGACCGAACTGCCTCAACCGCGCATCCGCGGCAATGCGCCGCAGGGCATGCGCCTCTTCGGCCAGCGCTTCCTGCCCGACTCGTGGTACCTCTCCGAGCTGGTGTTTGATGCGGTGGGCACACAGTGGTCCCCGCGCCTCATGCCTTCGGTGCTCGACGTGATGTCGGTGCTCGGCTCGGTCGAGGCCGAGGAGCTGCAACGCCAAACCGGCGCCGAGCAATACGAAAACTATGTGGAGCAGGCGGCCATGCTGCGCGAGGACGTGCGCACCGGCCCACCCGAGCGCTGGGCCGCCACGCTTTACTGGAACTGGATCTACTCCATGGCCCCTCTGCTCGGGACCTGGGGTGAGGGATTTCCGCCCTACATGCAGAGCGACACCTGGCCGCGGCGACAGCTGATGTGCGCGGCCGGCACCTGGACCGAGCTGCGCCATGACACCATTCTCTACGTCAAGCAGTCCAACACCGCACCGTGGACCTCCCCACCGCCGGGAGCGCCCTTCATCCAGGGGGCTGTCGAGCCCAACCCATGGCTCTTCGCACGCCTCGGCGCCCTGGCCGCCTATGCCCGCACCGGTCTCAACGGCCTGGGTATCCTCGAGGAGCAGGTGGCAGACAAGTTGGAGGACATGGAGTATGCCTCGTTCCTCCTCACCGACGCCGCGGTGCGCGAACTTGAGCGGAGACCTCTGACCAACGAACAGCACCTGTTCATCTTCGGCTTCGGGGGTTGGCTGGGCGAGCTGCTGAACCTCGAGGAGGGCGAGGGGGGCGTTGCCGACGACGAGAATGACCGCTCGCCGGTGGTGGCCGACGTGCACACCGACCCGTACACCGCTGCGGTTCTCGAGGAGGGCACCGGCTACGCGGGGCGGATCTTCGTGGTCGCCGACGTGGAGGGCCGCCTCACCCTGACGGTAGGTGCGGTCTTTATTCCCTTCGAGTTCACGCATCCCGCCGATGACCGTCTCACCGACGAGGCGTGGTGGGAGATGCTGGCGGAGGGTGTGCCGGAGGTACCGTGGTGGACCCACCCGGTGCTCGCCTGCGCCGAGGCGCCGGCCGCAGACGCCCAGGATGGAGCTGGTGAATTCGTGCTGCCGGTGCTCCAGGTTGAGTTGGCCGCCGAGCGGGTGGAGAAGGGCGAAGACCTGGTGCTCAGCTGCGACCCCGTCGCCCACGAGGTGAGGGTTCTGGTGGCAGGCTCTGTAGCCGACATCGTGTCCGTCCCCCTCGGCGCCGGAGCCACAGTCCATGTCCCGACCACCTCCCTACCGTCGGGCGAGGTGACGCTGGTGGTCGATCTGGGGGGCGCCTTGGAATACGCAGTACGAGCGTGGATCATAAAGCCGTCACCACGGCCTCGGCATGGGAGCGGTCGGAGCCGTCCCTAGAGGCCCGGCCGGAAACCCCCTCACGGCTGCAAATCGCGAATGAGGCGCAATCTGTATTTCCGTAAGTCGTTGAAGTAGAACGACTACGCCTGCGGCCTTCCGGAAGCACATCTCGCACCTCCTCACAATTT
>JAIOSJ010000076.1 GCA_021107705.1 Thermoanaerobaculales bacterium | reverse complement strand
CCAGATCCTGGCACAGCGCCTCGGCGGTGGCCGGGGTGTAGAGATACGGCAGCGAGATGAAATGGAGGCGCTCGGGGGTCGATGACAGCTGCATCCGCAGGGCGAGGCCCATGTTTGAGGCGGAGAGGGGAAGGGCTACGACAATCGCCAGGACCGCCGAAAGCGCCACGACCGACCGGCGGCTCATCGCGCCGTCTCCCCGGCGAATCCCGGCTTCGGCGTCGGAGCGGGGAGCATGCCTTTTTCGATCATGCCGTCGAGCAGCTCCCGGGCCTTCCCGGCAACGGAGGGCCGCCCTCTAGCGATCAGTTCTTCAAGCAGCGAACGGCATCGCTCCTTATCGCCGAGCAGGTAAGCGTCTCCGGCAAGGATTAGGCGGATATCGTCCGAAAACCATGTGTCGGGATGGTTCTCGAGGGCGATTTGGAGCCATTGCTCCTGGCACCGTAAGTATTCCTTTCCGATGAGCTTCCTGCTCTCTTTCATGCCCCGATCCGACATTGCCGAAGAATTACATTGGGTATAGCCCCAGATACTACTGAGATTTCCCGGCTGTTCGTAGAAATCCAGTTTCCAGATCCAATTGTTTCGATGACTCTTGTAGATCTCGTACGACGCGTAGATCGACTCCGAATAATCAGTGAGGAGGAGTTGGAATGTACCGGTTGGTTCCCTGGAGAACCAGGACATCCTGTAACAGTCCGCAGGCGGGATCTTCTGGGCGAGTTTCTGCGGCGCCCGCGCACAAACCGCCCGGAGTGCCTCGGCATCAAGCCCCTCGGGTTCCTTGACAACCACCGTAATCAGCCCCGAAGACGCCTCACCGATCCAGTGCTCCTCGGGTGCGTCGAACATCTTCTTGACCCGAACCGGGGTCGGACCCATCCGAATAACGTACCGGAAGGAATACCGGCCCGGGCCCGGAAGCCGAAAACCTCGTTCTTTGGTTTGGGACCAGTCTGGAGGAACCTCAAAACCATCTTCGGGCTTATAGAAAACTCGAGGCAGCTCACTGGGAGAATCCCAATGCGAATGCCCGGGAAGATCCCGCTCCTTAACGTCGTTCGGCCAGCTCTCAAATTTTTGAACAAGTTCCATGGCAACGACGCCCTGACCCTCTCCCGAGACGTTTCGGACCCGTACATCACAAACAATAGGTAGCCCCAAGACCACCTCTTCGACGTAATCAATGACCTCCACAACAAAGGGCGCCGTCTCCGAGCGGGCCCTTCGAGCCGGGCACAAGAGAGTGATAAATGCAAGGACAATAATGATATGTCGACTCTTCATGCCGAAAACTCCTCTCAATCCCATTCCAATGGATCCACTGCCGTTCTGATGGCTCCTTCACGCATTCCGTCGGGGCCTGGAGAGCACGCCAGGTCACCCAAGAAGAGACATCTCTTACAGAACCGCATCACTGGGTCCCACCCCTGATGGTTGTCCCCACGGATTTGACCGTTATTCATCAAACACAGTTCGGGGGACGACGCATCCGGCGGACAAACAGGAGGATCACTTGAGGGGAACGAACACCATGCGGGGTAGGGATCCAAGGGATCGTTATGATGGCCCTTGTCACTACACGCCTGAACATGAAACTGATGCCCAAATTCATGTACTGTGGTGTCTTCCGTATGATGATGCACTTGGTCCACATTCGCTGGAGGCACCTCGAACAACCCAAGATCTTCGATGGTAGCCCGGAAAACATAAGACCAGTGATAGTGTCGCCGGGAAAGGCCTGCCATGAACAACCCTCCTTCATAATCGCCCGCCTTCCCGGCGCCGATGACATGTTGGTAGTTGCTGGCGATTTCACTCCCGTTTTCGAACCAAATCATGCTGAAATAGTCCGTCGGACGCCGGGACCCCGGACTACCATAGGCCATCGCCCAATTCATCCAATTCCGGGGGAGAAACGGCAGGAAATTCCTCCCCTCTCGCGGCGCATGAACCTCCACGAAGGCATCGCCGAACGACCGCTCCACGCCCCGTAGGTCGACGTTGAAGAAACATGAGTCGATCGCGTTGATCTGATTCCAATCGAGGTCACAACCGGACACGACGCCGAAGCCGGAAACGTGGCAGTTGGCCCCGTTGTCGTCACAGAACGTCGGTTGCCGCGGCCCCCCCGGACTGGATTCCCAAAAAGGGGAAGCTACGAAGGGCCGGTCGAGCGGGCTGTCAAGGGTCAGGATCCGCCGGCCCGCGCTGTCCGCCGCCCCAACCGTCATAACTTCCCGTACGGGATGCAGCGTGCTCGGCGGGAGGTACCAGAGGCTCTCCGCGGTGGACCACTCGTCGAAGACCATGATCCAGTCGCCGGGATCGACGTTGGTCCACTCATACACCCTGATCTGGTCACAGGGAAGGTTGGCCCCGCCACAGGTTTCGGGATCATAATCCTCCGCCAAAACCCCACCCTTTCGAAACATCGAATCCCTCTCGACAAAGATCCTCTTCCACGAGGTGTAAACAGAACTCATCCCTGCGACCCGCTCAGGCAGCACATTTCCGGCGGCGTCGCACTTGGTGATCTCCACCTGGTAGTTGTCTCCGGAATAGTTTTCCGGGACTTTGAGGTAGTAGGTGTAGATGTCGTTGTTCCCGATCTTTACCGGAGTCGCCTGGAGGGTCATGGTCCAGGGACCGTCCGGATTGAGGGAGAGGCCGTAGTCCGAATCAGCATAGCCGGTATTGTCGTTGCCCTCGTATGGCAAGACCGCCGGGGCCGGGTTTCCCGCGGCGTCGGGATCGGGAGGATCCGGCCAACTGCCCTCCGGAGCGTAGGGCGCCAGATCGGGCGGATCGATCAATCGCAAGTGGACGTCGATTCCCTCCCAGCCCTGGCCGTCCATGCGAATGACCCGATCACCGATTTGGTACTGCGAGGGATAGGGGTATTCCTCCACTTCGTTGCTCAAGATGACTTTCTGCGGGAAATGGTGGTAAGCGGCAAAGACGAAATCGGGTTCCAAAACAAGTGTGCCGTCTCCGAGCCCGAATATGCGGCCGCCACGAAACCGCGGCCCCCCACCCGGGTTCAGAGTCCGGGTATTGAACGCCTCGATCGAGGCACGGTCGTGACTGGTGACGTAAAACAGCCCCGCAGCCGAACTGACGTCCCGGTCAATGTCGAGGGAATGAATGCCCATTCCGACACCTTTGTCGAGCCAGGTCGTTGACGGACCAGTCAACTTGTAGGTGTATCCGTCGTTCTCGTTGACCATCAACACCTCGTGGGTCGGCGCCACGTCAATGCCGCAAGGGTCGCCAAATCCTAAATAATACATACCACCCCAGGCGTCGGCGATCTCTGCACTTCCAGGCCCTGCGCCCCGAGGGATCCGAACGACCCTGCCGTCGGCCGCATCAGCGATGTAGGCCGCGCTGCCGTCGGGATCGACGGCGAGACCGACGGGAGTGACGGTCCTGGTAAAGCCGTCGTCGGTGGTCCAGGCGAAGTGTTGAGCGCCGCCGCCGGAATCGATCTCGAGGATCTCTCCCGGCGAGGTTTTGTCGATGACGAGGACTGTCCCGGTCGTTGTCGTCCGCGAGATGTAGGGCAGAGTGAAGCCACCGGTCGTCCAGACGACGCTCGGTACTTGATTGAACAGATCGATCTCCTCGACGACTCCCGTTGCCGAAACCCAGACGTTGCCGCTCAAGGGCGACCATTCCAGACCGGTGATGTCGGTATAGGGCCCGATCGTTGGCGGCGACATGGTGACCCAGGGCGCATCGGCGAAGCAACACCTCCATTTGCCCAGGGTCGAGACGAT
>JAIOSJ010000085.1 GCA_021107705.1 Thermoanaerobaculales bacterium | reverse complement strand
GATAGGGCAGAGGCTCGGGAAATGATATGCAAAGAGCTTGGAATCTCGCCGAAGAGCCCAATCGTCTTGATGGTGGGGACCCAGTCCAAGGTAAAAAATTATCCAATGTTCCTTCGCGCGGCGGCACATGTCGAAAAACGTCGGCCGGATGCAGTTTTTGTGGGGGTCGGGAGAAAACATGATGACGATTCGATCGAGGAGACGAGTCGCCAACTGGGTTGCAATAACGTAAGGCTTGTAGGCGAAAAGCGGGACGTTGCACCATGGTGCGCCGCTGCTGACGTTTTCTGTCTCACGTCTTATTTTGAGGGGATGCCCAATGCTCTTCTCGAAGGGATGGTCGCGGGTCTCCCAGTCATCTGTACGTCTTTTTCATCGTCGAAGGAAATTATCAATGACGGAGCCAATGGCCTGTTGGTCCCTGTAGATGACGATCGAGCCCTTGGGGCTGCGGTTTTGAGGCTCCTTGGCTCACCGGACCTTCGTGCTGATCTTGGTAGGCGGGGTCGTTCAAGGATTATCAGCGACTTTTCGTGGGACATTGTCGTCAATATGCTTGAGGCACTGTATGACGGGCGACAGCCGTGCGGCATTGGCTGAAATAGGTAGGATATGAAAGTTGCCTTCGCGTCGAACATGTTAAACCCAGGAGGTGGCTCCATTTTTGTCCCGTTCGTTCGTGACCAGGTGAGTGGGCTTCGCCGTTTGGGTGTTGGGGTGATTGAGATTCCGATTTTTTCGCGGAGTCCCTTGGGTTTACGTCGCAGCAACCGCAGTATCCGCTGTGCTCTGGACAAGGGGGGTTGTGACCTTGTCCACGTTCACTACGGGAGTCTCGGGGGACTTTGGGGTGTTCTTTCGTGCGGTCACAACCCGTCTGTCATTACTTTTCATGGGAGTGATCTGTTGGGTTTTGGACGCTTGCAGTGGGGCAGGCCGCTGAAATCGCTTCATCTCGCGGCAGGGGTTGGGTTGAGCCATTTGGCGGCCGTATCTGCGACAGAGATCGTGGCTGTTAGTGAGAGAGTCAGGGGCGGCTTGGCCCGAGGGAAAGACCGGGCAAGGGCTCACATTATCCCGTGTGGTGTGGATTTTGAGATATTCAAGCCGGGGAACAAGCGAGTTGCCAGAGATGCGCTAGGGCTTTCTTACGACAAGAACTTGGTACTCTTTGTTGATCCTCAACGGCCGGACAAACGGTTCCAATTGGCGGTTGAAGCTGTGGGAATCGCCAAAGCCGGGATCCCCAACCTGGCTATCCTCCCGGTGTCAGGTGTGGAGCACACCCTAATTCCAACCTATCTGCGGGCATGTGATGTTCTGCTTCTGACATCCCTTAGCGAGGGTTCCCCGGTTGTTACCAAAGAGGCACTTGCGTGTAACCTCCCGGTGGTTTCGGTGGATGTGGGTGATATGCGGGACCAACTCCGGGATGTGAAGGGTTGTGATGTGACCTGTGCCGCCCCAGATGAGTTAGCCAAGGGTCTGGTAGCTGCCCTCTCGGTTGGTGACGCCTGCAATGGTAGGGAGCTTCGTGGCTATTACTCCAACCGGGAGGTGTGTGGTCGGCTGCTTGGGATCTATGAGTTGGTTCTCGAACGATGCCATCAGGGGGCTGGCCCCCGCATTCATATGGGAAGTTGCTGATCTGGGGATGGTCTTTCTGGTTGGCTGTGAGGTGAGGTTAATGTGATTAGTATTCTGATTCCCTGTCGCAACGAAGAATCGAGGATTCTCAAATGTCTTGAGTCGGTGATGGCTTTCGAGAATCCTGAAGCTGAAGCCCTTCCATTTGAACTATTCGATAGCATCGAATAGTTGCTTCCGCGGCGAGCTCTTCCTCCCCGTATATGGCCTTCAGGTGGTGATTGATCGTGCCCACACCAATTTGAAACAACTCGGCCATCGCCTTCTGGCTGAGCCAAACCGCCCCGTCTTCAAAGCGGCACTGGATGCGGGTTCGACCGTCCTCGGTCGGCGGAAGAGGGGGAAAGAGGAGCCGCTGACACCGAGGCGTTTGGGAGTTCGGGATGATGGCGGTCTTACCGACTCCGAACGAAGAGCGCGAAGACGAGCCTGGGCCCGGCTGATCAGGCGTGTCTACGAAGTGGACCCGTTGGCCTGTTCGAACTGTGGCGGCGAGATGAGGATCGTCAGCGTCATTCTTGAACACCGGGTGATAACAAGGATTCTCGGGCATCTTGCACGGAAGGGCATCGAGCCGGGACGGGGACCGCCCGAAGGTTCAAGTTATCCGCTGCCGAGAACGGCTTGAGAGAGCGAGAGGGAGTTCGCCCCCTGGGGAGGCTGTGTGCCGGTATCGGCACACAGCTTCCCCAGAGGTTCAAGGTGGCGATCTGAGGGCGTTGGACGCTTGATCGTCGGCGGAGACAGCCCGGTGAAGGCCAGTCATCGTGGTCATTTGCTCCGAATCGGTCCTCGACAGTGGTAGGATGGTTTAGATGGGAAAAAGGAAATCACTATCCCTTCGGCAGTGATTGATTTAAGCCTTGGCCGTGTTGCAGAACGGATCTTGGCGGTTTACAAGGTGGCGTTGGATATTGCCACTGATTCTTAGGGAGGGGGCGACAGTTGGGTGCTGTTGCATCAGTTGATCAGGGGAAAAAGTTCCCGGTTTTGGTCGAGGCGATGTCGAGCGATTCGGTCGACGAGTTGGTTGAGGTCCACCTTGAGGCCTTTGATGGCTATATGAATGCTGCGTTGGGGCGTGGATATGTTCGCGCGTTCCTGTTGTGGTTCTGCGATGCTTCAGATGGTATTGCCCTTACCGCTTGGCTTGATGGGCGGGTTGTGGGCTATGTCGTCGGCGCGCCGGTTGGCTACAACTCCCGAATGACGCGTGATCTTTTCAGGGTGGTACTCAGGTCGATGGTATGCCGCCCATGGTTGGGCGCGCGAAGGGATATCCGGGCCGCTTTGAGTGCCCGACTGCGGCTACTGAAGGGTCCCGGTGGTCACCATTCGGTCGGCCTCGGCCCAAAAGGCACATATGGCTCGACGGTGTCTCTGGTCGGCATTGGCGTGGCCGAAGCCGCGCGGGGGCGCGGTGCCGGCGGTGCTTTGATGAAAGCGTTTGAATCTGAGGCCTTGAAGCGTGGCATGCAGGCTATGCGGCTGACGGTTTACCGTGACAATGTGGCGGCATGTCGGGTCTACCAACGTGCCGGGTGGGACCCTTCCAGTGCCGAGGCCGAATCAACAATATGCTATAGGAAACCAATCGCTGGTTCCCTGAGGTGTAGCTGATATGGCAAAATCTACCGTTGGAGGGCTGGAACCGGCAGTCTCGGTTGTTATTCCCTGTAGAAACGAAGAGTCGGCCATCAGAACGTGTTTGGATTCCCTGATTGTGCAAGCTGAACCGCCAGGTGGCTTCGAGGTTCTGGTTGTTGATGGGATGTCGGATGACGGGACACGGGAGATTGTGAGTCGATACGTAAGTTTGGTGCCCAAGGTGAAGATGATCGACAATCCCAAGAGAACCACTCCGGCTGCGTTGAACATTGGAATCCGTGTGGCGAGAGGAGAAGTTGTTGTTCGGGCTGATGTTCACACGGAGTACGCATCGGATTATGTTAAATGTTGTCTGGAGGTGTTAAGGGGGACACTTGCGGACAATGTTGGCGGACCAGCGAGGACGACCACCACTGGCCTCCGACAGGCCGCTATCGCAGCGGGCTATCACTCGTGGTTTTCGGTTGGTGGAGCTCGGTTTCATAAGGCTGGTTATGAAGGGCCAGTTGATACCGTGACCTACGGCTGTTGGCCAAAAGAGACTTTTGAAAGATTTGGGTTCTTCGATGAGGAACTGGTCCGCAATCAGGACGATGAACATAATATCCGGATCGTACGGGGCGGCGGGCTCGTATGGCAATCACCGCGTATCCGATCCTGGTACCGGCCAAGATCGGGGTTGCCGGACCTGTTTCGACAATATTTCCAGTACGGGTACTGGAAAGTCCGCGTCATCCGCAAACACCATTTGCCAGGCTCGTGGCGGCACCTTGTTCCCGGCCTTTTCGTTGTCTCGCTCTTGGTACTACTGTTGGCGAGCACGTTTTCAAAAACGGCGCGGTGGCTCATGGCGGCGGAGCTCATGACCTACCTGTGCTGTAATATGATGGCATCATATCTCGCAGCAAGAACTCAACGACGATGGGGCCTCATGCCAATCCTTCTTGGCGTTTTTCCAACGTTTCATATTTCGTATGGCATGGGTTTTCTCCTTGGCGTCGTTGATTTTATTGTATTGCGGAGATCTCCTCGCGAATTTGCTGGAAAATTGACGCGCCCTTCGTCGCACTAAGTTTGAATTGTAGGACTGACCTATGCAGCCCTGATGAAGGTGGCAGACAACGATATCCCCACAAGAAGACAGTACGACGTTGAGTTCGGTTTGGCGTACATTAATAGGCGAGAGGAGTGTTAAAGGTGAAAGTACCGTTTTTTCGGGTGGAGATTGGACAGGATGAGACCAACGAGGTTTTAGAGGTCCTGCGCTCCGGCTGGCTGACGACTGGCCCAAGGGTCGCCGATTTTGAGAAGGAGTTTTCTCGCGCCGTCGGTGCCCGATATGCTATCGCCCTCAACTCCTGTACGGCGGCACTCCATCTCTCACTCGAAGCACTCGGTGTGAAACCTGGGGATGGAGTCCTTATGCCCTCGGTGACCTTTGCTGCAACCGCGGAAGTTGTGCGGTATTTAGGGGCAACACCAATCCTGGTCGACTGTGATCGGCAGACCTTGAATATGGATTTGGGGGATACCGACAGGAAACTCAGAGCGGCCGAGAAAGGGGAGCTTTCGGTTACGGCAGGGCAACCCATTAACGGTGTGGGTATCATCCCTGTTCATGT
>JAIOSJ010000408.1 GCA_021107705.1 Thermoanaerobaculales bacterium | reverse complement strand
ATGGCGATGCGTTGGACCAAAAACTTTATCTTCACTCTGCGTCAGGAGCCCGCTGATGCCGAGGTCATTTCCCACCGGCTGATGATGCGGGCCGGGCTGATTTCCAAGGTCGCGGCCGGAATTTATAACTACCTGCCCCTCGGATGGCGGTCGATCGAAAAGCTCGAGAACATCATCCGCGAGGAGATGGAGAATGCGGGATCGGCCGAATTGTTGATGCCGGCGGTGCAGCCTTCGGAGTTGTGGAAGGAGTCGGGTCGCTGGTTTCAATACGGGCCCGAGCTGCTGCGTTTAAAAGACCGGCACGAACGTGATTTCTGTGTCGGCCCGACCCACGAAGAGGTGATTACGGACATCGTCAGGCGTTCGGTGACCTCCTATCGTCAGTTGCCCGTGTCGCTCTACCAGATCCAGAACAAGTTCCGGGATGAAATCCGGCCGCGCTTCGGTCTCATGCGGGGGCGTGAGTTCATCATGAAAGATGCCTACACCTTCCACGCCACAAGTGATTGCCTCGACGAGGCCTACCGTGCGATGGAGGCGGCCTATCGCCGCATCTTCTCACGCTGCGGTCTCGGATTTACTCAGGTCGAAGCCGACACCGGCAACATCGGCGGTTCGGACTCGCACGAATTCATGGTGCTCGCCGACACCGGCGAAGACGCCATCATTTCGTGCGCCTCGTGTGGATACGGCGCCAATGTCGAAAAGGCCGAATCCGGCGCACCTCCCGAGGCGCCCGCGTGGCCACAGGATATTCCTGATACGCCGCAGGAGGTCGAAACACCCGAGATGCGCAGCATCGAAGAGGTTTCGCAATTTTTGAAGATCAGTCCGCAGCATCTGATCAAGACACTGATCTTTGAAACCGATGATGGCCCGGTTGCCGCACTGATTCGTGGTGATCTCGAGGTCAACGAGGTCAAGTTAAAGAACAAAGTCGGCTGCACCTTCCTCGAACTGGCGAGCGAAGAACGCATCCTCGAGGTCAGTGGCTGCCCCCAGGGCTTCTCCGGGCCGGTCGGGATGGAGAATGTGCGCATCTTCGCCGATTCCTCGGTGATGGCATTGAAGGTCGCGGCCACCGGCGCAAACAAGACTGACGCCCACCTCGTCGGCGTGGTTCCGGGACGCGATTTTACGCCGGCCGAGGTGTGTGACCTTCGCCTCGCCCAACCGGGCGATACCTGTCCGCGCTGCTCCACAGTCATGGGCGAGGCACGTGGCATCGAAGTCGGTCACGTCTTCAAGCTCGGCACGAAATACTCCGAGGCAATGAAGTGCAACTTCCTCGATGATGAGGGCCGTGAATCACCGATGACCATGGGATGCTACGGACTCGGCGTCGGCCGAACCGTCGCCGCCGCGATCGAACAGAATCACGACGAGAAGGGCATCATCTGGCCCCTGCCCCTCGCCCCCTATGAGGTTGATCTCATCCTGCTGAATTCGGACAAGCCGGACGTTGTCGAAGCGGCCGAAAAGCTCTACGGTGAAATGAAGGATGCCGGCATCGATGTCCTCTTCGACGATCGTCCCGAGCGCCCCGGCGTGAAGTTCAACGATATGGATCTCATCGGTTTCCCGGTACGGGTCGTCGTCGGCAAACGCGGCCTCGACAAAGGCGAGGTCGAAATATCACTGCGGCGAGACGGCGAACGGCGAACGGCGCCCCTCGGCGATGTGATCAACGCCGTGAAGAGCCTCCTCGACGAGGTGCGTTAGATGGACGAAAGTCTTGAGAGATGCGTAACAGCCATGAATGACGAGGGGTTACCGGAACTGACGATCCGTACCTTCTGTTTGCATCTCGAGCGTCTGCGCAACGGCGAAACCGGAAAACTGAGCCGTAATGAAATCGATCCGGTTGCCGAAATCCCGGAGACCAAGGCATCAAGGACCCGCCACGATGCCGGCATCGCCGCCCTTGACCAACTGGCACTGGTCAAACTCAACGGAGGTCTCGGTACGAGCATGGGCCTGGAGAGGGCAAAATCCCTGCTGCCGGTGCGCGAAGGCTTGAGTTTTCTGGATCTCATCGCTCGCCAGGTTCTCGCCTTGCGCCGGACCTCGATCAGTACGGTACCCATTTTCTTCATGAACAGCTTTCGCACCGAAGAAGATACCCTCAACGCCCTCGCCCCTTACCCCGATCTGGCGACCGATGGATTGCCGCTCGGATTTCTGCAGCACAAGGTACCCAAGATTCTGAGAGAGGAACATCTGCCGGCGCACCATGGCTCGGATCCTGAACTCGACTGGTGTCCGCCGGGGCACGGCGATGTCTACACCGCACTTGAAACCACCGGTTTGCTCGACGATCTGCTCGCAAAGGGAATCAACTTCGTCTTCATGTCAAATGCCGACAACGTCGGCGCCGTTTTCGATGCCGAGATCCTGGGATACATGGTTGAAAACGACGTCGATTTCCTGATGGAGGCCGCCGATCGAACGGACGCCGACCGCAAAGGCGGCCACCTCTGTCGGTTAAAGAACGGGCGGCTTGCCCTGCGTGAGTCGGCTCAGTGCCCAGGCGAAGAGCAGCACGAGTTCCGGAACATCGATATGTACCGGTATTTCAACACCAACAACATTTGGCTACACCTGCCCAGTCTTAAGAGCCTCCTACACGAGAATCAGGGCGTTCTGCCGCTGAGTACAATCGTCAATCACAAAACTCTCGACCCAAGAGATCCGGGCTCCGCACTGGTGATCCAACTGGAAACCGCTATGGGTTCAGCGATCTCACTCTTTCCCAAAGCGGCCGCGATCCGGGTTCCGAGACAGCGCTTTTCGCCGGTCAAGACGACCAACGATCTGCTCGGCGTTCGCTCGGACGCGTATGAACTGACCGATGATTTTCGGGTGCGGTTGCACCGTTCTCGTTTCGAGCCGCCGACGATTGAGCTCGATTCGAGGTATTACAAAGCGATCGACGATTTCGACCGACATTTTCCTGAAGGCGCACCAAGCTTGCGGCGCTGTTCATCGTTGAAAGTCACCGGCGATGTCGTATTCGAATCGGGCGTCACGATCATCGGAGACGTTGCAATTCAGGCGAGGAGCGCAACATCGCGCATCGCCGCGAATACCGAGATCAACTCTGACTTCAGAGTTGATTGAGCCGATTGCCCATTGTGGATCTTCGACCACTGCCTGGCCTTTTCGCCGACCTGATGGACAACGTCGTCATCCAGATTGAAGACGAGCCGGACAAGGCAGTTTCCGGTTTGCTTCACCTCCTGTGGACAGGATAGAATCTAAAGAAGAGAAGATGGTCCCCTCTCCGCACTCCGTCAACAAAGGAGAAAGCCCATGAGATCGAGATTGGCTCTGTTTGTGACTGCGTTCGCAGCGACCGGCCTACTGGTCGCCAACGCCCATGCCGGCGACCGCTACTGGAGCTTGGTGGAGGGTCTGACCAAGGTCAAGGACTTCGCGGTCTGTGGCAACACCGTCTATGCCGCCTCGGACAACGGACTCTTCCGCAACATGGATGGGTCCGACGCCTGGGAGCAGCTGCGCACCGCGCCGTCGGGCCTGGTAGCGTGCGACGGGAACCGGGTCTTCTGGCTGGAGATAGCGCCGGACTTCACCCAAGTGCTCTACATCTCCCACGACGCGCTACAAACTGTGACCCAGTCCACCGGGCTCCTCAACCCCGACCCCGAGGACCTGGCAATCGCCGGTGACATCGCCCTTGTCGCCACAACCAACGGGGTGGACCGTTCGACCGATGGCGGGCTCACCTTTCCCGGCGCCTACCCGGTGTTGTGGGATTCCGGCGGGGGTTACCACATTGAGGCGGTGTGGACCAACGGCTCGGACTGCGTCGCTGCCGGTGACGGCGGCGCCCTGGCATGGGGCATCTGGCACTCGGCCACCGGCGATCAGGACAGCTGGGCCCTGGTGGAGAGCCGCCACGGCTACGACTGGCTCAGCGGCAACGGCGGCGACATCCTGGTGTCGGGTGCACGCTGGAGCGGTTATACAGGTACCGAAGGCCTGATCT
>JAIOSJ010000177.1 GCA_021107705.1 Thermoanaerobaculales bacterium | reverse complement strand
GAACGGGGATTCCTTATTGGTATTGTTCCGCTGGTTCAGACCAAAAGCCCAGCCAGGTTGTCGGCTGTGAACAGGTCAACCTCTGTCCTTGTCTCCAGGAAGGGGCGGACATCGGCCTGCACGTGCGGCCAGTCGAGGTCTTTCACTTTGGTCAGCACGATTTCGTGCCAGTTTGATGAGAACAACTCAGGGCCTTCCCATCCTGACTGGGTCAGGGCATTGTTGAGGTGAATGAGATTCGGTTCGGGCCAGTCGGGATCGCTGAGATACCACATCAGGTCGTAGAGATCACGGCCCTTGGTCCACGGTCGTTGCAGAACCGCGTGGAGCTTTCCACTGAGCAGGGTCGCACGGTCATGATGATGCAGGTTCAAGGTGACGAATCGCCGGATGAGGGTCGTTTTCAGGCCGGCGCTCGGCGGCGGATGACTGTCGATCTCGACCTTGATCCGCAAGATCTCGCTGCGCCGGCCGGATAAGCCGAGTTCAAATGGTAGCCCCGAGAACTTAATGAGACCACTGAGAACCGGGGTGGATTCCTTCAACCTGATATCAACAGTATATCCCTCGGCCTGGAGGTCTGCTCGCACCCGGCGCAAGGTGCGTCGAAAATCAAAATCGTGATGGACATGCTCAAGTGCGAAGTCGAGATCTTCCGAAAACCTCGGAATGGCGTAGAGAAAACGGAGGGCCGTTCCACCGTGAAATGCGATCGAAACCATGGCGCCCGAGCGTTGGAGTGAAAGGAGAATTCGAGCCTGGAGGTACTCGCGGGCGATGTTTCTGGGATCGACCCCGGAAACTGCCCGCTCGGCGACGAGTTGACGCAGATATTCCTTCATGTGATCTCCAGAGCCTCAGTTTCCTGACCTTTCATTTTAATCAACCGCCCTATTGCACGGCGGACCTTGGGTTGACCGCAGACCTCGGCGAGATTTCGGAGACGCACGAGGTCGATACCGTCATCGAGTTCGAGACGGAGTTCGCGTAGAAAGTCGCGAGAATCCGATGCTTTCTCGAGGTAGAAAAGATCAAGCAGCGCCTTCTCGGGCGAGGCCAGCCAGGCGAACTGTCCGTGACCGATGTCCACTCGCCGATAGTCGTGAAACCACGTTTTTTGTACGTGGCGATAGACATGAACACCAAGGGGCGTTGAAAACCCGCCGGGACGACCGGTGGTGATGCTCGTCGTAGTCAAAACGGTCTCCGGAATCAAACCCCAGAAGGCCAGTGCTGACTGCAGGCTGACGTAGGACGGCTGCACCAACTCATTGGCAATCGAAAATGGGTGAGCCATGACCTTAGCGTACGGCGGCGCGAGGGTGTACACGCCCCGCCTGAGACGGTGAATGCGCCCATCCTGCGTCCATCGCGAGAGCTGGCGGCGTACATCGCCTGGGTCAACATCTCCGCTGAGTAACAACCCCGTGGAAAATATCGGTTCGTCGGCCACCGTACTCAACAAATCCACGAATTTCATGGTGTTAGTTTAGCGAAAATGGTAAGTTACTGCAACCAAGACTGTATCAAGGCGTTGATTGACTGCAAAGACCAGGGTTTGAATATGGGGGTTCCTTATTGGTCTTATTCCTTCACAGATCAGCGATAGACCTCTCTTCGGTGACCGATCCGGATGACCGAGATCAGCAGTTTCGACCCGTCAAAGGCGTAGATGACGCGAAACTCGCCGACTCTCAGCCGCCGGAGCCCTTTCCATTGAGCCGACAGCATCGTTCCCTTCATCGGTTGTTCAATCAACTGCTCAACCGCCGTGACGATGCGCCGCTGCGCCTCGGTGTTGATTGCTTTGAGTTCTTTGACGGCTCGTCGTTCCCAGGAGATCTCAATCGATGCCGAGGTCACGCTTCACCTCAGCGTGGTCGACCCACTCGCTGCCGGGGTCTCGCACTCGACTCAGGGCAATTTCCAAGTCCTCAATCTCATCGAGGTAACGTTCCAGCGCTTCAACCAGAAAGGACGATTTGGGCCGCTTTGTCACTGCGCTGAGTTGGGCCAATCTTTGAGCCAGATCGTCCGGCAGACGGACGGATTGAGTCACCATGAGATCCTCCTGTAGTTATTGTAATACAAACACTACAGAATATGATCCGATCCTCGTCCATGGGCTCGTGCACCAACGACGCGAAGACGATTCCATTCAAGATCAGGCTTCAAGATTGCCCCGGCGAATTGAGCCGACTCTCAGCCCGCCTTGACCAGGCGCACGCTTCCTGAAGAGGTGTCCACCGTCAGTCGAATGGCGTCGGGCCCTCCCTTGAACTCGGCGTGGTCGCGTTCTTTCGAGTTGCAGGAAAAATCTGAACGGATCCCGCCGGACGAGGTGTCGATCTCGCCATCCAATTCGGTTCCTGCGGGGAACGTGAGGTGAGCCCCGCCGGACGAGGTATCGACTCGGACCTTGGTCCCGGGCGGAATCGACTGCCAGACAAGTTCTGCCGAACCGGACGAGGTATCGACCGAGGCATCGCCGAGCAGGTCGAAGAGGTGAACCGATCCCGAGGAGGAATCGACATCGGCCTTTAAGGCCCCTCCCTCGAGACGGACTGAGCCGGAGGAGCTGTCCACATGAAACTCCTGGAGGGGGCGAAGGGCCCTGATCTCGGTACGACCGGAGGAGTTGTCGACTGAGAGAACGGCCATCGCGGTCGTGCCCTTGACGCTGCCCGAAGAGTTGTCGACTCTGACTTTGGCATCGCCG
>JAIOSJ010000149.1 GCA_021107705.1 Thermoanaerobaculales bacterium | reverse complement strand
GCGTTTTCTCGCATCGGGATGCTCGACGGACTATCGAGTACGACTCCGCGTCCCTCAGGTCGAAAACTCAACTGGGCACTGCACCTGACCGCCCTCGCAACGAACCTTGGTGAGAAATGGGGGCTAAATATGCTCCGGCGCCAGAAACGCCAGCCCGCGGTCCGCTTCTCCGTCCATGATGACGTGGAGGAATTGTCCGTCGCTGACCTTGCGGACGTCGATAAGCTTGACGACCCCTTCGAGATCGGCATAGCGGGGCGCGATTTCGGCGAGGGCGTTGGGAGAGTTGTTGAGGAAATCCTCTTTCCAGATGGCGCCCTCTTCGTCCGGATAGAGCGGTAGGTAGGTGATCTCGGCCTCGACCAGGTCCTGGAAGAAGTGAGTGCCGAAGCTGACATCGGGCACGTAGGCGCCTTTTTTTCGGGCGACTTCGAGCAGCATCGCCGTGTGGCAGATGTCGGCGTAGGTCACCGGCACCCCAAGGCGAATGTCACCTCGGCTGCCCCAACGTCCGGGCCCGATCAAAATAAACTTCTTCGGCGGGAGGGTCTGGTTGATGGCGCCGACGGCTTTGGCAACCCTCTGCATCGCCTCCTTCGAAGGCAGTTGTTCGTAGTCCCGAGGATCGATGACGACGATCCATTCCAGATTGCGGGCCTGGGCCATCTGAACGAAGCGTGTGGCGCTGAAGATCTTGTCGGCGTCGGGGATATTGTTCGGAATCGGGATGTGGTTGGCCGACGAGGCCAGGCTGAGGGCGCGACACTGCAGCAAATAGAAATCCTCACCGTCGTGGGCGAACTCGATATCGACCGGTTCTTCCAGTCCCTCTTCCAGGAAATCGAGAATCTGTTTGAGCTGCCGAGGAAAGCTGCTCTTGAGTAATCCGTCAAAGGTGACGACCAGCTGGTCCTCGCTTTGCCGCATCAGTCCCATGATCGGTACCAACTGGCGGTGCCGATAAATTGAAAAGATCTTGTTGATCATCGGAAAGCTTCGACCCAGTCTTTTGAGAAAGGTCTCGAGTTCGACCGATTCGAACTGACCATTCTTCAGGTCGACGACATCGACTTCGTGCTGCGAATATTGGTAGACCTCCTCGGGTTGCTGAAGGACCCGAAGGTGCGGTTGGTCGAGGGCCACCATCACAGGCCAGTCGTTGCCGGTCCGGTCGACGGCCCGGGTGCCGAGACCCACCACCAGTCGAGCCATGCCGTCGGTCCGGTTGATCCGAGGTGACCAGCGCATTTCACAGCGGGAGAAGGCCACTCCGGCGAAGGCCGGCATCAAGAGCCCCTCCATTTCCTTGCCGACGACGACTTGGACCAGGATGCCCATCTGCTCCTGAAAATCCAGGAGGCCCCGTTCTTTCCGGTACTCGATCGGATCCGGGTGAAAGATTGAGGCGTAGACTTCGGAGATCGCGTCCTCGAGTTCGGCAAGCCGCCTTTCGATCGTTCCGCGATTGGGAATGAAGAGGCTCTTGTACTTGCCGGAAAAGGCGTGTCCGATGCGGTCTTCCAACAATGACGACGATCGGATAACCAGAGGCTTTTCGCCTATTTTCCACAGCATCTCCTCGAGGCCCTTGTGCAGGATAGGGGGGAAGGCACCGCTCTTGAATAGGCGTTCGACGAGGGGAAATTCCTCACGGACCTCGTCGAGTTCCTGGTATTTGACGTTGATGACCTCTTCGAGGTGGTTGTATTCAATGAATTCCAGGATGCCGTTGGAGGGTACAAAGTAGGATTCCGGGATCTTGAACTCACTGTCGAACCGTCCGTGGCGGGTCGCATGTTCCAGGATGGATCGGGCCAGCAGAAGACCGGCCGCCTTGCCCCCGATGCGACCCTGGTTGCCTTCGGTGGGGACCAGATGATCGAGGAGATAGTTGAATTCTCGGACACGGATGTACTTCTTGGCGACGGCGATGAAGGGAAGCTGGTCGGTCAGGAGACGGCGAACGAGGGCCGCTCGGGTTCCAATGACCGAGGCTTGCGGGGCGGCCGCTTCACCGGGGGCAAACTCCAGAAATTCCCTGATCTTCTTTCCCAATTCGACGAATGGGGTTTCCGAGTCCTCGGCCAGACGTGAGACGTCGAAGGCCAGTTGGCGTTTTTCGGTCAAGAGAATGGCGCCGAGGATCTCCTCGGGTTCGAGGTACCGCTCGGCATACTTGATCGCCAATTCATACAGTGTCCGCCGCGCCTCGCGAGACATCTTCGGCTTAGGCCTATTGGGGTCGGATCTCCGACGTTCTCCACTGAGGTGGAGGGCATCGGTCACTTCGTCGTCCAAATCGTCGAAATCCACCAGCCCCTGTCGCTGCATGTCGACCAGGAGTTTTCGGCAGACCTTTTCGGCAAGATCCGGACGACGTTCTTTCAGGTCCTGGAAATGTTGTCGCCATGCGGGGTGTAACAGTTGGGTCATGTGAGAGCCTGTCGATGTGTGGAATTGCCCTGAAGTTTCATTCGGAACATTTTAGCCTGTTTCCACCCGGAATTTCCGAATGGGAAGGAACTGAAATGTATCAGGTCATTCTTCCGGAGCCGGTTCAGCTTCCACACTCTGCAGTTCTTCCAGATGACCGAGAACTGCCGCAACATCCTCCGGTGCGGCAGTCATCACGATATCCCGACCGGTGACTTTCACCAGGACGTCGCCACCTTCACCAAGGGGCTCGGAGAAGACAAAGACCAATTGGCTCTCACCGGTTCTCCCGGGTTGGCCGAGGTGGAGGATAACGCGTCCAATCTCAGGTCTTGCCAGATTCATGAGGTCGAAGTTCGTTGCCTTCATCTCAGCAACTTTCGAAAGGCGCTCCTGGACTGCCGAGGAATCAATTTCAGCTCCGTTGCTCAGACGCCACAAGCCGTCTGAGCGGCTGAGCAGGACGTTGTCGTCCGCAGCTGCGATTTCGAGACGATGGACATTCCAGGTTTCAAATGGCAGGACCTTTGGTTCTCGCCACCGAACAGGGGCTTTGGCGAGGCCGATTTCGGCCCGATTCGTCACCCAGAAAATATCCTTGTGATTGCGGCGGCAGGCGACGTGCTCTGTGCCTTCGATCTCTCTCACGGAACCGAATTCCAGGGTGGTCGACTCGCTCCCATCGGTGGGTAGGAGGGTGACCTTGATTCTTGCGGGAGAGAGATCGAGGCCTTCGTCGGCGGTTGTTCCATCCAGAAATTCCTCGATACGGATGGCGTTGAGGTCCGTGGTGATGTTGCGCAGCAGCTCCTCGTCGGCGAGATCCTCGACCGGTGCAAGCAGCCGCCATCCTTCATTGAGATTGACGGCCTGGATGCGATCCGTGCCGCTCAGGATTTCGATTGACGCTAAGTCATTCAAGAAGACTTCAGCCAGCGATCGGGAACGCCAATCGTCCAGTTTCTTGTCCAGGCTCGCGGCGAACCCGCCGGTTGTAAGAATAATCTCCGGCCCGTCGAGCATGACGGCTCTTTTGCTGCCGAGGGCGGTTTCACTCCCAATTTTGAGGGTGTTAGTGCCACCATTTTGCTCGACCAACTTGATCATATACGCGGGGTTGTCGAGTTGATAGGAGGCTGGATCGACTTCGTCCGGTCCCATTCGACGGTCGGCCTTGAGGTCGATGAGGGCATTCAAGAGACGATCGACGGCCGGAGAATCCGCATCGGTCCGGACGGGCTGGAGCATGAGCCAGCCGGACGAGGTTCTCTCAAAGGAAAAGGTCCCGCCGGCGTTGGTGAGTTCGAAGGTCTGAACCTCATTCATTTCGAGGTTGCCGAAAAGCTTTTCCGAATGTCTCTGCACTTCGTCCGTCGTGGGTTGGTGGCGCTCGAAAAACCAGATGAAAGCTCCAAACCCGAGGACCAGAACGGCGAGAATCAACAGGCTGCGGTTGTGCATATGGTCCTCGTCTCTCAGTGACGCCGACGGCGCCATACCAGGATTCCGGCCACGACTGCTGTACCGGGCATGAGAACCAGAATAATGAGGAGAATGGCGTTCATCTGGGCGCTCGACAGGAAGAGGCTCACCTGTTCGACATCGCGTGGTGGGATGCCGAGGCTGTGCTCCTGGCTGGCAAGCCAGCTGAAGGAATTGACTGCCAAGACCAGGTTTCCGGCGTTGGAGATTTCGGAATCCGAGAGGAAGTCCGAATCCCCGAGGATGACCAGCCGGGTCCCCGCGGTTGATTCCTCACCACCATCTTCCTCTGTTTCCGCGCCCGGGTCTTCGGAGAAGATTTCAACTGCGACGGCGACCGAAATCGGACCTGAGGCGTCCTCATCATCCGGCGCCACCGGTTCGCCGCGCAGCAACTGGCTGAGGTTGGTCTCTCCCCATCCTTCGGCGGAGGTTTCAACCAACACCGTGGCTAGACCCTGCGGTTCCGGAGCAGGTGCAACCGAGCGGGCGACCATAAAGAGGACCGCCATGCCTTCCATGCCCTGAACAATTGGGTGGTCGCCATACGCGTCCAGATAGACTGCCGACAGATCGTAGAAGGGAAGTTTCTTTGACGGGTCGATGACCAGATCGTTGCGGACGTCGATATCCCATCGGGCAAAGAGATCTTCGAGTCGGGTGCCGCGCATCGAACCGTCGGGCTCGATCAGAGGATCGAGGGCCGCCAGCAAACGACCGTCACCCCTGAGGTAGCTTTCGAGAGCCTGGATCTCAGCCTCGGTGAAGGCCCGAGTCGGCCCGATGATGGCGAGTACGTCGGCGTCTTCAGGGACACTTCCGGAAAGCAAGGTCACTTCGGCCGTCTCCATGTTCTCCCGTTTGAGGTTTTCCTTGAGCAGGGAAATACCTCGCTCGGAAAGACCGCCCGGGCTGCTCGCTGAGGGCTCCCCGTGGCCGGTGACGAAATAGACCTTGGGAACACTCGGCGCCACCAGGGAGAGAATTGCCGAGGTGAACTGTTCTTCTCCTTTGAATGCCTTCAGCGTCGGCGCCTGTCCCATTCGCATTCCGCTGTAGTCGAATTCGGCCATCTGGTCGGAGGTCACGTACTTGGAACGCTCGCCGGCGGTGAAGACGACGGTGTTGGCGAGTGAAATTCCGAATTCCTCCGCCAGTTGTTGGGTGCGCAGGGGCTCGCGCTCGGGGTCGATGTATTCGAGTTTGATGTTGTCCGACACAGCCTCATATCTATTCAGGAGTTCGCGTACTTGAGGGTAGAGGCCCGACCCGGGTGTCATAAACACGATGACTCGAATCTCCTCGTCAATGTCCCCCACGATATTCCGGCTCTTTTCGGAAAGAGAATAGAGATGTGAGGCTGTCCAATCGGCACGTTTCCAGTGACGCGTGCCGAGCCAGTTGGCCATCAAGAGGAGGACCACAGCCAGGACGACGGCGGCGCCGCCGGTGGAAAAACGACGTAGGTCTTGGGTTCGCATGATGGCCTTACCGTCCCTTCCCGAGTTCGAGGCTTCGGGTCGCGAGGAAGAGGAATAAAAGGCCGACCGAGACTTCGTACACGATGTGTCGGGTGTCGATGATGCCCATGGCATAGTCCTCCATCTGGGCAAAGAGGTTCATATGTACGAGAGCGGTCTTGAAGACCGAGCCCGAGACCAGGAGCTGCTCGACCAGGGGCGCGACAAACAGCGCGATCAGGCCGACAAAGGCCAGGATGGCGGCAATGAGTTGGTTTTCGGTGAGGGTCGAGGCAAAGGTGCCGATCCCGAGGAAGAGAAAGCCGAGCATGGCCACACCGAGGTATCCGGCGAGCACCGGCCCCATGTCTATTGTGGAATGCTGACGAAGAATGATCACATAGAGGGCCGTCGGTAGCCACAGGGCAATGTAGAAGACGAAGGCCGCCACGAACTTCCCGGCGATGATCTGACCTTCGGTCAGCGGCGAGGTCAAGAGGACCTCCAGAGTGCCCGAGCGGCGTTCCTCGGCCACCAGGCGCATCGTGATCACCGGCACGACGAAGAGAAGGTAGAACCAGAAGAAGATGGTGCCGCCGAAGAAGGCCTCCAGTGGGGCCATCGCCGGTGTGGATGGGTCGCTCAAGATTGCAAGCACGAGATAGAAAACCAATCCCTGCAAAAGCAGGAATGCGGTCATGACCATGTAGGCCAGGGGTGAGGAGAAATAGGCGATTAACTCTCGTCGCGTAACAGCGAATATTTTCTGCATCTCAGGCCTCCGGCTCGAAGTCTTCATTGTCGTCATTGGTCGTCAGGCGCACGAAAACATCCTCAAGAGATGCCTTTCCCGGAGTCATCTCGAGCAGGCTCCAGCCCCGCTCGACCGCCAGACGAAAAACGCTTTCACGGGGGTCTTTTTGAGCCTCGTGTTCAAGACGAAAACGACCGTCAACACCACCGGTCGCGGACGTGATGCCGGGGATGCCGGCGAGAGCCTCTGATGCCTCTGCATCTGAAGCGCCCTTGAGTTGAATATTCAGAGTCGGCAGACCAGCCGTTCGGCTTCTGAGACCATCGGGGGTGCCGTCGGCGACAATCCGGCCGCGATCGATGATGAGCACCCTCTCACAAATCTCTTCTACTTCAGGAAGAATGTGGGTGGAGAGCAGCACCGTGTGGTCGCGGCCGAGTTCAGTGATGAGTTCGCGGACCTTGATGATCTGATTGGGGTCGAGGCCGACGGTCGGTTCGTCGAGAATGAGGACCGGTGGTTCGTGAATGAGCGCGCTCGCAAGGCCGACTCTCTGACGGAAGCCCTTGGACAGGGTGCCTATGACCTGACGGTGAACCTCGGTCAGAAGGCACCGCTCAAGCACGTCGTTCATTCGGGCGGCCTGGCGCGACCGTGGGATTTCCTCGATGTCGGCGCGAAAGCGGAGGTATTCATCGACCCTCATTTCGGGATAAAGAGGAACATTTTCGGGTAAGTAGCCGACCTGGCGGCGAAGGGCCACCCCATCGATGTCGGCGTCAATTCCCGCAACCACCACGCGGCCCTTGGTCGGTGCCAAAAACGTCGTGATCATACGCATGACCGTTGTCTTGCCGGGGCCGTTGGGGCCCAGGAACCCGAGGATCTGGCCCTCGGGAACGAAGAACGTTACCTCGTCCACGACCGGAACGTCGACGAAGACCTTGGTCAGGTTTTCAACTTCGATCATTGAAATCAGCCTCCGATATATTCGCTGCTCGTCAAGAGCGTTCGTCATGACTCACGAGCGGTGATTCTAGCAAGTTTCCTGCCTGCATAGACCCTCAAAAACTTCTTGTGAAATAGGAAGTGCGCCTTTATGGCGCCTATACCTAAACTGAGCGATTCTGGCGGATGAGATGTGTCAAACCCTTGATGCTCTGGTGCTTGAAGAAAACGCAGGCATACCCGGAGGTCTGTCGAGGCTTTCTGAAAGTGTTCAGAGCGCAAGGGTTTGGTGCAGATCACCGTTGAGAATCGCTCAATTTAGGCTATGGTTACATCGAGCCGTTGATGTTCGTGATGATAATCATGAGGGTGGTTGAGCCGACCGTGAACTCGGTCTGGTTGGCGAGAACCCGGCTCTCGATTCGCTCTCCCTCCACAAAGGTGCCGTTGGTGGCGCCAAGATCGAAGAGGGTCACGGTCTCACCCCGAATTTCGATCATGGCATGCCGGCGCGAGACTTCGGCATCTTTGATTTGCACCTCGG
>JAIOSJ010000352.1 GCA_021107705.1 Thermoanaerobaculales bacterium | reverse complement strand
CAATTTGGGGCGCCGCAAGCCCCAGGCCGGGGGCCTTCCTGGCAATCTCGAACATGTCATCCGCCAGCCGATGAAGGTCCTCGTCGAAATCATCGACCGGAGCGTTGTTCGCCTCAAGCCGTGGATCTCCCCAGACAAGGATTCGTCCCTCGGTAATCACGTGGAGTCACGCATCTTCTGAATCACCGCTTCGACAGTGGCCTGGGCCCGAGATTCGTAGAAGTCTTTAATGACGGCTTTGACCTGGGGGTGATTCTGAGCGATTTGGTGGATTCCATCTCGGCTCAGCTCGATGGCGCTGACCCCGGTCTTCGCGGTGATCGTGGCGGTGCGGGGCCGGCCGGTAAGGAGAGACACCTCACCGAAGAAGTCGCCCGGTCCGAGTTCGGCCAGTTGAAGATGTTCGCCCTTCTCCCCTCTGGTGAAGACCTTGACCTCGCCGGTGACCAGCAGGAAGAGGCTGGATCCCTCCTCGCCCTCGGTGACGATGATGTCTCCCTCCAGAAAGGAACGAAGGGAGGTTGAGGCAAGGATGTCCTCGAGGGCTTCTTTTGGGAAGGCGGAAAAGAGCGAGGATGAGTCGCGTTCCTTTTCCTCTGGAGACGAAAGGGATTGGGTTGGGTCCGCCGGCTCAACGGGTTTGTGCTTTCCGGGGGATTTCTGAGCTGCCAGGCGTTCTTTCAACGGAATTTTGGCCTTTCCTTGCTCTTCAATCAATAAGGCGAGTTCGGCGTGTGCTTCCTGCAATTCGGGGTTGAGACGCAGGACCTTTTTGTAAAGTGCGATGGATTTTGCAAAGAAACCGTCCTTGGCATAATGCTCCGCCAACTCTTGATACACGGCGATCGCCCGGTCGCGGTTTCCCGCCATTCCGAGAATCTCCGCTTGGCGCAGCAGGAGGTTGAACTTGGAGGGATTCCTCTTGAGTTCGGTGGCGACGGCGGTGAGCGCCTTGTCGTACTCCTTGTTGGCGACATATTTGTCGAGGAGTTCGATACTGGGTTTTTTGAGTCCGAACATCATGCCTCCATGCTCACACCGGGAGCTACGTCGTGTCAAATGACGCGGCTGTGTTTTCTCTCCGAAATCGATGTAATTCCCCGAAGAGGCCGTGGGGATCTACCGTCGGCGAAATCACACCTGACCTCGGTCGCCGTCGTCGAACAGGGGAAGCGTGGGTTCAAGAGTGGGCAGGAGAGCCTCTTCGATGGCTTCGCCCCACCGGTTCGGTTCGTCGGATTGGAGTCTCAGGGGTGTGAGACCTCGAGCCGTGATCATGCCCTCAAGGAGGTCTTGGATCTCCTCCTGAAACCGTGGGTCGACCGCACGAACGCCGTCAAACACCGGACGTGACCAGAGGGGGACGTGAACCAGTAGAGAATAGGTGGGCAGCCAATCATCGAGGACCCTTTCCCACATCGGCGAGCCCCCGGCCGCGTGCACCATATAGCAGTAGTTGTCGAGGACTGAACGGTCGGCGAGGACACATTCGTACCGGGACTCCGCATCGATCTCCTCCGCGATTTGGGTGTGGAGAATCCATGCCTGTGCTGCAGCGTTGGTGGCCTCGTTGATGGGTAACGGGCATCGGCGGGCGACCTCCCGAACCATCTCTACATCGGTATTTCTTCGTTTGAGGCGGGCTGCAAGCTCGAAGCACAGCGTTGTCTTGCCGATCCCGTGGGTCCCGATCAAGGCGATTTTCATTCCATCATTGTACGCGGTACAGGCGTAGTCTTCCTGTTGTGCGAAAGAGAGTCGGTCTGTCACGCGAAAGAGAGTCGGTGCGTTATCGTCCGACTGACTTTCCCGACGGGGCCAGAGAAGCGGGGAGACTTGATGCTGCCTCAAGAAGGGTGGCGTACATGGCCTTTGCGGATTTGGCTTCCAGCAGCGCATTCAACCGACCTGGGCTGCGGACGATCCAGGCCAGTCGCGACAGCCAGCGGAGGTGCAGCGTGTCGTTACGCAGAGCAAGAAGGAAGAAGATCCGTGTCTTACTCAGGTCGGGCGATCCGAAGTCTACGCCGTCCGCGGAGCGGCCAACGGCGATGAACTGCTGAGGAAACATGTCGGCAGCCCGGCGGCGGGCGTGCAAGAAGGCGACGCCTTCCGGAACGGCCGTCGGTAGGAGTCGCTCGCGGGCAGCCAGAGCTGCTTCGAGCCAACCTTGGTCCTTCACCATTCCAAGCTTCGTCATGTGGGCCACCATCGAATGAATGACCTCGGTACGGTCTGCGGCTTTCAGGTTGGGGAGGACCTGTTTCACAGTCAGGATCTCCTCGAGTGGCGAGTCGAAGACCTGCGACATGGCGCCACCCGAAGTGGATACGGATTGTGCCGCCAAGTTATCCAGATATTCGTCGAGAAGAGCCCTGCGAAATCGCCACTGGCCACCGATTTTGACCCCCGGGATCTTGCCCTCATGGGCCAGTCGCACCAGGGTGCGTTCTGCGAGTTTCAAATATTTTGCTGCTTCCTTGGCTGTCATATATGCTTCCATCGCTCGGGACCTCCTGTTGGGCCGGTTTAGGCCTCAATTGGCTGATTACATCATTTTTTGGCTGATGTCAAGAAATTGTGGACATAAATTTCATCAGCGTCATCCTCAATTCCGAGGTGATCGACACCCTCCTTGAGACGCCGGTCTGTGGTGCATCAGAAGCCGTGACGCCTCAAGAACCGGTCTCGATCGACGCCAGGTAGCGCCTGATTTCCGTCAGATTGCGTCTGGCTCCTGGATGTCCGGGCATCCCCGAGGCCGCTCGGGCGAGCCAGGTTTCTGACTCCGGGTAGCGTCCCATCTCGGCCAGCAGCAGACCGAGGGAGTAGGCTGCCTGGTGCAACTCCGGGTAGGCGTTGAGCACCTCGCGCAGTAGGACTTCGGCCTCCTCGTTTCGACCCTGGGCGCTGAGAAGAACTGCGAACGCGGACCGGCCGCATGTGCAGGACGAGAAACTCGAGGATCGTGCGTCGCCGGTCGGCGTCGGTTTTGGGCACGATCGATCCGAAGATCCGAGTGACGAACCTTTCTTGAGGATCGTTGACCGTGTTCCGCGTCATGATGTGACGCTAACCTTTCCGGGATGTCGGTGCAACTATGCCGGCTACAATGATCTTTGTCTCCCTGGGAAAATGCCGAGCGGGAGTGCTCGCGCTCCCGAAGGCCGGTGCCATTATGCGGCCGCCAAATGACGGCCGATCTTGCACCGGCTTCAGTAGTGTGGTATCTGTGTTGATGTTTGGCGCCCCCCGGTTGGAGTTGTGACTCCTTTTGGGGGGCGATGTCGAAGAAAAGGGCCTGCCGCGATGCGGCGAAAAGGCTGAACAGGTATGGAGCAGCCCGTATCAAGCGGGATGCAGCGAAACGGAGGATCAGGAAATGGATGTTCAAGCAAAGGTGACGGAGATTGTCGTCCAACAGTTGGGTGTGGATGCAGACAAGGTGACCTCAGACGCGTCGTTTGTGGACGATCTCGGTGCGGATTCCCTGGATGTCGTTGAACTCGTGATGGCTTTCGAGGAGGAATTTGGGGTCGAGATCCCTGATGAATCCGCTGAGAAAATCGCTACGGTGAAGGATGCGGTGGAGTATCTCGCCAAGAGTTTGGAAGGCTGACATGTCCCGACGGGTGGTGGTGACTGGGCTCGGCCTGATCTCCCCTCTGGGAGTCGGCACAGAGCCGACCTGGGATGGACTGGTTTCCGGGAAAAGCGGCGCCGGTCCCATCACCTGTTTTGACACCGAAGGTTTTTCCGTCCGGATTGCGTGCGAGGTCAAGGGCTTCGATGTTGGTCCCTGGTTGTCACCGAAGGAAGCCCGCAAGTTCGATCGTTTTGTTCACTTTGCGTTGGCGGCTTCGCACATGGCCCTTGAGGATTCAGGCCTCGAGATCACCGACGAAAATGCCGAACGGGTCGGCGTTGTCATCGGTTCCGGGATCGGCGGATTACCGCTGATCGAACGTACCCACTCGACCTTGGTCGATCGCGGTCCGAGGAGGGTGACTCCCTTCTTCATTCCGGGGTCCATCATCAATATGTCTTCCGGCCTGGTGAGTATTCAAACTGGTGCCAAGGGACCCAATAGTGCAACCTGTACCGCGTGTTCAACATCGGCCCACGCTATTGGCGATGCTGCGTTGTATATCAAACACGGCTACGCGGATGCGATCATCGCAGGTGGCGCAGAAGGCGTCATTTGTCCCTTAACCGTGGCGGGTTTTGCTTCGATGCGTGCAGTATCGACCCGCAATGACGATCCGGAAAGGGCTTCCCGGCCGTGGGATCGGGATCGCGACGGCTTCGTCATCGGTGAGGGGGCGGGTGTCGTCATACTCGAAGAGTACGAAAGCGCGAGACGACGTGGCGCCAATATTTTGGGAGAGGTCCTCGGCTTCGGAATGTCCAGTGATGCGCACCACATATCGGCGCCGGCAGAGGATGCAAACGGCGCCATCAGAGTCATGCGCCTGGCCCTCAAGGACGCTGGTATGAACCCCGAGGATATCGATTACATCAATGCCCATGGAACGTCGACTCCACCGGGAGACCGTATCGAGACCTTGGCGGTCAAAGAGGTCTTTGGTGATCATGCTCGCTCGCTCATGGTGTCGTCCACCAAGTCCATGACTGGACACCTGTTGGGAGCAGCAGGTGGGCTTGAGTTTGCGATCTCGGTCCTGGCGATGAATCATGGTGTAATTCCCCCGACGATCAACTTGGACAATCCCGATGGGGAGAATGACCTCGACTATGTGGCGCACGAGGCCCGCGACGCCAAAGTGAAGTTTGCTCTCAGCAACTCCTTCGGATTCGGCGGAACAAACGCCTGTCTGGTCATTGGGAGAGGTGATTAACCCGCATATCTCACCGGGTTTCGTCGCGAGGGTGGCGAGGCTCTGTGCGCAGTGGCGTTTTCGACCTGAGAGGCGCGGAAGCGTACTTGTCTGTACGTTGAGTGCCTTGAGGAGAGAAAACGCCTCTGAGAACGGTGGATCGCCGGCCGCAGCAGAAAGTTGGTGAGATATGCGGGATGAATCTCATATGGAGACGGAAGAGGGAGAGAGGGGCAAGGCTGGGTTCGTGACTCCTTCGGTTTCGGATCAGGATGGACTTCCCTGGCGGCAGCGCCTTGCCCGCTTTTTCAGTCGCATTGACCTCTACAATTTCGGTCGCTGGCTTCTTCTCGCTGCGGCAATTGGGGTTGTTGCCGGTCTCGGTGCGGCTCTCCTGACGTGGGGTGTCGAGGGGATGTCCTCCCTGTTGCTCGGTCGGGTCATCGGTTTCCAACCGCCCGGTCATGGGACGGATGCCGTGACTGGTGGGTCAGTGCCTCAGAGACCATGGTTCCTTCTTCTGATTCTCCCGGGTGTTGGCCTGCTGGTGGGTTGGATGGTGCAGACTTTTGCGCCGGAGGCCGAAGGGCACGGTACCGATGCGGTGATTCAGGCATTCCACCGAAAAAGGGCTGAACTCCGGCCGCGGGTCGTGCCCGTCAAATTGCTTGCGTCGATGCTCACTATCGGGTCGGGAGGCTCGGCCGGGCGAGAGGGGCCGGTGGCTCAGGTGGGGGCCGGTTTCGGTTCTTATCTCGCAGATGTGCTCAAACTGCGTGTCCGAGATCGCCGGACCCTGGTCGTGGCCGGGATGGCAGCCGGTATCGGCGGGATGTTCCGTGCACCTTTGGGCGGTGCCTTGTTCGCGATTGAGGTCCTGTATTCGGAGAACGACTACGAGTCGGAGGCCCTGATTCCTGCCCTGATGTCTTCGATCGTTGCCTACGTTGTGGTTGCTTCTCTTACTGGTTGGTCCGCCATCTTTGCGACCAGTGTGGACGCCTTTGCCCGGCCCCAGGAGTTGGTTTCTTATTTCATACTGGGAGTTGTGCTCGCGGTTGTCGGGGTTGTTTGGGTGAAGGTTTTCTACGGTATTCGGGACGGCTTCTTTGCCCGCTTGAACGTGCCGAAGCCGTTCAAACCGGCTATCGGTGGTCTGCTCATTGCCTGTCTTGCCCTCAATATGCCCCAGGTATTGGGCGGAGGTTACGGCTGGCTGCAGACAGCTCTTGGGCCGGGCCTTCCCCTCGGCCTCCTTCTGGCCTTGGTTCCGGCGAAGATTCTCGCAACCTCCTTTACGATCTCCTCCGGTGGGTCGGGAGGAGTGTTTGCGCCCTCCCTCGTCATCGGTGGTCTCACCGGCGCTGTCTTTGCGGAGTTGGCGTCTCGGACCTTTCCGTCGATGGCCCCGTCCGCCTCGGCCTGCATCCTGGTGGGGATGGGCGGCTTCTTCGCCGGAGTGGCAAAGGTTCCGATCGCTTCCTTGATCATGGTTGCGGAGATGAGCGGATCCTACAGCCTCCTGGTGCCGATGATGCTGGTGTCCTCGGTGACCTTCCTTCTGACCCGGGGTGTCACAATGTACGAGGCCCAGGTCCCGGGACGGGTAGATTCTCCGGCCCACCTTGGCGATTTTCAGGTCGATATTTTGGAAAGGCTCTCGGTCGGTCAGGTTATCAAGACCGGTCAAGAGGTCGAGATGCTTGAGCCCGGAATGCCTTTTCGCGATGTCATGGACCTGGTCTTCTCCGGTACGCAGGATTACTACCCGGTCGTGGATGCCGAGCAAAATCTTCATGGAATTCTCAGCGTCAACGACGTGCGCAGAGTCATGGCGACCCCCGAAGTGTGGGATCTGCTCGTGGCCGGTGATATCGAAGTGGAGGCGCGCAATGTGGCCTTCGCGCGTCCGGATGAAGATCTCCACACCGTCATGCGCCGCTTGACCGCTCTACGCGTCGAGGTCCTCCCGGTCATTTCTGGGGAACCTCCGGGACGGGTCATCGGTCTCCTGAGGTACCACGATGTCATGGAAGCCTACGACGAAGAGATTCACCGGTTTAGGAAGGAAGACTAGGAGCCTGTAGGGCATAGGCCGGTAGCGCGATCGAGAAGTGGAGGATGATGGATGCCTCTGCCCAACAGGCTCCTAGCCGGGTCAATTCTCCGCGAGCCGGTAGATCGTCGTCGATCCAAATTGCATCACTGATCTGCAGTGTGTGGCCAACACTTCTTCGAAGACTTCACGGCGGCTGTCATCCCAGGAGTACAGGCATTCAGCATGGTCTTGCTCGTATTCGTCGAAATCGACGACGATGTGTGTGACTCCGATGCCCCTCAGTCTGAGGACAAGGTCATCCGCGGCGCCTTCCCCGCCGGTCAGGGCTTGGGCAATCGGAGGGTCGGCGAAAGCGCTGAACAGGATGGCTTTGGTGGCGTAGTAGGGCCGTTTCAAGCCGACGAGGACCGTTGTCGCAACCTCGTCTTGGGTGTTGAGCCAGTCGAGGATGGGGTATGCCTCGGCTTCCCGTACAAGGAATTGCCTGCGCGTTTCCAGGCCGAAGAAATACTCGATCGACTGGGTCATGATCGAGGTGCTGACGACAGTGATGGCGAGTGAGGCGAGAGCGCCGACGACAAGCGTCAGGAGAGCCGGTCGGCGCCGCAAGGCCGGAGCAAAGACCGCGCTTTCGAGATTCGGAGATGCCACCACAAAGAGAACGGCAAGCAGCGCCAGCAGGGATCGGGTCTCGGTCTGGATCAGGTACCAGGAGAGGAGAAAGCACACAAGAAAGGCCTTCAGGAAAGTCTGCCCCCGGCTCACTGAGCGCATGAAGACGAAGGGAAAGGCCACCAGCGGAAAAATCCCCGTGTGGACGTCAATCAGAAGGGGACGCAGCACCAGATGATAGGGGAATGTCACAACGGTGTGCCACTTCCAGTCGGCGATCTCCCAACGCCGGAGGGCCTCGTGAAAGTACGTCGTCGAGACGTCGCTCCAGTATGGGCTGGGAAAGAGCCGATGGAGGAAAGGATAGAAGGGATTTCCCGTGAACGCCCAATTCTTGACAAAGACCAGCAGAGAAATGATGCCGATCGGGGCCGCGAGTACGATCAGGTGCCGCCATTTCCACCGCCAGCGCCAGATCGACAGCAGGAAGAGCGGCGCGAGGGCGAGCAATACCATGACGATGGTGTACTTGGTCCAGGCGGCAAGACCCAACAAGATGCCGGCGACGAGGAGGTGGCGCACGGCCCCCCGGTGTTCGGGGTCTTCGTGGTAATCCAGTATCTGGCCGAGAGCCAGAAGCACGAACAGAACAAACAGATTGTCGTTCCATGCCCAGCCGAAGATGCAGACCGCCACCGGCATGCTGAGGTACAGAGCCGGGGCGAGAAGGCGGTTGGAATTGGGGGCGATTCTCTTCACCAAAAGAGCGATGGCGCCCAGCAGTCCGATTCCTGCCCAGAAATGTAGGGCCTTGCAGGCAACATCTCCGGCCAGCGGCATGACGAGGAGGTAAATATAGGGCGCCAGGGAGGGATAGTTCGATTCCACGAGTGACGGCAGAGGAAAGATCTGCCCGTTCGAAAGGATGATTTGGGGAATCATCAGGTGATATTCCATGGCGTCTGTCGAGACCACTGGGGAGACCAGCATCGGCAGAAGCTGCAGGAGGTTGATGCCGATGATTGCAGCTGCGACTGCGGAGAGAGCCCCGCCGAAGGCCCGGCCGGGCAGACCGTGTCTCCAGTGGCGGATCGCGTACCAACCGAACATCGCGAGCCCGAGAAGGGTCCAAGCGGCGTACAGACTCGGGTTCACGATACCGATGAGGCCGGGTAAGAAGGTGAAGGCGCCGGTGAGACCGGCGCCGACTGCGGTCGAGATCAAGATCTGATCGCTGCGTGAAGCGTTTGGCAGCAGAAGGCGAACGACAGGGGCGCCGAGCCCGGCAAACGCGGCGACAAACGTCAGCGCAAAGACGATGGGGATCAGTTTGAGGGTGATGGCGGCCAGGGGCGGTGTCCAAAAAACGTAGAGAGCCGTTACGAGGAGTGCCGCCAAGGGCCACAATTCGGGCCATCGGCCCCGTCGGCTCATCTCCTCTCCGCGGCGTGTCGAGCCCAGGCCACCGTTGGTTCCAAGCCTTCTTCGAGGGATATTTTCGGCTGCCATCCGAGAGTTTCTTGGATTGCCGAGACATCGGCGGCCGCACGCCTGATGTCTCCCGGTTGGGCCGGCTCGTGATGGACCGGGTGATTGGATCGGTCGAGGCCGCATAGGCCGAGTACGGTGTCACAGAGGGTGTTGACGGTGGTCGGCCGGCCGGATCCCAAGTTGAATACGCGCCCGAACGTTGACTGATTGTCAATCGCTTCGATCCATGCTCGGCACACGTCCCCGACAAAAACGAAGTCCCTCGACTGTTCTCCGTCCGAGTGGATAGTGACGGCCTCTCCGCGCAGGACGTTTCCGAGGAAGATGGCCAGCACCCCCTGATAGGGATTGTCCAGGCGTTGGCGTGGGCCGAAGACGTTGAACATACGAAAGGAGGTCACCGCCAGAGGGTGTTCCGGGTCGTCGGCAGCGAGGTGAACGTAGCGCTCCGCAGCGAACTTGGTGATGCCGTAATGGGCGACGGGACGCGCCGGGGCGTCCTCCGAGGTCGGAATCTCATCCGGGTTGCCGTATACGGTCATTGAAGAGGCGTAGAGGAGACGGGGTACTCGGTGCTCTCGGCAGGCAGCCAGTATCCTAAGTGTGCCCTCGACATTCACCGCGAGATCGGCCGAGGGATCAGCCCACGCGAGGCGGATGGATGCCTGGCCGGCGAGGTGACAGACAATTTCCGGCTCCGTCTCGAAGGCCCGGGCAACGGCGTCCGAATCACGCACATCGCCCTCGATGAAGTCGGCGCCGGCCGGAACCTGACCCCGAATGCCGGTGTGGAGATTATCGAGGATGGTGACCTCGAAACCGTGTTTGAGGATGGCATCCGAGAGATGGCTGCCGATGAAACCGGCACCTCCGGTTACGAGCACTCGGCGATGACGGTTCATTTTCTCTCCCGTGAAGGCACGCCGTCAGTCCACGGCTGAAAGCCCTCGGTATCCCGACGTAGATAGTCTTGGCGTACGAGCAGCCACTCGAACCAGACGCTGAGCAGAGTGAAGAGGTAACGGCTTCCCTGCTCCTTGAGCAGCAACTGTGAAACCCCAGCCTCGCGATTCCGCCATGAGATCGGCACCACCTTGAAGGTGTAGCCACGGGTGATCGCTTTCAACGGAAGTTCGATGGTGAGGTTGAAATGGGGCGAGACAAGCGGCCGACAGCCGTCGATCACATACCGGCGAAACCCCTTGAAGGCGTTTGTGAAATCGTTGCACGGGACGTGGAACAACATGCGGATTACCAGATTGACCAGTCGATTGATAACCAATTTGAACCGAGGATAGTCGATGAGTTCGGACCCGGAGATGAAACGTGAACCGAACACGCATTCCGCCTCATCTCTCAGAATCCGATAATAAGCTACGACATCGGCTGGGTCGTCGGAGGCGTCGGCCATGGTTACGATGACGGCATCTCCGGCGGCGTGATCCAGGCCGATCCGGACCGCACGCCCATACCCGTGCAGCCCGTCGTTCGTGATGGGATGGATGCGACTGTCGTCGGCCGCCGCTGCCGCCAGAATTTCCGGGGTGGAATCCTTTGATCCGTCGTCGATGACCACGATTTCGAAATCAGAGATCCCTGCTGTATCGAGATGGGATTGGAGGCCCTCCAGTGTGGACCCAAGATGTCCCTCCTCATTGCGGGCCGGAATGACCAGAGTGAGTTTCATGTCTTTCGACGGACCCACTCTTCGACGATTTCGTCGAATATGGTGTCGAGGGAGAGCCTGACGTCCCAGCCCGGGAGTCGGGTCCGCAGGCGTGTCAGATCTGAGATGTAACACATATGATCGCCACGGCGTGCGGTGTCACTGTAGGTCCAGCTCATGGCCTTGCCGGTTCGTTCCTCTGCCATTTTGAAGGCCTCGAGAATGGAAACTGAGTTGGCCCTGCCGCCTCCGAGGTTGAAGACTTCGCCACACCCCGGATTCTCGTAGAAGGCCTCGACACACCGGGCGACATCGAGGGAGTGGATATTGTCTCGGACCTGTTTGCCCTTATAACCGAAGACGGTGTATTCCCGCCTCTCGAGATTGCACTTGACCAGATAGCTCAGGAAGCCGTGAAGTTCGACTCCGGAGTGATTGGGCCCGGTGAGGCAGCCGCCGCGAAGACAGCAACTCTTGAGGTCGAAATAGCGACCGTACTCCTGTACCAGGATGTCACCGGCGGCCTTTGATGCACCGAAGAGGGAGTGGAGGCATGAATCGACACTCATGCTTTCGTCGATGCCGTCGGCGAACGCCGGGTCGTCGTAATCCCAGCGGGTCTCCAACTCCTTGAGGGCGATTTCATTGGGTCGATCACCGTAGACCTTGTTCGTAGACATGTGGACGAAGACCGACCGAGGTACCGCTTTGCGAGTAGCTTCAAGCAGATTGAGTGTGCCGACGGCGTTGACGTCGAAGTCGTCGAAAGGGCGGGCAGCGGCGAGGTCATGGCTGGGCTGGGCCGCCGTGTGAACCAGCATATCGGGTTTCTCCGCCTCAAGTAGGTCGAGAACCCCGCTGCGGTCTCTGATGTCCAATTCTCTGTGACTGAAGGACCGGCATTCTGCTTCGAGGCGATGTTGATTCCAGCGGGTGTCGCCGGCGGGGCCGAAGAATTCGGCTCGCATGTTGTTGTCGACGCCCACGATCCGCCAACCGAGGCTGTCGAAATAGGTCACGATCTCAGAACCGATGAGTCCGCTGGAACCGGTGACGAGTAGTTTCTTCATGCAACCCCCGAGCAAATGGTAGCACCGGCAGCGAAAATTTGGTTGACTCCGTCTGTGTTCTGCTACACTGAAACGAACTGAATGACCGTTCAGTTTCGGCCGAAGGTCGGAAAAATTCAATGAGGGAGGTAGATCGTGAACTGTATCGTCTGTGTGACCAGCGTTCCGGACACGGCGTCGGTCATCAAGATCGGAGCCGACGGAAATCAGATTGACGAAGGCGGTATCAAGTGGATTTTATCGCCGCATGACGAGTACGCTCTGGAAGAGGCCCTGAAAATCACCGAGGCCCAGGGTGGCGAGGTCACGGTGGTGACCTATGGGCCGGCCAGGGCCGAAGCGGTGTTGAGAGATTGCCTCGCCCGAGGAGCTCACCAGGCCGTCCATGTGATTGGTGGCGAGGAGACTCTCGGCGATTCCTTCAAGATCGCCCAGACTCTCGCTGCGATCCTGAAGGATCGTGAGTACGGTTTGATCTTGGTGGGTGTGCAGAGTGTAGGAACCGACAACTCCCAGGTAGGTCAGATGCTTGCGGAATTGCTTGATCTGCCTCACGTCGCCGGTATCACCTCGCTCGAGGTGGGCGAGGGAACCCTCAATGCAAGTCGTGAAGTCGAGGGAGGAAAGGAGATCTACGAAAGCCCGCTACCGGCTCTCCTGACCTGCCAGAAGGGTCTGAACGAGCCGCGTTATGCTGCTCTGAAGGGCATCATGGCCGCAAAACGCAAGCCGGTCGAGAAAATCGAACCGTCGGATATCGGCATTGATGAAGGCGCCGGCGCAGCCTATAGGCTTCGTTCTCTCAGCCTGCCGCCCGAGAAGGGCGAAGGGACCCTGCTTCAGGGCGAGGACGATCCGGCGGGGGCCGCCGGCAACCTTGTGAAACTGCTTCGAGAAGAAGCAAAAGCGATCTGAAGGGAGGCAATAATGGCTGGAATTCTTGTTTTCGTTGAACAGCGTGGCGGCGAAATCCGCAAGGCCTCCCTGCAGGCCCTTTCGGAGGCCCACCGGTTGGCCGCGGGCGGTCCGGTGGCGGCGGTCTTTGCCGGCGAGGGAATTACCCAAGTGGCGGCCTCCCTGGGCGCCTACGGCGCACAGAAGGTCTTTTGTGCCGACGACGGCAATCTAAAACTGTACTCGGCCGAGGGATATGCCGCGGTTGTTGCCAAGGCGGTCGAAGACTTCGGCCCTTCAGCCGTATTTTTCTCCGCCACCATGATAGGGCGGGATCTCGCTCCGCGTCTGGCGGCCAAATTGGGCGTTGGCGTGCTCGCGGATGTCGTCGGCATCGAACTCGAGGGAGACGTATTTGTGGCCAAGCGTCCGGTCTATTCGGGCAAGGCATTTGTCACTGTCGATGCAGCGGGCTCGATCCCGCAGGTCATTTCCCTTCGCCCCAACGTCTTTGCCGCCGAAGAATCCGGCGGTTCAGCTGAGGTCGTTGCCCTTGACGGCTTGAGCCTGTCGATTCGGGCAATGGTGAAGGAGTTTGCGGCCGCGGATGCCGGCGAGTTGGATGTTGCCGAAGCGGACACGATCGTTGCGGCTGGTCGCGGGATCAAAGGACCGGAGAATATTGCGCTGATCAAGGAATTGGCCGAAGCTCTCGGCGCCGCCGTCGGCGCCTCTCGCGCAATCGTGGATGCCGGCTGGATTGGTCACGCCAACCAGGTGGGTCAGACCGGCAAGGTCGTGAGTCCATCACTCTACATCGCGTGTGGAATCTCCGGCGCCATTCAGCATCTCGCGGGCATGAGTTCGTCAAAGGTGATTGTGGCGATCAACAAGGACGCGGATGCGCCGATTTTCAAGGTTGCGGACTACGGAATCGTGGGTGACCTCTTTGACGTCATCCCGCCGATGGTCGAGGCGATCAAAGCGCTGTAGATTCGCGTTGATTTATTAAAGAACGGCGGGCCGATTGGCCCGCCGTTTTTATTGTGACAGTCAGTCTTCACGGAACGGGTTTCTGACCGGCACACCTTCATAGATCTGGCCGTGGTTCAGATCCTCCGTCCACAGCACCTCGGCGCCCAGCGAGGCCGCAGCGTGAACGATCATCGCATCCCACGTGGAAATCGTGTACCGCTGAGCGATTCGTACCGCTGCAATCACATCCTTCGCCGAAGGCTCGTGGACCCTCCAGGTTGTCAGGTCGTGAACGATCTCGACGACGGCACTCAACGGTACCGGTTTCCTGACCTTTCTGTTGAGCGTGGCAACCAGCTCCATCAGCACCTGCACGCTCAGGAGGCCCGACCGCGACCGCCCGAGCCGAGTGATCAACTCGCCGGCACGGCGGCCCTTGTCGCCGGCGCTGGTGTCGTGGGCATACACGATCACATTTGTGTCGATGAACTCACCGCTCATGCAGCTCGTCCCGGCTCCAGCCAATGGCGCCTCCAGTGCCGAGGTCGAAGCCCTCAGACAAACGCTGTTCGATACGCTCCTGCGCTCGGCGTCCGGCGCGGTCCCGATCAACCATCTCGCGCAGAAAATCAGCAAGCATTCCGGAAAGAGACGTGCCCTGCTCTATGGCGAGGTGCCGCGCGCTGATCAGCAGGCTCTTGGGCAGTGACAGTGTGATGTTTTGACGGTCCATAATATTCCTCACGTAATAAAGTGTAACACGTAGCTACGTGAGATCGCCGGCACGCCGATTTTCGACTCCCGACCTCGACCGAGGTCGTGGGTTCTCGACAACACGAGACTGTGCCTCCATCGGAGCGTGCCTGGTCCGACCTTTTGCTGTTGATCGTTTCGTTTGAGTGGGTGCAAAAGGTCCGACCTGGCAACTCACGGGCAGGTCGTTCAAAAACAGTTCTCCCGG
>JAIOSJ010000266.1 GCA_021107705.1 Thermoanaerobaculales bacterium | reverse complement strand
GGGAGCATTCCCTAAATGTTCAGAAGTTCCTGTTGGAAAGCGACGTGGCAGTCGAAGACTCGGTTGAAGGTGCCGTTGTAGACAGCGCAACGGATGAGAAGCATCCCGTTGGCGTTGGGTTTCAGCCACCAGGCGCCTGATCTTTTCAAACGGGCGTGATGGATGTACTTGTTGGCGGATTCGATGCCACCGCTGCCTTTTGGAATGCCTTGAGCCTTGCAGTCGTCGTAGGCCAACCGTTTCCGGTTGGCGTCGATGTAGCCAATGAGCTTGCGGATTTCCTCCCGGGCGTCGGCGTTTCGCGATTTCATTCTCCTGAGGCCACCGATGACCTCGCCGGTACGGCCGAGACTCAGCCGGACCAGAGTGGCCTCTGCCCACTCCACGGCTGCCGAGGGGTCGGCGTACTGCTCGTTTGCGACCTTGTGGACATGCTCGGCACAGTGAAAGTAGTCGAGCACCTGCCGCGCTGCCGGAAAGTACTTCTTAACCAACTTCCAGATCCAGGGCGCCCCGTCAGCAAGCGCCGCAACCTGAAGATCGGTTTTGGGCATGCCCGCTGCAATCCTCTTGAGGTCCCAAGCGAAAGCCTTCTTGTCGCCGTTGCGATGCCAGCTCAAGATGTGAACTATTCGATCGTCGGAGGTTGCCAGGTAAATTCGAACGCCCTTCGTCTCTTTCCACTCCCCTTTTCCTCGTTTGTCCTTGCGTCCTCCCGGTGGCCGGATCGGGGTATGGGCGCCGTCAATGGCGATGACCAACACCGGCGGAGATTTCCCGGGATGTGATGCTTCGTTGATTCGTGTCTCGATGTCCTCAGTTTGTGGGATGACGTCTGAAAATCTGGCGTACTTGACCACCTCGTTCAGCATTGTGTGGGCGAAATGGCTGCCCAGCCCTACTCCAGAGAGTCGCTCGAAATGTTTCGAACTCAACTCATATGGAAGGTCTGCAGTGAGTCGAATCATTTTCTCCTGCACATCGTACTGATGGTGTTCTCGAGCAAGTCCGAGGGCGATGTCGAGCGGATGGCCCGCCCATCCCTTACAGGTCTCGCAATAAAAGTACGGGCGCTCAAGCTCGAATTCGCCTTGCATCGTGGAACAGCGTTTGGATGCCATCCGCTTGCGGGAAAGGACCTTGCCGCAGTATTCACAGCTGTGTTTCGTCTCTTGGAGAATTGGACGGTAGATCTCTTCGACCGCAGCCTTCAGACAGCCGCCCAGTAGTTCGCCTCGGGTCTTTGAAAACAGTTCGCTCAGTTGACGAAGGTCGGGTTTTGCCTCCGCCTCGATGGCTGGTCTGAGATTCTCCAGCCATTGTTGAAACACGGCAGTGGCGACTTGTGAAAATTCCTCGAATGGATCGACCACAGCGTAGGCGAGACACCCGGCGCCCATCGGGTTACCCATCCCCGCACAGGCGCCGACGAGCACCCCTGACCAATGGATGGATGAAGATCTCCTTCGGGTCGACGCCAATCCTCTGTTTCTGACGATCCATCCGCCCACGTCCCTGAGTCGTACCCAGCCAGGTCCAGTTTGCCGCTTTGTAGCAGGTGCCCCGAAATCGGCGACTGTCCACGAAGGTCTCCATCAAGACCGGGGCGATACCGTAGGCTTCCTGCCAGTGTGGTATCAGCTCTCGTGTCAGTTTCGCCAGTACATGGCTGGCAAGGTTTTTCACTTTCACCCACGGCAAGATCAAGAATCGCGAGTTGTTGACGATCATTTGCAGGTTTTGCTCGCGCGTCTTGGCATTCCATCCGACCCACGTGTCCCTTGGTGCGAGTTTCCACGCCGGGCTCGAAATCTGGATGCACCCGACAACGGCCTGTGAGGGACGACTCACACTGATGAGGTAGCGCAATTGGGCGCCAAAGGGTACTTTGTGCCCGAGGTAGTGGTAGCGGCCGACGAGTTCGCGCCACAACAGGCGGTCGTCTTTCTTACGGACGAGTATCAGTTTGACGGGCGCGACATCTCCAACGCTGCCGAGAAGCTCCTGCCCAGGCTCTCCATCCGCGCTCAGCGGAACGCTGGTCTTGGATCCACGGGGCCTTCCTGACCGCAACTCGGGCAGCGCCACGAAGCCTTCATCGGCGAGTCTGTTCAGAAGATCCCGGCATTCGCGCCACTTCGACGAGCCGTTTGGTCGCTCCCACTCAAGGAGTTCGGCAATGGTTTGCGCCAATTCTTGACGTCCGAGATTGCCGTAGGTGTCTACGATCTCCTGAATGAGCCTGAGGTCTGACGGTGTGAAGGTCCGACCTTTGAATACCAGCGGCTGGGTCTGGGTCGCGTCCACTTTGAATCTTCGCCTCCCCACACAACGCTACCTCATGTGGTGCGATTTGTCCAGTCCCCTGCCTCAGCGCGTCCTTGCTGCTGGGTTTCGTAATCTCGAACAATCAGGGAACGCTCCCCTTTTTTGTGTGCTCTTCCATCAGTTTCCTCACCTGTACATCCGTGACTCCACAGCTCCTGACACGCTCAAGTTAAGTAATTGTTGTGTAAAGGCTTGACTT
>JAIOSJ010000044.1 GCA_021107705.1 Thermoanaerobaculales bacterium | reverse complement strand
TGTCTTCCGCATAGCCCAGGAAATAGTTCGCCGTCGAGGCATAGGCATCGGTGCCCGCTGCCTGGGCGACCGCCGCCGCCGCCGCGTCGACCTCGGGAGACACACCCGGGGGTACCTGATAGTACGCATAGAGCCTCAATGCCGCCCTTGCGCCGGCGGCTTGGGCAGCCATTGCACCTTCAACCGTACCGGTCAAGGCATTAATCGTCGGCAGCCGGCTGTGATAGTTCATGTAGTAAAAGCCGAACTCGGTGCCGCCGAGACCATCGGCGAACCAGCGCAGCGCTGCACCGTACTGTCCACCGTCTTCGGGCTCGTCGTTGACGCCGTGCGCCACACCCATGAAGGGGTGATCGAGGTCCTGATCGGCATACCACGGCGCCACACCATCGTCAGCAAAGCTGGCGAAAGCCAAGAACACGTGGGTTCCGCCGAGGCCGGCGAAATCGTTGGTCGAAAAGTAGGTGCCCGGCGGATCGATGACGGTCTCGTTCCACTCGTACTGATAGAAACCCTCGATGGAGACCGCCGAGGACAGGTCCACAGACGCCCACACCAGGCCGTTGGGCCTGAAGGCTTCCTTGAGTTCGGCGCCGGGTACGCGCAACGCGCCGACATCGACCGAGTTGATGGAATTCAAGCCACCCTGAATAAAGGTGCTCTCACCCCAGTTGAGAACCTGGCTTCCGGCTCGAATCTGGCCCCGGCCGAACTTCAACCACGCGAATGCGTCCAGTAACTCGGTTCTGGTACCGACCCAATCCAGGGCCTCCTGGGAAAGGGGGGTCCGGGCACGGTCGCCGTTTTCGAGTTCGTGGTCGTAGAATCCAGTCCCCCGCACGAAGACGCCGAAGTTCTTGTAGGCGAAATCGAGATCGACCGTGGCCTTGATCGTGTTGCTCACGAGGCCCGTGTCGAAGTTGAGGTTTCCGTCATCACCATTGACGGAATAGGCGGTGCCCCCGCTCGTCAAAGCGATAAGCGCCAGACTCGGGTCCTCAACACGATAACGGGCGCCCCACGAAATTGTCGTGTCCAAATTGAGGGTAAAATCGCCGGACGACAAATCGATCGCATGCCCCGGCGCGGTGAAGACAACCATCAAGGCCGCCGCAAAGACGACAAGGGCCACTCTTCGCCCCTTGGCGAGCAGCCGCATTCCTGGTTTTCTACTCATAGAATCCTCCATTCCTCTATCCAAATTCTAAGTCAACAAAAAACACAAAAAAACTCTTTGGAACATAGGCTCACTCAAACAGCGGGAATGACCGCGGCATGAAGGGATCGTAAGCAGGCGCCATCGAGAAGAAGTTGGGATCGAAGACCGGGTCGATGTTCCCGTCGAACCAGAGCTGACCCGACTCGCCCAGGGGAAACATGCTCTCGATTCGAACCGGACCGTTCTCTCCGTACTCGATGACGTGGGCGTAGGTAGAGCGACTGGAAAACGGCATCGAGTGGATGGCGGCGAAAGCCGGGTCGAGGGCTGCCAGGAGAGTGTGGCCGTAAACAATACTGCCGCGGGGAGCGTTGTACGGACCAAGACCCATGGCGCCGATCGTGTTGTCGAGGGCCATGACGATGATACCTTCGGCGGTTGTCGGTTTGCCCGATCCCAGTTTGTCCTGGAACCAGTTGTAGAAAGCGGGCAGCGGCGCGTCGCCACCGGCGAGCGACCGAATCAAGACGTTGAAGAGCATGGTCTTCCGCTCAGTACTCCAGTCCATTCCCGAAGCCGCGAATTCGTCCTCGAAGGTCAATCGCAGGACCTCGGTGATCCACGCGTCCTGGAAGACCCAGGCGTCGGCGCGAAGGGCGCCGAAGCGCCACTCGGCAGGACCGCCGGCCACAAAGTGGCCGTCCCACGCGTCGAGCATGGCAATCGCCGCGTCTCGGTCGACCGACGAGTCTGCCGCCACCGCGGCCTTGAAATCGTCGGCCACGAACGACCACGTGTTGCCGCCGCCTCGGAAGCTGTCGGTGGTGGCGATGTTGAGAGCCAGGTCGCGCACCTCATCGAAGGTCAGGTTGTCGTGCGTAGCAAGGTACTCGTCGATCACGTGCGCACGGTGGAACGAACCAAGATAGTAGGAGTAGTTGTTGGTCGCGTTGCTGTAGTCGATCGACGCCTTGTTATTCCAGCCGCCGTAATAGCCCTGGGCGGTATTCGAGTCGTGTACCCGCTCACGGCGCTCCCCGGTCCACTCCTGAGCACCATCGCCGATCTGCGGGAAGCGCGGGTCTGTACCCGGCGCGCGGATCGGGTCGAAGCCTGCCATCCAGTAGGCGATGTTGCCGTCACGATCGGCGTAGGTGAAGTGTTGGCTGACCGGAACCAGCGCGATGGCCTCGTCAAACTCCGCCATGCTCGTCGCGCAACCAAGCTTCAGAAGGGCCTCGATGCCCTTCCCCTCGTGATCCCGGTGGGCGTAGGCGTAGGAGACGATGACCGCGGGCGGGTTCTCCGGATCGTAGGGGAAAGGTTCGACGATCGGACCGTGCCAACTGCGATAGACGGGAAAGGTCACGGGATCTCCGCCGGCGGGGTAGATCGTCTCTACATGGTGGAGGGAAACGCTCTGCGGCGCTTCCATAAACCAGTCCAGCGTGTGGGCGTGTCCCACCTGCATCGACCACGCGTGGTGCGGGGTACGACCGATGATGATGCCGGGGATTCCGGGCACCGTCATACCGGAGATCTCGAGTCCGCCGCCACGAATCGAGCCCTCGATGACAATGGCCGGTGTCGAGAAGCCCATCTGCGGGCCGGAGTAGATGATCGGGTTACCCGAAGCGGTCTTGTCACCCGAGATCGTCCAGGCATAACTGCCCATCTTGACCGTGGCGTTCATTCTCTCCAGCGTCTCTTCGCGATTCTCGAAGCGCGAACGGATCCGCTCCGCCGCCTCCCGAAGATCGGGGAACGTGTCGGCCTTGATGGTTGGTACCTGAGGCTCGGCGACGAACCCTACCTTAGTCGTTGAGGGAATCATGGTCTGCGCTGACGGGTCGTTGAGCCATCGTACATCGGAGAACATCGCCAAATATTCGTCAGGAAAGACCTGGGCCCAGGTCTGGAAGAGGACGTAATTGTCGAGTTGGCCCATTGC
>JAIOSJ010000101.1 GCA_021107705.1 Thermoanaerobaculales bacterium | reverse complement strand
CGGCGCGTGCGAAAGTGGCGGAATTGGTAGACGCGCAAGATTCAGGTTCTTGTGCCCATCCGGGTGTGGGGGTTCGAGTCCCCCCTTTCGCACCAATGACTTACGTTAAAAGCCCCCGGGAAACCGGGGGCTTTGGTCTAAGGGTTGGTCCAAAATATCTCCCGATTTTCCGGTTTCTTTGCTGTTCAAAACGAAAGGCGCCCCCATTTCTGAGGGCGGCGCAGCAGCTGTTTCGTCATTTCTTGTCACGGTACCGAGGAAGACCAACGGAGATCCGACCCGATCTCAAAGTTGCCGCCGAAGATCGCCACCATTGACTTCGGGAAGAAGAGGACGGACAGCGATGCATCCCGCACCCGCAGACTCGTAGTGGCCGGAGTGTCGTAGCGACCGCCATTCAACCTGATCGTATGGCTACCGGCTTCCACCGGCACCAGATCGGACAAGGCCAGGTTGCGATCGATGTCGCCGCCAATCTTTACGTAGCGGTTGGCGATGTCGTCGCCGAGATCAACTCTGGCCATGAAGTGGGCGTCGTAATCCGCCAAATCGGGGCTGACCGACGCCGTGGCGAGAATCAGAAAGTAGCCGTCGACGCTGGGATTTAGGTTGGTCTGAAGCATCGTCTGCGGTACCACCGATGTCGTTGTCCACTCGCCGGACAGAGCCGCTCCGTTCGCCAGAACAGGGCCACCGGTGGCCGCCCAGAGGGCAGAAACTCCCGCCTCATTCAAGGAAACGGTTCCGCTCCCGGAGTTCCGGCTGGCCGTCAGGTAAAAATGGGTCGTGCCCGGCCCAAGACCGACGAGAGCACTGGTCGCAAAACTGGTGTCGAGACCATCGTAGACCACGTCCCCGACCACGTCGAGCCAGCGTTGGGTTCCGGGCGCGCAAACCGGGGGTTCACCTAAACGGAGATCAGCCGAAAGCTCGACGTCGGTGTCGGCGAGCCGCATCCATGCGTCGGATGCGACGAGAGCCGAGCCGAGCCCAAGATCCGCCAAGGTGCACGAGGTCACAATCGTTTGCGAGGCCGCGGTGGTCGTAAACTCGCCCCAGAACCGTCCCTCGCAGAGACGAATGTTCGTCTCGAAACTCGGGATGAAGATGGCCATCACGCGCGGACGGTAGAAAATCACGCTCGCGCTGCCCACCACCCGCTCAGCGAGATAGTAAAGGGTGTGAGTTCCGGCGACCACCGGCATCGCAACTGTCGCCATGGACGTCTGACGTTCGAGATAGGACGTGCCGTAGACATCGAGCACCCGTTCAGAGGTCACCAGCCCCGGTCCGTTCGGTTGGTTGAGGCTGACCCTGAGACGAACCTGGGCGTACTCGGTGTCCACTCGATTCACGCCCGTGCTGGCGATGACCAGGATGGTGCCGTCGGTAGCCGCTTCAAGGGTACACTGGGCCGTGATAATCGGTCCACCGGAGAGGGAAAAACCCCCTGACGGGAAACCGCCCGTACACAGCATCACCTCGGCCGAAGCCGGCACTACGACCGCGAAGACGACGACCGTCCACATAATCCGTCTCAACATCATCTGCCTCCAAAATGAGGAAACTCTTACTGAAAACGGGGTAACGAACAATTGTTATCACCTTGTTTCCAGGCGATCGTACCACGAGTGAGCCGATGCGATCAGTGGGATCGGTGCGAGAGCTTGCCTTCGCCAAACCGCACCTTGAGCGATTCGAAAATCTGGCGCCGTCACCCTCCTAGAGGTCCAGCTACAATGGTTGATAGTTGCCGGCCTGAAGGAGGTTTCCGTGTCTTTCTTGCGTTATGTTTGTTGTTTCGCCGCGCTCGGTCTGTTCGCTTTCCCCTGTGCTCAGCCCGCAAGAGCAGCGGACAACGAAGAGAAGGAGATGGAACAGATCCGGATCGAAGAGCTGCTCAAGCAGGCCAAACCGGCGCCGACCCGGCCTGGTCGAGTCTACCCTCCCGAGGTTTCCACTTCCCCCGCCCAGCGCGAGATCATCAGCTATGACCTGGTGACCCATGAGGTAAAAGTGCTGCCGGCCGGCTCTCTCCAGCCACCGTTCGAGCTGCCGCCAGACCCGCAGTTTATGGGTCATGCGGTGCCGTTGACCATTGAGGAGGTGGAGAACGGCAGCGGCCTGGCCAAGATCACCCCGACTCGACCGGAGCCGCTCTACAACACTCACTCCTTCCCTTGGTCCAGTATTTTCAAGCTGTTCATGCGGTTCGAGGTCGATGGCGAGGACTATTGGTACGGCTGCAGCGCAGCCACCGCCGGGGCTTTCCACCTGGTCACGGCCGGCCACTGCATCTACAACTGGGATCCCAACGATGACGATGATGAGAGCGACGCCAAGTGGGCTGATGAGATCAGAGCGTACGCCGGTCAGACCGATATGATCGATCCCATAGGCGTCGCCGACCGTCCTTACGGCAGAACCATGGGGGTACACTCTCGGACCTACACAGGTTGGACCAACGATCACAACTACGATCACGATTGGGGAGTGGTTACCCTGAACAGGCCGATCGGTGATCATGTCGGTTGGATGGGGCGCGAAACCTCGACCCAAGACAGCCTCAACTTCAGCGGCTATCCCACCGAGACACCATACGTCCCGGAAGACACACTGGTGCAGTACCCCGGCTTTGACAACGATAACGTGACTGAGTACACCAACGCTCGGATCCGCTTGGACGCCTACGCCTACGGTGGTCACAGCGGTGGACCGGTATGGCGGTATGAGAGCACCGGAGGGGATCGGTGGATCACCGGCGTCAACTCCACCTCCAATCGTGAAGGGAGAGCCACTGCGTGCCTGCTCACCAGCGGCAAGCGCACCGATCTCAACAGCTGGATCAGCTCAGATGAGGGCACGAGGGCGCCGGTCTCAAGACCGGAGCTCGTGGAGTACGTACGCAGGCCCGATGAGGTCGTCAAAGATCTGCATGACAACCAGGTGGAGCCCGGAGGTTCCGTCGACCTCACCTACAACTGTTACAACGCCGGCCACGCCGACACCGACACAATCACCATCGACTTCTACCTGTCAACCAACGACTTCATCAGCACGTCGGATACCAAGATTGCCACCTCAACACTCTCGAGCCTTGAACCTCGTTACTACTACGAACCAACCAAGTCCCTGACCATTCCTGCCGGCACAGCTCCCGGAACGTACTACGTCGGTTGGATCATGAACTGCACGACGCAGGAGTATGTGGAGGGCGATTCGGCCGTCATCAGTGCTGAGACCCTGGTGGTCGGCACCAGCTGTACTCCACCTTCGACCCCGAGCGGGCTCCGCTCCAGCTCGAGCAGCGCCTCGATAGCTTATGCGATCGTCGAGGTCACTACTTTCGGGGGTAAGATCTGGTCCTACGCTTCGATGATCGACGGCGACAGCGGCGATCCGACCACGATTCCGGTGGTCAACCTCGGTTAATCCGGAAGGTACCCGCGGGCTTGAAGAGCACCTTTCGATTCGAAAACCGGTGACAAGGTCGGGCTAACCTCGAAGCGCCTCTTCAACAGGCCAGACGATCGCCCTTGCGTTCGGCTTCGGTGGGCGAGGCCGCCACCACCGGCTCGTCCTCCTCCGGCTGGAGGCGAGGCCGAACGATCAGAAAGACCATCAGAGAGGCCGCGCCCAAGAGCAGGCCCAACCCAACCCCGACGCGATATGAGAGCCCGAAGCCGTAGTCCTCAACCAGGATGTAGGTGAAGGTGATAACGGTCATGAACACCGCCGGCGGCACCGCCAGCCACCAGCGGCTGCGCCTCCGCGCCAGGAAAACCGCGCCCGCCCACAGGGTCACCGCCGCCAGGGTCTGATTCGCCCACCCGAAGTAGCGCCACACGATGGTGAAATTGATGAAATTGAGACCGATGGCGATGGCGAACATCGGCAGAGCGATCAAGTAGCGATTGCGCACCCGACACTGGGACAGGCCCAGGTAGTCGGCCGCGATCAATCGCCCCACGCGGAAGGCCGTGTCCCCCGAAGTGATGGGCAAGACCACGACCCCGAGGAAGGCGAGCAGACCACCGAAGCTTCCCATGGTGGTCACACACACGTCGTGCACCACCTGACCCGGTCCGCCGGCGTCGAGCGCCGCGGACAGCGCCTCGGGCCCGGCGTAGAATCCCTGAGCCGCCGACGCCCACACCAGGGCAATGAATCCCTCTGCGATCATCGCCCCGTAAAACACCGGGCGCATCGAGCGCTCACTCTTCAGGCACCGCGCCATCAGCGGGCTCTGAGTGGCGTG
>JAIOSJ010000178.1 GCA_021107705.1 Thermoanaerobaculales bacterium | reverse complement strand
ATCGACGTGACCCAGGGAAACCTTATGGCCGGGCTTCGGCCGAACACGGTGATGTTCGGCTGGGGAAGAGCCATGAAGAACCGGTTGAAAATTCTGTGCCGGTAATTATAATGTAATTACCTGGAGGGGTGATGGCGCGATTGGTCGAAATTGGAAATTCTCGGGGCATTCGAATCCCGAAGCCGTTCATCGAGGGCGCCGAACTCGAAGACTGTGAACTGGAACTGAAAATCGTCCCAGAAGGACTCCTCGTAACACCGACATCGAAGGGGCGGCGGGGATGGAAAGCGGCCTTTGAAGACATGTACGAACACGGTGATGACACCATGGTGATGGCTGCCGAACCGTCAACCGCCTTCGATCACGAGGACTGGGAGTGGTAAAAAGGTTCGATGTCCACCTGGTGCAGTTGGAGCCGACTCAAGGGTCGGAAATCCATAAGACTCGGCCTTGTGTCATCGTCTCACCCGACGAGATGCACAGCCTACGGACGGTGATCATCGCCCCGATGACAACCCAAGGCAAAGCCTACCCCAGTCGCGTGCCTGTCATTTTCCGAGGAAAGCGTGGATTCATCGTGCTCGACCAGATCCGTACCGTCGATCGGGTGCGACTGGTCAAAAAGCTCGGCCGAATCGACGACCCCACCGCCATGACCGTTCTCTCTCTACTCCAGGAAATTTTCTCTCCCTAGTAATTCTCCGTTTCGGAGAATTACTAAAAGTCGAATTCCTGCGGCACGATCGACACCTTGTTGCTGATCAGGTCTTTGACCCCGACGTACACGGTCTGTTCGCCACCCTCGACCTCGACGGTGATCTTGTAGGTGAAGTAACCGCTCATCGCTGCTCGATGGAACTGGTCCGCAGGCACGGTAATCGGCTGCTCCTGGCTGGCTAACCGACTCTGATTGCCGGTCTGGTCGGTACCGAAGAATGTAATGAGAACCTTTCCCCAATACACATCACCGCGCGGCACCAGGTCCAGACGACCGATCGGAATCTTGACCACCAGGGGCACCTTGACGCGCTTCGAACCGGCAGCCCCAAGGCGAAAACGGACGTCCACCTCACCGGCCTCGACGCGGATCCCGAGTGGATTGGCATCATTGCCGAACAGCATCGCCGACCGAATCTGTTCGGCTTGGCGTGCCGACGCGGTTCGCTCGACATAGGCCCGCCGATGAACCACTCGGAGGTCCGGCCGGCCGGGAAGACGTACTTCAATGGATCGTCTTTTCCCTTCGCTGAGGCTCTCAACGGTAAAGGCCAGGGAATACCAATGTTCGAGCTGGTGCTTGACCTCGGTGAGGGCACGGATCGGATCAGCGACAAAGATGGCGTTCCCACCGGTGAGTTCCGCAGCGGAGATCATCAGACTCTTGCGGGTTCTCTCCAACCACTGTCCCAGATTCCGCGGTTCATCCGGGGCCTCAGAACCACCCTCAATACCGGGCGCCGTGTCCTCGGTCCGCAGACGTCGTGGAGTATCCGATCGGCCGAACAGCCCACCATCGGAAAAGAGAGTCCCGAGACCATCGTTGAGCCCCTGGGCGGCCTCGGTCGCCGAAGAGGACCGCAGTCCCGAAGAATCAACGATATAGAGAGTGAAGCCGAGATCCGACGCCTCCAGAGCCACTTTCCGCCACAACTCCTGGCCGGGGTACGCCGTTGTGGCATTGACAAAGTCAATCGGCGAATAGGACGGCGACCAGTTCGTGGCCGGCCGACCGGGGGAAAACACAACCAATACCTTGCGCCCTTCGGCCCGAGCAAACCGCGCCATGGTGGCGAGAAGGGCGTCTCCAACCCGGACAACCCTCCGGTCGAGCTCGAATATGTACTCCCGACTGCGTTGGCGGCGTTCGTAAAAGTCGATGTTTCTCTCACCGGAAACCGGACTGTCGGCAAGCGCCTCAGTGAAAGATACCGTCTGCTCGAGACCTCGGGCTTTGATCTCTCCGACTTCCTGCAGGGCCCGTTTCAGCCGGCGTTGTTCCCGGCTCCGGTCAAGGTGGGTCCTGAGACTTCCGTCAAAACTGACAATCGAGATTTCTTCTTTGGAATCGATGCCGGCCACATAGGCATCCGCGACAGCGCTGAGCGCCCGATCACGGTCCCGCGCCATCATGAGGTAGAGATCGAAAAAGAAGACCATCTGACGAGTGCCTTCAGCATTCTCGGCCACCACCCTTCTTGCCGGTGAGGGTTGCGCATTCGTTGTCGCCCCGATTTCGGAGAAGTTGGTGATTTCCTGCCGCACGCCGCTTTCAAAAAGCTCAAAGTCCCGAATGGTTAGACCGGTCACCGCCTCCCCGGTCTTCGGATCAAAGACCCTCACCGGCACCTCGATCACATTGACCGAGGCTTCGCCACTGAATTTCTTCGAACGATCACCCGCAGCAACCGAAAAAGCCGTCAACATCACGGCTACGCCGACCCAAAATGAGGTTCTCATCGTGACACCACCCGTTCCGATATCGGGTTTTACGTGGACCATTGAGCTTCGTTGCAAACCGTTAATCGGACAGCGCGCGTTCCCGCACCCGACGGAGAAATTTCACTTCCTCGGGTGTGAGGGAACCCGCCCCTTCGAGAGAGAGCTTGGTGCGGAGGCGATCAAACAACTCTGCCTCTTCCGGACTCAGTCGAAGGCCGGTTTCCGGCTGGGACCCCTGCCCCTGGGCCGGCCCAAATCTACCACGCATGGCAAAGGCCCAGAATAATAAACCGCAGAGTGCCCCACCGAGATGGGCGCCGTGTCCGATCGGCAGACCGCCCCCGTGTCCCTGAGCAAAAAGACCCCACAGGTCAAGGGCTACGAAACCCAACGCCCCGACCAATGCCGGAACCGGAACAATCCCGAAGATGAGGATCCTGTGTTTGGGGAAGAGCAAAGCGTACACGAGAAGAAGCGCGGAAACGGCGCCCGAAGCGCCGAGGGCGGCGACCCCCGCCCGTCCCATCGCGAAGGAAACGCAGCAATGGGCCGCCGAAGCCACCACGCCCGAGGCCAGGTAAAAGGCGAGAAAGACCCGCCATCCCAACAGTCTCTCCAATACCGAACCGAAACTCCACAGGACCACCATGTTGATGCCGAAGTGCCACCAATCGATGTGGGAGAACACCGAGGTCAGTAGAGTCCAGAAAAGGCCATGCTCGAGGCGTACCCAGCTGACGAGGAAGTTTGTTGCCATGAAGCCTTCAAGACTCATCGACAGACGGGCCAACTGCCAGACCACAAAGACCACCGCATTCAGGGCAACGATCGCCGGGACGACGCGCAAAGGCCGGGTCATCCATGCCGGAATCGGCGCCGGCAACCGCGCGTGAAGGCGCTCCATCCTATGTTGGGAAGAATCTCGAGTGTCCATAGCCGGCAACCCTACTTGGATTTTCATCGGCTTTCAATACCGCCCTGCTATCTTCGAGATGTTTCAGAAGGGAATATTCGACGCCCATTCATGCCTATTCGTTCATGGAGGTCACATGCCGACGACAGTCACCGTCCGAGTCAATTTCGAAGCAGCCCACCGGCTTCACAATCCGGACCAATCCGCCGAGTGGAATCGGGAAACCTACGGCAAGTGCAACAACCCTCATGGTCACGGCCATAACTACGTACTCGAAGTCACCGTCGAGGGTCCGGTCGACCCGACCATCGGCTACCTGATCGACATGAAGATCCTCAAGGACATATTGCGGTACCGCATCATTGACGAGGTCGATCACCGATTTCTCAACATTGAGGTCCCTTGGCTTGAGGGCGTCATTCCCAGCGCCGAAAACCTCGCCAGAGCCTTCTTCGACCGCGTCGCCGGTCGACTCCCGGAGGGTGTGGTGCTCTCACGGGTCACCGTCCACGAAACTGAGAGAAACAGCGCGAGTTACTGGGCTGGGTGAGCAGCTTTCCTGAGCGGGCTGGTTCGTGGCCCCGGCCTGGAGGCCAAAAAGTAGAGCAGCCCCATGCTAGAGTTGTTTCATGGAAAAGGAATTGGTGGTGCTCGTGGAAGAAGCCCCGGAGGGCGGTTTTACGGCCAAAGCACTCGGTACTGCCCTGTTTACCGATGGGGAGACTCTCGAGGAGGTCGAGGCAAATGTTCGGGATGCCATACAGTGCCATTTTGAGGAGGCCGATCGCCCAAGAGTGATCCGCTTGCATTTCGTTCGGGATCACGTCATCGCAGTATGACGCCGCGGATTCCCCGAGACGTTTCCGGACTCGATCTTGTAACGGCATTGGGCAAGTATGGCTACCAACAGACTCGACAGTCAGGGAGCCATGTCCGGGGCTGACGACTCTCCGCAACGGCACCCATCACATTACCGTCCCTCTTCATCGGCCACTCAAACTGGGAACACTCTCAGGGATCCTCGGCGAGGTAGCCCGTCATCTCGAGATCTCGAAGGCTGAAGTTGTGCAAACGGTTTTTTGAGGAAAGAAAACACGACGCGCGCAGGCAATCCACGGGAAGATCGTTGCGACCCTGGATCTCTCAGTTGAGTGAGAGGCCGCTGCTCATGCGACGCCGATGTGCCGCAAGGCACATCAGAAGACCGGATTTTCGAGTGGTCACCGATGTCGTACCGCTACCCCTGGAAGGCCGGACCCACCACTGACGCCGGCTTTGGTCAACTTCGTTACTTCGTCATGCCCGACACCGATCGGGTTATCAATCCGAGCCATCTCGATTCGTTTCTTCGCACAGTCT
>JAIOSJ010000157.1 GCA_021107705.1 Thermoanaerobaculales bacterium | reverse complement strand
GGATCGTCGAGATCTTTGGAAATGTACGGCGCCAGGTCGGGCGGGTCGATGCCGAAAATCAAGACCCGGATCACTCGGTGTTTGCGGCTCCCACCCCCTCTTCCGCGGGCGATCCGCCTTCCAGCATGCCGTTGTTTTTCATCGCCTTCAGAAGATCCTTGGCTTTCTCGGCCACCAGGGGTCGTGTGCTCTTTGTCAAACCCGTCAGAAGCTCATCACACTCCTCTTTCTCTCCCAGAAGATAATGGTCCACTGCGAGTTTCATCCGAATCTCATCGGCAAACCAGGCGTCGGGATGATGCTGTAATGCGATCTGTAACCAGTTGTCCCGGCAACGGATGAAATCCTTGCCTCGAAGCCTAATCCACTCTTCCCTAATTGTACGCGGTTGTACGGCTGAGTCGCACCATGTTTCGCCCCCAGTTCGCATCAATCCTCCAGGGGATGCCTGCCGCCGGTATGATTCAACAAAGACGTCATTCGTACCTACTGGATGGTCGGAAACAAATACAGTAAAGATCTTATGCGCCGTATAAGCGGACTCAAGAAACTCTCCCAGGAGGAGATCCATGGCGTCTGTCGTACCGGGCCAGAATGCTTTTTGGTAACGATCTGCAGTCGAGAAAGAACCCCTGTCCTTTGGGGCAAGCGCACTGATCGCCGCGAACGTCTGAGCGTCAAGACCAACAGGCAGATGCACCTCCACCTTCACGAGTCTGGTAAGAACCTCCCCCACCCAGTGATCAGACGATTCTCCGCACAGTGCTTCTCTTCGACCTGTTTCACGAAAACGTAGCGCCACACGAACTTGGTACTCACCGGCGACTGGAGGAAGAAAGCCTCTCTTGGTCGTCGTAATCCAGTCCGCTGAAACTGACGTCCGTTCGTCGGTGTAGCTGAGTCGACCGTCCTTGCCCACCCGTTCATCGGCTTTGAGCCACCGCTCTGCTTCCGCTGGAGCTTCAAGCACATCCAGTCTCAGTGTGGCGCTGAACTTCGGGTAGTTCTGTTCCATCGCAGACGTATTCCGAATCTTCAGTGCCAATACGACCGGCAGGCCGAGCAATACCGAATTGCGTACCTCTTCCACTTCGACAGAAAACGGGGCAGGCTTCTCTGCAAAGCCGATCGAGACCGCAGCCGTCATAGCGACGAGGATCACCGAAATTGTCATCCATTGAAATCTCATCTCACTCCCTCAGTTTCTCCTCATTGAAGAGGATCCTCCTCGGTTCTGATAGCGCCACCTCTCGGTGAGCCACTGCAATCAGGGTCAGGATCACCTTGTATGAGACATTCCTCGCAGAAACGGAAAACGGGGTCCCAGCCCTGGGCATTATTCATTCCGATGTTGCCATTGTTCATCAGACACAATTCCGGCGATGATGAATCTGGGGGACAAACCCCGGGATCAGTCCAGGGCGGCGCACACCACGCCGGCTTTGGATCGACTACATCGTTATGATGCTCTCCATCGCTGCATTCCTGTGCTCTGAAATGGTGCCCGAACTCATGGTCCGTTACGTACTGCGTGAAATTGTCAAGCTGCTCTACAGTGGCCGGCGGATCCTGGAGCCCACCCCACAACTCCACAGCCCTCCGATACAAAAGCGTCCGCTTGTAGAGGCGATTCGCCGAACCGCATGCCAAGGCGCCTTCCAATGAGGTGACACCGAGGATTTGAAGATAGTTGCTTGGTCCTGTGGGGGCATTTTGGAACCACGCCCAAGTGAAATGGTCCAATGGATATGGGGCCGAATTGGGATTTGCGTCCTCGAAAGCAGCTTCCCAACTGAACCATGCCTGGGGTAACGTTGGCATGACGTTTGACCCAGACCGCGGACTCAAGATCTCAACGAAGGCTTCGCCGAAGGCCTGCTCCACACCACGAAGATCCACATCGTAGAAACACGAGTCCAGGGAGTTGATCTGGTTCCAATCAAGATCACAGCCCGACGCGACACCGAAGCCAGACACGTGGCAATCCTGACCTTGTTGGTTGCAAAAAACGGGTTGATGCCTGGGATCTGTTGGACTCGCCGGAACCCACGGAGATGCTCTGAAGTTTCTCTCCATCGGCTCATCGAGGGTAAGGACTCGTAGTCCATCAGGGTCCGGTGCACCAACTGCTTCTACCATAACGATCGGGAACAGGCGTTCCAAAAAGACAGAAAACTCTGTTACACCAGCCCACTCGTCGAAGACTACGATGAAATCACCGACATTGACGTTGGTCCATTCGTAAGTCCTTATTTGATTGCAGGCCAATTGCCCTGGATCCCCGCAACACGGGTCTTGTCCAGGGCCTCCGCAATTCTCAACCAGGTAGTCGCTTGCCAAAACCCCACCCTCCCGAAACATCTTGTCCCTTTCGACATAGATCCGCTTCCAGGTAGTGTAGAACGGCGAGAGGCTGACCACGCGGTCGGAGAGAGGTAGCCCGGTCGTCTGGTCGATCTTGCTGACCTTGACCTTGTAGTTGTTCCCGGAGACGTTGGGGGGGACTTTGAGGTAGAAGGTGATCAGGTCGTCGGCGCCGGGTGTGACGGTCAGGGTCATCGAGGCGCCGGACCCGTCCGAACTCAAGGTGAGCCCGTATTCGCCGGCCACCTCGGTGACGTTGTCGCCGGCTTCGTATGGGAACTCCGAAAACCCCGCAGGATCGTCGAGGTCTTTGGAGATGTACGGCGCAAGATCGGGCGGGTCGACCAGTTCCAGATGCAGGGGTACTCCGTGCCACCCTTCCACCACCAGCTCGATCACCCGATCCGTGACCTGGTCGGGACTGGGATAGGCCCATTCGCCCTGGAGCGCGTTGTGAAGCAGGACCTTCTGCGGCGTCTTCTGTTGGCTTTCGTAAAACCAGTGGCTTTCGAGCGAGAGCAGCCCGTTCGTCCAGCCGTAGACCAGGCCGCCGAGGTTGCGCGCCGGCACTGTCGCTGTGCCGTCGCCGTACTCGATTGGATTCTTGTTGAAACACTCGGCGATCGTGGGGCCGGTGGTCATGAAATACCGGTTCACACCGTCTTTCGACGCTTCCCTGTCGATCAGAACCGTCTTGACGCCACTGATCGAGACGTCGACGTAGGTTCCGCCACCACCGGCGGTGATACCCCTCACCGCGTTCGCATCGGGGATGTACACGACCCCGCTGTCGGCCGTGTCCATTCCACAGGGATCTGGGAAGGCCCACGTTGTGTATCCCCCATACTCATCCGTGATGTCGGCGCCGTTGTCACGTGGAATCTTGACGACACGCCCGTTCCCGTAGCCGAGACTCGCGTCGGCGACGTAACAAGCGGAACCGTCCCTGGCCAGGGCGATTCCGACCGGCCGGATCTGTCTCGTGAACTCGGAATCGCTGGTCGCGGCAAACACGGAGACGGCGCCGGTGAGGGTGTCGACGATCTTCACCTCGGCAACGCCCAACACTCCGTCGACGGCGACCAGCTCGTGGGTGTCCGAGACTCTTGAGATGCAGGGCTTGGTCAGACCACCGATGACGGTGGTCTGAACGGGATTACGCCGGAAGAGGTCGATCTCGTCGATGACCGAACCCGCCGCCACCCAGAGCCGGCCAGCTTGCGGCGCCCAGACGACGTCACGAATCGAGTTGTTGGCGTAAGCCGGAATCCCCCTGGGATGGAGAAAGAGGGCGCCTGCGCCTACCAGGTTGGCCGGCCGACCGCCGCTTGCCAGCCGGACGTAGTTGCCCCGGGCGTCGCCGGGGAACTGGAAGGTCGCCGAGTCGGCGAAACCGTTGGCGTCCAGGGTCACACTGCTCGCCCGGACGGCCCGGTTCGGCAGGATGACCACGTTGGCTTCGGCGATCGGGTCGAGGTAGGCGCCGTTGACGACGATTTCACCGTCCGCCGGGTGCGCGGGGTCCCACCACCAATTCCCACCGGTCATCGACTCGATCCTTGGGAGGGGCAAGGGATCGTATCCTATGCCCTGGACTCCGCGGCCGGCGAGATTCTGGTCCGCGACGTCGACGAAGTAGTCGTCGCTGGGAAATGATTCGACAGCAATAGAAAGCTGGACGCCGGAAAAGTTCATCTCAAGGGTCGTCACCCCGTGCTGGAAGGTCGCCTCGGATGCCGAGACGACGGTGACCGGACCCGAAGCGCCGGCCCAGGCCAGTTCGACCGTGCAGTCCTGACCGACGCAGACCTTGTGCGCAGTCACAGTCACCGGGTCGACGGCTTTCGGAGATCGGGGGGTTGCGGCGCCGGAGGGTTGGCGTCTGATTCCGGCGGTCGACGCCCGCGGCGTCGACGCTACCTGGTCGCCCGCCTTTCGGTCGGCGCCAAACCGCACGACCCGTCCGCCTGATTCCACGAGGGCGGCGGCGCTTCGAGGGATGTCGTTCTTCTGATGGGCCGTCGCGCCGCCTGATGAAAAGACCATCGCCACACACGCCAACAGGGAGGGTAACCAGGACGACCTCAACGGTCTTCGAATCGCCATCTGTGGACCTTTCGCTCGGAAGTGTTGCCTGTCATCTGTATCGCTCCTTTTCCAGAATAACATGCTTTTCGAAGAAAAAGAATGTTCCAAGTGAATACTATGTTACCAAACTCAAGTGGTGTATGATGTCGTCAGATGAAGTTGATCAGTCGGTTCCTCAACGACGCTGGAGTGTGTTTATTCCTGGGGGAGAATATGAGCAACAGGGTGTTGTCGGTTGTATGCGGCCTTTTTCTCGGTGTTCTTGCTCTTGTTGTTTTGCCGGTCCATGCGGGTAATCTGGCTTTCATGAAGAGCCTGGAGATGTCCTCAGTCGGTCCGAGCGCCGGCGTCTATTGGATCTCTCTCCCCTTCAAATACACGCCGATCGACGTCAACACCAACGGCTTCGTCGATGCCGAAGATCTCGCTCAAGATCTTCAACCGGCCGAGTTCAACAGGCCCTGTACTCCGGGCTACTGCGCCGTTGAACGTGTATGGACCTGGGACCCCGCGACGGGTGAGTACTCGGCCTGGGTCAGCGGCAGTTCGTCGGGGACTCCTTTCGAACTTGTCCCCGGCGCCGGGTATGGTGTCGAGATCCAGACGGTATACCACGACAGTCAATCCCATTCTGAGCATGTCTTGACCCTTGTCGGCGCCCATGACCCGACCTTCGAGTTCAGCGACTGCCACACCCCGGGAGGGGTCAACATGCGCTGGATCTCGTTGCCGCCACACCTGGCCGTCGACGCGTCGTTCGGCACGCCCGACGTGCTCGACGCCGAGGATTTGGGACAGGCGATGGGAGGACCGGACTCGGTTTTCCAGATCAGGCGCTGGAACGAGACCACGGCGCACTATGACAACTGGGTGGTCGGGGGGTCGTATGGGACGCCGTTTGCGATCGACCTCAGCAGGGCCTACGCCGTCGACCTGTCGTGTGACGACCTTCAGGCGCCCTGTTCCGAGTGTCAGTGGGCCTGGACGCCGGAACATTATTGAGGGGTTTTTTGATGCGTATTCGAACGATGGTCGTTCTCTCTGTCGCAATGATCTTCATCGGCGCCGCAGGTTTCCTTGACGCCGGGACATGCCACCACTCGTATTTCGTCGAAGGCGTGACGCCGCCGGCGATCGCCGGCATCAACACGACGGAGACCGGCTTCGTTTCGTATTTTTGGGCTTGGGGAGCGAATGTCTCGGATCAGGGTTCGGGGAGTTCCGGGGTTGTCGACGATGGTGGCGGGATCGCCGTCAACCCTGGGTTCTTATGGGCAAACGTCGGCGATTGCAGCGGAGAAATCGATGGCGCGGCGCTTCTTGTGGAGGCTCAAACGACCGACGAGGGCGGGCGGTTCGCGTTGGTTGCTTCTTCGAGCGCCGAGGCCGACATTGATGCCCTGCAGGGCGTCGGTCTTCAATCGGTGGCGGAACCTGTTCCCGCCCCGGTCATCACCTCGATGACGACGGGGTCTGACGCATTCGGGAACTATGCGGACGTCACGCCGTCGTGGAGTACGCCGACGACTGCGTGGGCGGTCTCGGACGTGGCCGACGTACTGGCCGGCTTCGCGGCGTGGTTCGTAACGGCGAGCGCCGGTGGCCCGATAAACACGGGCGACAGAAGTCAGCTGACTCGGGTGGAGGCCGCTGCGGGTGGCTCGACGCCGTACATCACCAATGACCCCGACACGCCGGATGGTCTGCTCCCTGCATCCCAGGAGTCCTGCACGATCCGCATCCGTCCCGGCGAGGTGTATTTCTTCTCGCTGTCGTTGATCTTTGACGGATCAGGCGCGTCCGGGACCGACCCTCAGGCCGATGCGAGCGCGGTGGAGACGACCTATGTCGGGGCGAGTTCTCCAGGGGCCGACGGGGCCTCGGCGATCTTCGTCGACGGGTTCGAAACAGGCGATACCTCGATGTGGTCGGAGACGGGGTCGTAAACTGATCGTCTAACAGTCCCTCCGCCAGATCCTTCATCCGCACCCGGCGCCGCTCCACTCCAAGAACCGCCAAATACATCCAATCACTAGTTTCATGTACCGGGCATCTTTTGAGAGTTTCCCCGTCAGACCACCGGAGGCGACGATACTACTCCTGCCCTGTCATTGACCCCGTCATCTGCTCCTGATGCTGGGAGACGCCTCAAAGCTCCCAAATCCCGAG
>JAIOSJ010000389.1 GCA_021107705.1 Thermoanaerobaculales bacterium | reverse complement strand
AATCTCCGCATCAAGAAGATCACCGGCGGCGAGGTTGTGGTCTACATCCGTGATCCGGCGGGCAATGTGCTGGCCGAGTACGACGGCGCCAACACCCTCCTCGCCGAGTATGTCTACGCCAACGAGCGGCAGGTGGCCAAGGTGGAGCCCGGGGACGGCGCCGACTCATTTCGGTTCTTCCACGCGGATCATTTGGGCACGGCTTTGGTAATCACCGATGAGTCGGGCGCTCAGACCTGGAGGGGCGAGTACTTCCCCTTCGGAGAGGAATACTCCTCACAAGGAACGCCCAACCGGTACCGGTTTACCCAGCGGGAAACAGACCAGGCGACCGGGCTGAGCTACATGCGGGCGAGGTACTACAACCCGCATCTCGGAAGGTTTTTGTCGGTGGATCCGATCGGGGGGAGCCTAGGGGGTTCGCAGTCCTGGAATCGGTATTCGTATGTGCTCAATAATCCGGTGAAATATACGGATCCGACTGGTGCGGTCGTTGAAACGGTGTGGGATGCCGCCAATGTTGCTATCGGAGGCGCTAGCCTTGTGGCAAATATTGCGGCTGGGAATGTGGGCGGTGCACTGCTTGATGCTGCTGGTTTAGCAGTAGACGTAACTGCTATGGCAACTCCGTTTGTTCCTGGGGGAGCTGGCACCGCGATCAAGGCGTTGAGGGCTGCGGACAAAGCGTCGGATGGAACTCGAACAGTTTTCCGGGCATTGAGAAAAGGGGAAGATGCAGCGAAAGGACTCGTGGCTCGTGCGCCTGGTGTCGGGAATAGCCCGGCAAGCCATGTGGCCGGCAAAAAAGCGAGCCAGTTTATTTCAGCATCGAAGAGTGAAGACGTAGCCAGAGCGATCAACTCTGCAGGGGACAATGCTGGGGTCGTCGGGATTGACCTGTCTAAAGTTGGATCTGAGATCGTGGATCTTTCCGGAGGAATACCGGGCCAACAGTCAGGAACCAGACTTGACAACTGGGCTAAGGCGGCACAGGAAGTTCTTATCAAAGATGCGGTCCCTGCCGGAGCCATTCGGAAATTGGAGTGAGGGGAACATGGAATCTAAACTTCAGACAGTCCTCGAAGCCGCTTGGGATCTCGAAGGGGTACTGGGACGCCTTCGACGCCGAAAGCTCGATCTTTTTGCTCTCCGGACCCTTGGAGAAAAGCTTGCAGAGGTCGAGACAGCAAACTCTATACGTAAAAGAGAGGTTGCCTTGCTTTGGTACGTGCCACTGTTTCTCGCCTGGCAACGTGAACACCTCGAAGAACTCAATCCAAAAACAGAACTCAATGAATTTGACGTTATTTCGAATGGGATTTTGACAGAGACAGAGAGAATTCTCGGGGTGCCATAGAAGAACATCCATCGGTGACAGGTCAGACTAGAGTCTCGGACCCGGCCAATCCGGACGCGTATCGAAACGCTCCGGAAGGAGATATCTATGTCGAGTTTGATCTTCCTGCCGATCGAGTGCTTCCGCACTCAGAAGGGACCGGAAGGGTTCCTGGGCCTAATAGCCCAGATGCACGGGTTCCAGGTAGAGACCCGGCCAATTATCAAATGCCCCAAGTCACCAATATTGAGGAGTTCTGACGACAATGGAAGAAGCGAACCTGCTCCTAGAGTGGCTTGAAATGGCAAAGGCGGAGTTAGAAGATTCTGGATACGTTTGTCGAGTCCAAGACCCGAGTCGTTCAAAAACTTGTACGGCGGTGGATCTTGATGGGCGTCGGTTCATTGGTACGGTTTCATATTGGCCGCCCGATAAGTTTGAATTCCAGTTCAATTCTTGTGACTCGGGTGAAGTGGTCGTGTTGGAAATTAAGCATTTTTCAACGAGGGCAAGCGTGGCCAGCTTCGTACGAGAATTGCTGCACAGCATTACCACCGACCCTTAGGACGTACGCGACGGAACTTTTTGGGATATGAGCTGCTTGTTCACAAGACGTCAGGGATTTGAATGAACGATGATCACTTGGTAGCCATTTGGCATGGCTGGTCAACTTCCGCGCTTGGAGCAGTTACATTAATCGCCTTCGTAATCGGGCAGACAGTGGCAGCCATTGGCTATTTGGTTGTCGTGAAGCTGCTCGATCCTCAAGTCAACATCCAAGCACTCGCAAACAACATCATGGGGAACGGCACGTTGTTGTCCCTCTCGATCCTGGTTGGGTCACTGGCCGGATGTGGTGTGACAATTCTCTTTGCGTGGTTGAAAGCGAAACGTAGAACTGGGATTTATCTTGGCCTTTCCCGTTCAAGTCCACGCACGCTGTTAATTTGCGCCGGAGCCACAGCACTCTTCGTGGCGGTTGCTGATTCAACGACTCATTTTTTGGACAGGCCTATTGTCCCAGAATTCATGGCCTCCGGGTACGAAACAGTGACCTTCAAACCGTTGTTTTGGTTGGCGGTGTGCTTGGCTGCGCCTCTTTTTGAAGAGCTGTTCTTTCGGGGGTTTCTTTTTCCAGGATGGACCAGGGTCCTTGGTCAAACTGGCGCCGTCGTTGCTACGTCGCTTGTGTGGACAGGTATCCATTTTCAATACGGGCTCTATGAGCTTTCCCAAGTGTTCTTGCTCGGGCTGATGTTTGGCACAATGAAAGTCAAGACTGGTTCAACAATTCCCTCATTCGTATGTCATGTGATAGCAAATGTGATAGCGACCGTTGAAGCTGTGATTTTCGTGAATTCCTGATTGGGATGTCAGGTCAATCGGTGCCGGGCACCATGAAGTCAGGAGGTTCAGCGGTACCAGGCCAGCCGATTCCGGCGATGTTTGAGTGATCAGCCCGTGGGGGTCGCTCACGGACTGGTTTGTCATTCTTGCTCTGGAAGGCCCAGTGTTTGGAGAAACACGTCACCGGCAACCGCGCGGGGTTTTGACGGCCCAAGTTCGCGGAGAAACTGTGAAGCGATTGTCGAGGCCGTCCTTCCGTAGCCGTTGGGCACATGGGCACCCATTAGGTGAGCCAGATCGCGCGGCAAACTCGCCACGCTCGACAGCACTAGTGTTTGCCGGGTACGGGTGAGCACAACGTAGAACAGGCGCCGCTGCTCTTCCATCGAGCGTTGCTGTTCCGCTTGGCTTCCGTCCCTGCGAGTGTGTGGGATCAAGCCCTGGATGCACCCAGCCACCACGACCATGTCAACCGTCAGGCCTTTCGACTTGTGCAGGCTCATCACGCGGACGTAATCCACGTCGAGGGGTAGCTCGGGCTGGCTGATGGCGACTCGGAGGAGTTCCCGCAGATCTTCCGCGCTGGTCTCGTCGTCGTCGATGTCTTCAGCGAGGATTCGAAGCGGCTCAGCCCATTCCTCGCTATCCGGGAGCACGGCGTCGAGGAGTGCTCGCCCTTTGAGAGTGGCGATTCCCTCGAGCTTGGCTTCTAACGCTTGGAATCTGGGCACGAGACCAGTGGTGTAGGCGACCTTGACCTCACCGGCGGTGATCCTCTCCAGCGCCTCGTGTGGGGTCAATCCAGCGTCCTCACAGTACACCCGCAGTCTGTTCCATGGGTTGCTTCGCAGCGTCGAGCTTCCAAATCCACACCAGCACCGCAGTGCGACAGCGTCATTCGGGTCAGCAAGCAACGTGAGTAGAGTGAACGCCTCCTGGGGCTCCCAACCCGTGGTCTGCTTCGGATTGCCTTCGAGCGCCTCCTCATGGAAGAAGCTGTGCGCTGGCGTTTGTAGCCGATTGAGTGCATCGCGGATGGCGTATCCGAACTGCCGCCTCGGTGCCAGCACAAGCGCTCGTCCTGGCTCGACCTCTCCCGCCTGAATGCGCGCCTTGATGAAACGTGCGATGCCCTCCGCTTCGGCCTCCATCGAACCCCACTGAACCACGTGGATTTCCCCGTTTGTACAACCCGTCATTGCTTCGAGAACCCGAGGCTGTCGTGCCTGGTTGTTTGCGATGAGGTGATTGGCCATGTCGATCACCAACCGTGGGCACCGCCGGCACGCGCCGAGGGCCTCGTCGTGCGTATTGTCGTGGGTGTGTGCGAAGCTCGCGATGCCTTCAGGGTGAGCGTGCTTGAAGGAGTAGATCGACTGATCCTCGTCCCCGACGACAGCGAGCGACCCACCTTCGGCAACTAGGTCAAGCAGCTCTTGCTCCGCCCGATTCAGGTCCTGGTACTCATCAACGATCACATGATCGAATGTCTCTCGGCTGCCGGAAAGGGGGTTATCCCTCAGGTATTCGAGCGTCACCGGCACGATCTCGCCAATCAACATCGCCCCGTGAAACTTCAGCCATTGCTGGAGCGCAAGGTGAAAGGCCCGATCCGTCGGGTCACTGGGCCAACCCGGCTCATCGGTCTGCAATCTGGCCCAGTCTGCATTGAAAGCCGCAAGCCGTTTGGTGCAGTCTCGTACTCCTCCGAACTGCCCGCCAGCAAGATCCTGCAGCAAGAACTTCTCCTCGAAGCCCAACAAGGGCCGTGGGATACGCTCGGTATGTGAAAACACCTCTTCGCGCCCAAGGAGCCCGAAGCAAAACGAGTGTAGGGTGCGGGCCTTCACCTTGTCGGCGCCGCCGACACCGAGCTCTTTGATTTCCTGCTGTAGGTCGCGAGCCGCCGTGCGGGTGAACGTCACAACCAGGATGCGCTTCGGCGAAACACCTTGCTCAAGGAGACGCGTGACGCGCCTCATCAGAGCAAACGTCTTGCCTGTACCCGGCCCAGCAATCACTCGTAGAGGCGAGTGATTTGTGGCCGCTATTCGGAGGGCGGGGCCGTCAAGATCTTGATCCCATTTCATACAGCATTCTAACGGTACCAGGTCAGACGATTCCGACGATTGATCAACCTGCCGGCGCCACCCCAACCAGCTCCCGAAACTTGCTCTTGAGAATGAATGTGTCGAGGATCGCCTTGACGGTGGCCTTGTCCTCGTCCGGGAGCTTGTCGAAAACCTTCGTCCATCCTCCAAGCCTGAACTCTGATGGGGGTCACCGCAAAACTGGGCAGGGCGAAGGCGTTCTCTCCGTACTATAATCGTCCCGAAGGAGTCGGGTTGCAATTGAGGAGTTAGAATGGAGCCCGACGAAGGAGAACAAAATGAGCAGGAACTGGCGGCCGGTGTTCATGTGGCGCCCGGGTTTTCAATCAGCTCGGGGACGCTATCAGTGAGTCCCAGGGCCAGCTTATGGCTGGGATACCCACTAACTTCGCCATCGTGCCCGGGCAGAGTGTCGAGGTACCCGGGATCCTCCAACCGGCCGACGAGAGCTTCCGTACCAACTTCGGTCTCGTCGAGACAAGCGGCTCTACAGCCCATGTTGAAGTGACCCTTCTGGACAGCAACGGTTCGCAGCTTGGCTCCGGCAGCTTCACCCTGGGTCCGTACTTCGCATTGCAACGCTCCCTTGCGAGCCTCGCGCCAGGCGCCGTTATGGACGGAGGGGCTCTGCGCGTGGAGGTTACCGGAGCCTCCGGCGCCGTGCTCGCCTACGCCTCCGCCGTCGCCAACGGAATCCAGTCGCAGGATCCCACCACCCTCGACATGACCCTCGATCCCCAGCTCCTCGGCAGCGGTGAGGAGGGCGGGATCACCGGCATCGAGGCCGGG
>JAIOSJ010000233.1 GCA_021107705.1 Thermoanaerobaculales bacterium | reverse complement strand
CCTTCGTGGTTGGGGCCGCTCCGCTGGTCATTTCTGGGAGGCGTGCTCTTGCTGGGTCTGGCGACCGGGATGCCGCTTGCGGCGACCATCTCCGCACCGCGACTGATGAGCGTCCTGCCGATGGAGATCATCTTCCTGGGTGGGGCGACCGCCGGAACCCTCGGGCTTTTGGGCGCGTTGCTGGTTCTTGAGGTCGTGCTCCCGCGCCGCCTGTGGTGCCGTGCCCTGTGTCCGGTCGGATCGATCTTGGTCCTGTTGCGCCTGAGGAAGACCCTGACCATTGCCTGGTCCGAACCGACCTGCCGGCCGGCACTTCAAGGCGCTGTCTGCTTCGTCAAGTGCCCCTGGAATATCGACCCCCGCCACATGAAATACCTCGATGGATGCACCAACTGCGGAACCTGTGTCGAGGGCTGCCCCTCGGGGCCGTCCCTGGACTATTCATTTGGGCGAACGGAGCCGGAGTCGCCTTTGACATCATTTTGCCATGATGATAATATGTCATCATGATTAGAACTCAGATTCAGTTGCCGGACGCCCTTTACAAAGAGGCAAAACGGGTTGCGGGCGAACGGGAGATTTCGTTTGCCGAAGTTGTCCGCCGGGGAATCGAGTACATTACAAGGGTCTACCCGTCGATACAGGAGATGAAGGTTCCCTGGTCTCCTCCTACGCCGCAGCACCTGGGCAGCTTTTTGGCCCCGGTCGAAGACTGGCGGCTGATGGCTGAGGAACGGGCGAATGATGATTTCCGTTGACACCAATATTCTGCTCTATGCTCAGAATGCCGATTGCCTCGAGAATCCACGTGCGTTGGGGTTTCTTCAAGACATTGCCTGTAGGGACGACGTGGTTATCTGTGAACTCGTATTGGTGGAGTTCTACCTCCTTCTTCGCAATCCTGCAGTCCTCCGCACACCTCTGGCGGCTCCCGAAGCAGTTGCCATTTGCCAAGCCTTTCGAAACAATGCAAAGTGGAGACTGGTTGAGAATGCGCCAATAATGCCGAAAGTCTGGGAAGCTGCCGAAACTGAGCAGTTCGCGCGCCGAAGGATTATCGATCTTCGTCTCGCTTTGACGTTACAGCATCACGGAGTTACGGACTTCGCGACGGCCAACCTCAAGGACTTTCAAAATGTCGGCTTCGTTCGTGTGTGGAATCCTATGGACCACCCAGGTTTGGACCCGTAGGAGCCGCGAACCGGGCAACCAGGTGCTCTGTCCGGGCTAAGGATATACTCACGCCATGGACCGACCCCGCACCGTCAAGGACCTCTCCGGGAGGGTGATCGGCTTCGAAATCTCTGGTCAGAAGACATCGAACATCGAACGTCGAACATCGAACGTCGATTGTAGCCACTCAAAGCGTTCGCCGACCGGGCATCTCCAACCATGGTGAGGAACGGCGGTCCTTTGGTCGGCAGAAGCCTGAGTGTCACGCCCTCAGGGCGTCGGACGCCGGTGTTGCGCGACCTCGACTTCTCCGTTGAGGAGGGTGAAGTCGTCGGTTTGCTCGGTCGTTCCGGCGCCGGAAAGAGCACGCTGTTGCGGGTCATCAACGGGCTGACACCGTGGTTCGTGTCGGCTGAGGTCACCGGTGGCATCGAACTTGGTGGGGAGTCATTGGACGATCTCGACCCTGGGCAGAGGGCGCATCTGATGGGGAGTTGCCTGGATCGGCCGGAGGCCCAGCTCTTCTTGCCGACGGCGCGCCAGGAACTGGCGGCGGCGAAAAGGCTCTACGGTGAGGCGGGGTGCCAAGTGTCCGTCGAGGAGAGGCTGGGGGTCGGACCGCTGATGGATCGTCGGATCGTTGAACTGTCTTCCGGTGAGCGTCAGCGAGTCGCCTTGGCGGCGGCGCTCTTGGCCGCCCCCCGTCCGGTGGTGCTGGACGAGCCGACGGCCCATCTGGATTCAGGTGGTTCTGCGGCCCTGGCGGAGGCTTTGGCCGAGGTGTCGGTCTCAGGAGGCGCAGTGATCGCCGCTGAGCATAGCGGCTGGCGATTGGGCGCCGCCGTCAGTCGGTGGATGGAGTTGGAGGGCGGACGGCTGGAGCGAATCGCCCCTCCGGAACCACCGGCGATTTCACCGCCGGAGCATCAGCCCGGCGATCGAGTGGTGTTCGAGGCGCGGGGTCTTTCGGTGAGGGCCGGTGATCGACGTCTCTTCGAGCCGATCGACCTCGAAGTGCGGGAAGGGGAGATCGTCGTCTTGACCGGCGACAACGGCGTCGGCAAGTCGAGTCTGGCACGGGTGATGGCCGGTCATGCCGTACCAGAGGCCGGTTCATGCCGTGTGTCCGACTCCCGACGACCCGCCTTGATGATGCCGGAGGCTGAGTTGCAGCTATTTGCCGCAACAGTTGAGGGTGAACTGAGGGTCTGCGGCGCCCCGATCGGCGAGGTGGCCAGAGTCTTGCGCCGGCATCGCCTGGAGGCCCTGGCCGCCCGGACTCCCTGGAGCCTGAGTCGGGGTGAACGCCAGCGCCTGGTTCATGCCGCACATGACGTCTTGCAGCCGGCGGTGTTGATCATCGACGAACCCGCCCAGGGCCTCGATGCGCAGGACGTCGTCGATTTCATGGAGCTGGTTGTTCGTCGGGCGGCCAGGGGCCGCGCATATGTGATCATCACCCATCGTTTGGAGCTGGTCGCAGCGGCTCACCGCCACCTCAGGCTCAGTTCGACTGGTCTCGAAGAGGTTACCCAATGACCGACGCTCGACCATGGACGGCGGCGGCATTGATAGGCGCCCTGTGGGGCGCTCTGGAGCTGAGTGTCGGAACGGCGCTTCACCTCAGCCGGCTTCCGGTGCGGGGTATGGTGATGGCGGCCCTGGGTCTGGTGTGCCTTGTGACGCTGAGGCGGCTTCGCGGGGGTCCCGGGGTGTGCCTCCTTGCCGGCCTGATCGCCGCCTTTCTCAAGGTTTTTACCCTGGGCGGACTCTATCCGGGGCCCTTGATCGGGATCCTTGTCGAGGCCCTGGTGATCGAGCTGGTCTTCGACGTTCTCGGTTCCCGCCGAGTGTCTGCAGTCGTAGGGGGCGCCATCGTCCTGGGTTTGGCACCCGTGCAGATGACCCTGATGGTATGGGTGGTCGCCGGTCGCGACACGGTGGCGGCTACAGCTCAGGCTGCCCAAGAGGCATTGGCCTGGTTGGGGCTTGGGGTGTTCTCCGCCGGCGCGGTCTTGGGCGGGGTGATCGCCGTTGCGGCCGGCGTCGGCGCCCTGGCCGGCTGGTGGGCCTGGAGCGTATCGTCAGGAGTGAATGAGAGGTTGGCCCGATGAGGCGAGGGTTTGCTTCAGTGGCCCTTTTTCTGGCATGCATCCTGGTGTTTCTGCCGTGGTGGTGGGCGCCGGTTCTGGGCTTTGTCCTGGCCCTTGGTGCGACTGCCTGGGTGGACAAGGCGGTCCTGCGCTCGGCTCTGCGCCTGGCATTCGTGCTGGCGGCGATCTTTGCGGCGGCCGTCGGGGGTTCGGCGGTGGCCTGGTCGTCGGGGCTCACCTGGGGATTCGAGGTGGGGGGAATGCTGCTGGCCCGATTGCTGGTCCTTTGGCTGGTGGCCGGCGTGGTGTCGAGATCCATCGATGCCGATGCCGTACTGGGCGCCTTTCGACGGTTGGGTTTCGAGCGCCTCGGTCTGGTTTTCGGTCTGGCTCTCAATGCGCTGCCCCGCCTGGTGGTCGCCGGGCGCCAGGTCTGGATCGCTCATCGGGTGCGATCAGTTTCGAGGCTGGAGGCATGGAAGAGTCTCCCGGCCCTGGCCGAGGTTTTGCTGGCTCACACCGTACGGATTGCCGACGATGCGGCGGGCGCCGCGGCCCTTCGCGGCCACTCGGCCCTCGTCAGGCCCCGGCAGGCGACTCTCGTCTGTCCCGCGCCCGTCATTGTCCTGACGGGACGACCGGGAACCGGAAAGACGACGGTGTTGGAACGGACTCTCGAACACTTGGATCGAGATGGGTTTGCTGTGGCCGGATTGATCCAGCCCGGGAAGTTTCAGGACGGAACCAAAGTCGGTTTTTCGATCAGAGACCTTTGGACCGGGAGGGAGGCGCTCCTGGCCCGGAGGACCTCCCGGGAGTCAGGTCAGCACGGAACCGGGTTTCCATTCGAGGAGGAGGGTCTGGAACTGGCTCGGCAGGCCCTGGCCTTTGTGCCCAAGGACGCAATCTTGGTTGTGGATGAATTGGGTCCGGTCGAACTCCGGGGTCAGGGTCATATGCCGGCCCTGCGCCGGGCTCTGGAGTCACGGCCTCCCAGGGTCTTGATTCTGGTTGTTCGCCGACACCTGGTGCCGGCTCTCCTCGCCGCCCTGTCGGCAACCGATGCGCATGTCATCGATGTCGAAGCCGGGGGTAACGAGGCGGTTGCGAGAGTCGTGGGGCTGGTCACAAAGGTCACAGGAAACACAGACCTAAATTGAGCGATTCTCACGGGCGATCTGTACCAATCTCTTGGCCTCCAGGTACTTGCAAAAAGCCTCGACAGACCACCGGGTATGCCTGCGATTTTTGCAAGCACTGGAGCCTCAAGACCTCGGCACATCTCATCCCGCAGAATCGCTCAGTTTAGGACAGATACAAAAGTACAAGAGTTGAAGAGTTCAAAAGTGTAAGAGTAGGAATTCAGCCGGGGGTCGCGGGTCAAAGAGGTCAAAAGGGTCGAAGAGGTCGAAAGCGCAGGGGGGCAGGCTTGTTACAGGTTGCTGTTTTCGATCGTTGCCGCCTTTCCTACTCCACTTCCACCTTGTAACTCACACTGTAGTTCGACAGACCCCCGAAAGCGGACGGGGCTCTTTTCTCGAAAAGGACCTTGACCACACAGGTTTGGCCCAGCTCGACGTCACACGTCGCTGTGGATGCCTCGAACCATTCTCCGGGATGCTCATCTTTTTCAGCGATGGCCCGCACGCCACGATTCACATAGAACTCGTGGGCGAATTCTCCCCAATCGTCATTGTCGTCTGAATCGTCTTCCACCCAGGTGACTGCGAAGCCGGCGGCCACCTCGTGGGCGCCTGGACTGACCTCGGTCTCCAGCGCTGTGAACTGGGTGATCTTACGCCGACCGATTCGGCTGGGACGTTTGAGCTTCTGTCCGGGTTCGGACGTTCCATCCCACAGTTTGCCCTTGTGTGCGAGGACCTCGCCGTCAAGGGCGACTTCGTAGTAGGTGATCATGAATGGTCTTTCGATCTCGACGCGAAGGAACGCCTTCGGGGCCTGGGCGGCTGCCGGGCCTTCAGCGGCTGCGGGCGCTTCGACCGGTGGTGGGATCATGGCTGGTGGAGGCTCTTCCGGCGGGGCCGGGCTCATCGGCGGCTCTTCGAGTTCGACCATGCGTACGAGAGCTCGCTCAGAGACCCCCTTGCCTTTGAGAGCGACAAGGTCTGAACCGCTCAGCTCGGGGAAGTTTCCGATGTCGTTGATCTTGACGATCAGGAGGTCGAGGGACAGACCGCCCTTCACCATTGTGATGACTTCCTGCACCCTGGCGTCGTTGAGAGCCGGGGAGGTTTCGCCGGTCATACCGGGCGCAGCAAGGCCGAAAAAAGCAACGGCCACAAAGGCGAAGACGATGACAGTCGATCCCTGAAATTTCATGAAAACCTCCGTTCCGGGCATTGTACCGTTTCTCGATGAGTTGTTCACCGGCTAGAGGCCCGGCCGAAAACCCCTCGCGAAGCGAGAAGCGTGAGGAGGTGTGAGATGTGCTTCCGGAAGGCCGCAGGCGTAGTCGTTCTACTTCAACTTTTTGAAACACAGATAGGGACCCGCTCTGGGTCGCCGGCCCCAGAGTGGGCGTCGCCTCAGTCGCGATTTGCAGCCGTGAGGGGGTTTCCGGCCGGGCCTCAAGGAGCGTGTACCGCATTGGCCTCTTTGACCCCGATCAATTCCAATTTCGGAAAAATGGGTCAGAATGGCCGAGTGGAGGGCGCATGAAGCTCAGTCCAGTTCTTCCCGCTCGACGATGGGCCCAGATCATCATGACGATCGTTATCGTCGCCATTGGAATTCAGTTCACGTTGTGGGTTTCGGCCCACCTCGCCGGTCGCATGCCGTCGGTCTCGCGGCCCCCGGGCGCCGAGGGCTTTCTGCCCATTGACGGCATGATGGCGACCCGCCATCTGCTTTACACCGGAGAGATCGATCCGATCCATCCGGCCGGGTTGGCGATCTTCCTCGGCATCTGCCTGATGTCGGTTGTGGTGGCCAAGAGTTTCTGTTCTCACCTGTGCCCAGTCGGTTGGCTGTCCGAGATTCTCGGTCGATTGGGGGTGAGAATGATCGGGACGACGCTCACACCCCCAAAATGGCTCGACATTCCGCTCAGAGGCATTAAGTTCCTGCTCTTCGGTTTCTTTGCCTGGGCGGTGTGGTTTGCGATGTCTCCCCAGGCTATTGAGGACTTCTTGTTGAGTCCCTATGCCCGCGTCGTCGATGCCAAGATGTGGCGCTTCTTTGCTCCTCCCAGTGGTTTGACGGTTGCGGTGATCGGAATTCTTGTTGTGGGATCGATCTTTGTTCGCGATCTTTGGTGCCGTTACCTGTGCCCCTACGGCGCTCTGGTGGGCGTGCTGGGGCGTTTCGCCTTCTTCAAGGTAGGTCGGGACGCCGATATCTGCACCGATTGCCGGGCCTGCACGGCGGTGTGTCCGGCGCGATTGCCGGTCCACCGACTGGGCCGTGTCTCCTCCATCGAGTGCACGGGTTGCCAGGACTGCGTTGTGGCCTGTCAGGTAGATGGTTGCCTCGCCATGCGTGGTCCCGAGATCGTTGGAGGGTGGAAACGCCGTCTTCGTCCGGCGACGGTGGTTGCCGTAGCGGTCGGAGTCTGGCTCGTGATTGTCGGTGGCTTCCGCGTGACCGGGCATTGGCACAACAACATTTCAGAGCAGGAATACAACTACCGGATCCAGGAAATGGAATCTCCGACCTACAGTCATGTCGGCGGCATGGCCCCGCCGGAAGACGGCTGAGAAAATCGGGCTGAATATCAAGGGAATTCCGCTATTATCCTTTGATGAACATGGATCTCCTTCGAGAAGTTGCCCTGCTCGCTCATCTCGAGGATGACGACCGGGAACGGGTCATCGCTGCCGGCGCCGAACAGCGGCTTACGAAGGGCGGAATCCTCTTTCACGAGGGAGAGTCGGCCGAGGCTGTGTTCGTTCTTCTCGAAGGGCGTCTGAAATTGGTGCGCTATTCGGAGAAGGGGCGTGAGCTGCTCATTCACCTGGTCCGGCCGGGCCAGAGTTTTGCCGAGGTAGCGCTCTTCGGCAGCGGTACCTATCCGGCCACCGCCGAAGCGGTGGAAGCCTCGGCCTGTTGGCGACTCCCACGCAAGATACTGCTGGCCCTCGTACGGACTGACCCGGGGCTGGGCCTCGCGATGATGGCTTCGATGGCGACCTGGACCCGACGGATGGCCGGCAAACTTCAACTGCTCACACAGAGGAGGGTCGAGGAGAGGCTGGCGGTCTATCTCCTGGCTCACACAGGTGGGAAGAACATTGCCCAAGGTGATTTTCTCCCCTTCGGGGCGCCGAAACATCTGGTCGCCGCCCAGTGTGGCACCGCGCCCGAGGTCCTCTCCCGCACCTTTCGAAAATTGGAAGAGGCGGGGGTGTTTGAAGTCGGCAGTGACGGGGTCACCGTGCTTGATCCCGAAAAACTGCGCGACCTGGCCGAGTGGATCGGGGAGGGTGAGTAGGGGTTGTTGGGTCTGGGTTTTTGCGTAACCCCGGCCTTCTGAAGCCAAAATGTAACTCCCCTCGTGGTAAAATCGAGGCATGGTAGACCAGGCGAAACACTTACTTGACGAGGCACTTCAACTCCCTGAAGCCCAACGTGCTGAGATGGCAGCGGTCTTGTTACGCAGTTTGGAAGGGCTCGAAGAAGAGGGAGTAGAACAAGCTTGGAGCAAGGAAATCGAACGGCGCCTGGCTGAGATCGATGCTGGAGAGGTGGAGATGGTCCCATGGGACCAGGTACGAAGCATGATTTTCGGCCAGGCTCATGAGCCCGAGTAGATTCGTTTTTCACCCAGCCGCAATCGCAGAATCCAGGCACGCGCGTCTTTGGTACGAAGGACGATCGCACGAAACCTCTCGAGGTTTTCTTGCAGAGCTCGCACGCGGTTTTGACCTGATTTCCAAGCATCCTGAAGCATGTCAACGGTCTGAGAACAACTGCAGGCGCTATGTGATGCGCACCTACCCATACGTGATTGTCTACCGAACTCGTGGCTCACAGATTGAAGTGGTTGCGGTTGCTCATCAGCATCAACGGCCAGGTTATTGGGGGAATCGATAATTTTCGTCCTTCGTGGATCCCCGGCCTTCTGAGACGCTTCCCGGCGTCTCAGCGTCGCTATGAAGCGAAGCCGCGAGAAAGCTAAATGCAGGGACTGCGGCTTCGCTTCATACGCGAGCGGCGGCCTACCTCGTTCCCGAGAGAACCGAGGTCGAGGCGGCCTGCCCGTGAATTGCCAGGTGTCGGCATTGTGAGGGTGGCGACTGGTTGGCGGAAAGCGATTCGACACATTGCCGCATAACCACGTTCCGCTGAGAAGCGCCATTCGCGTTTCTGTGAACGCTCCGCCGACCCGGTGATCGAGATTGTGGGACCTCAACACCACGAAACGGCGTCTCGGACGGGGGTGCATGGTCCGACCTTTTGCTGCGGGTCGTTTCGTTCGCGTGGACGCAAAAGGTCCGACCTGAGAATCCGCGGGTAGGGCGTTCAAAATTGATTCTCCCGGAAACGAGGCAGGCCGTCGCTCGCGTTGTCTGCGGGGCCGGCTTTCCGTTTGTTCCAGCCCACCTTCCCCGCCCCGCAGACAATGCGACGCTGGGGTGGCGAAAGCCACACCAGAAGGCCGGTGATTCGAACCGGGCCACTCTACGGAGGGCGATCAAGACATCGGGGAAATGAGCCGCGGTTATGCGAAACCGATCTACCGGAAGGTGCCTCGTACGACTTTCCCGCGGCGCCTTGATCTCGGACATCAGAGTAGCTCCTTCCCCTGGCAGACTGGTAGATACAGGTTTCAGACTGTTCATTCCCACGGGGGACCGTTAATGGTATATTGGCAGCATGAACGAAAGAGCAAGACGTGTGTTGTTACACCTGGGCGACGGGCGACGCGTGCCGGTCGAGCCAGACGAAGTGTTTCTGCTCGAGGCCGACGGTGACGAGACGGTGGTGCGCACCCGCGGGCGGCGCAGACATCGTGACGTGCGCTCCCTCGGGGAACTGCTGGCGATGTTCTCGGCCGACTCGATGGTGCAGGTACACCGGTCGTTCGCCGTCAACCCGGATCGCGTGACCGAGGTGCGCCGGAGAAAAAACCGGCGTGACTGGGAACTCCAACTGGAGCCGCCGGTAAACCGTGTCATCCCCGTCGGTCGTGCCTACGCTCTATTGCTGTGGGCGGCGTACGGAGAGGTGTGAGATCGCCTCCCGGGCAATCCGTCGAACGGATTGCATGCGGCCCTTCAGGCCGGAGTGATGGTCTCGAATAATCGAGGGAACTGCGCCTCAACGGGACGTGCGGATATGTAGCGCGACGGATTATGTTGAGTACGGCTTGTAACCTCCTGTAAT